>DATDZF010000050.1:0-30525 GCA_035288785.1 Candidatus Norongarragalinales archaeon
CCCTGCTTGCCGTCATTTACAAAGTGAGCAAGGAATCCGCCAAAGGGGATAGTGCGCTTATGCTAAGGAAAGTGCGCGACTCGGGGATTGGGATTGCCGCGGTAATGCTTGCGATATTGGCGCTTAACGGGATTTCCCGGGTGGCCATAAGCCATATCCTCCAGCTTGCCGGAATCCTGCTGCTTGCAGGGCTTGGGCTTTTGGCATTCGAATTAATCAAATCCCGCATCTACAATAAGCGCGAGACCCCTGAATTCAAGAACCTTGAGCGCACAACGGTACTTTCGCAAGCACTTGATGGGGCTGCAACATTCATCGGAGTTGCCTTTGGGGGTTATTCCGAACAGCATGTGGTAGCAAATACCCTCTTTGGCTTTTTCGGCTCGCCCTTTGCATTCTACTTAGTGAAGCTGGTCTTTGCGCTTGCGATCGTTTTTGCGCTGCGCAGGGAGGCGGAAAGCCCAAGCGAGCATGTTTATGTGCTCGCACTCATAACGATTTTCGGGCTTGCGCCTGGCACAAGGGATGCTCTTAGGCTATTCTTTTCGGTTTAGGGTGGGAATTCAATTATGGATGAAAACGGCTTGGGAGCAACAGATAAGCCCGATCCGGAGGATAGTGGCCAAATGGACCTGCCCCCAAAGCAAAAACGAACCGGAAAGACCCGCGAGCACTACAACAAGCAAAAATCCCAGGCTTTCTCTTATTTCCGGATTGATGCTGGCGATGCCTCGAAGATGAAGGGCAGCCAATTCACCATCTACAATTTCATCAACAATTCGTTCTCCTTTTCCCAGACGAAAAAGGAGCTCGCCATCCAGGTCCTTGAGGAATTGAAGAAGGGCCCGGTGCCCTTCATCCAGCTCCAGAAGAAATTGGGCGCCAAGAAAAGCACGCTCTACATGCTGATCCTGGCCCTGCAGAAATCCGGGCTTGTTGCGCCTACTGAAAAAAACGCCTCCCTTACGCTTAGCAATTCCTTTTCCGAAATGCTCTCTCTTTATTCCGATTGGTGGGCTAGGTGGCTTAGGGAATGAACGCAGACGATGCGTCCGAAGGGTAATGGATTTTGGCCATTTATTCCGGTTTTTAACAATTTGCCAAATCCACAGCCAAATCGCCCATCCAATAATCGGAATTGCCCAATTTTTTTCTCCCGCGCCTTTTTTTAAATCGGCATTCCTTATACTCACATGCGCTTTTCGCAGCTCGCAGACGTATTCGAGGCAATGGAGAAAACCGCCTCCAGGCTCATGCTTACGGAGCGACTTGCCGAAGTATATTACAATGCAGACCCAACCGAAGTGCGAAGGCTCACCTACCTGTGCCAAGGGATTTTGGTCCCCGAATCGCAGGGCATCCAAATCGGGATTGGCGACAAGCTCGCACAAATGGCAATTTCCCGCGTTTCCGGAAAATCCATAGGGCAAATCGAGGCGGCCTACCGCGATGTGGGCGATTTGGGTGCAACTGCCGGCACGCTTTTGGAAAGGAAGGCGCAGTCCACCCTATTGCACGAGGACCTTAGCATAAAAAAAGTGTATGATAATTTCTACAAGATCGCAACATCTTCCGGAAGCGGCTCGCAGGACCTAAAGATCAACTTGCTTGCGGAATTGCTCGCCAATGCAAGGCCCCTCGAAGCTAAGCATATCATCCGATTCGTCCAGGGGAGCCTTAGGCTTGGAATGGGGGAATCCACAATTCTAGATGCACTTTCAATTTTTTGGCTCTGCCATATTGCGAAGGACGCAACGGCACTCAAATCCGGTGCGGGCACCTTTGCAATCCGCAATTGCGCCCCTGTTTTCCGCAAGGAGGCCGCTGAAAAGAAGGGCGAGGCATCCTCAATCGAATTGTCACTGGAAGGGGATCTTGCGGCAATCGAGGATGCAAAAAAGGGCGCCATTTTGGATTTGAAATCAAAGGCCGGCTCTCTTGAGGGCGAATTGCTGCGGTTGACAAAAAATGGGGGCAAATACACCCTAGCCCTGCAGATTTTGGCTGAAAAAAGGGTTTATCGCGAGCGATTTGAGCGCGCCTATAGCATGCGCTCCGACCTTGGGGAGGTGGCGCAAACTGTCTGCTCCGGGGATGGCAATTCGCTTGCTGGCATTTCCCCCCGCGTTTTTTCTCCCATCAGGCCCGCGCTTGCTGAAAGGCTCCTTTCTCCGGCGCAGATAATTGAGAAATTGGGCAAATGCTCGGTCGAGGGCAAATATGACGGCTTCCGGCTCCAGATCCACAAGAAAGGCAGGGAAGTGAAAATATTCTCGAGGAAAGAGGAGCCCATGACGCACATGTTCCCGGACATAGTGGAAGCGGTAGGGGATGAATTTTCCGCAAAGGATGCGATATTCGAGGGCGAAGCGATCGCATATGACGAACCCCAAAACCGTTTTCTCCCCTTCCAGGTGACGATCCAGCGCAAGCGCAAGCACGGGATCGGCCAAAAGGCACGGGAAATACCCCTAAGGCTTTTTGCATTCGAGCTATTGTACGCGGATGGCAAAGATTACACAAACGTGCCCTATGAGGAAAGGCGCATGGAACTGGAAAAATTGATACGGGCAGGCGCCTCAACTATAGCGCCCGCTGATCGCATAATCTGCAAAGACGCCCCGCAGCTCCAAGCCTTTTTTGAAAAATGCCTGCAGGAGGGGCTTGAGGGGATCATTGCCAAGGACCTATCCGCCCCATATGGCGCCGGTGCAAGGAAATTCGCCTGGATAAAGCTCAAGCGCAGCTACGGGAAGTCCGTAGACACCTACGATGTCGTAATAATTGGGTATTATTTTGGGAAGGGCAAGCGCGCGCAATTTGAGTTCGGGGGCGTCCTTACTGCAGTGTATGACCCGGAGATGCAAAAGTTCAGGAGCATCGCAAAAGTTGGCACCGGCTTTTCTGAAGAGCAGATGGGCGAGTTCCAAAAGGCGTTGGAGAAGCTATCCATCAAGGAAAAGCCCAACTCTGTTGACAGCGAGATGACGCCGGATGTTTGGGTTACGCCCAAAATCGTAATCGAGGTCAATGCCGACGAGATTACAAGGTCCCCCACGCACACCGCAGGGAGGGCGCAAGGCGGGGATGAGGGCTTTGCACTAAGGTTCCCCCGCCTGATTTCCATACGGAAGGACAAGCGGCCGGAGGATGCCATGACCGAATCCGAGATTTTCGAGATGTTTGAGCTTCAGCAGCAGAAATGATGGGGTGCGGATGAAATTGACCGGATACCTGATTTTTAGCAATTGCTTTCGAATGCGGTCACATTCGATTGCCTAACCCATCCATGCCCGCTTCTCATCCTTCATTCAGTCATCAGCAAATACGCTTCGGCAATAGTTGCAACCTCAACGATGTTAATTCCGGTTTCCCTCCCGATATCGTATTCCATTTCAGGGGGCTTGCAGCCGGCAATAAGCGAGCCATCCCGTCTTTTGCAGGTTTCAGGGGGCCTTATCTCAATGGACTCCCCGATTGGCACAAGAAGCGTGCTATATTGCGTTCCCGCAAGCGCCCTTGCCTTTTCAAGTATGAAGCCAACGCGGCCGATGCTTCCGTTCGAATCGATGCTTCCTGTAATGAGCGTATCCGCCCTTAGCTTTTTGCCCTCAAATTGTGCAAGGGTTAATATTGCAATTGCTGCGCCTGCGGATCTTCCACTCACAATTTCGGACGCGCCCTGGAATTCATAATATACGTCCTTGCCGCTTCCTTTGCTGCCTGCAATTCCTTTTGCCAATTCGAATCCAGTTCGCATCGACTCCTGCGTTTCAGGGCTGATCAGCGGAGTTCCGTTTGTGATCAAAATTAACATCCTTCCGCTGCCCGGGACAATATGTGCGCCCACCTTTGCAATTGCCCCATTTCCGGTGCCATCAATTGCGGGAATGCCAATTATTGCGGATTGTTTGGGTTGGATTTGCCCGTATTCCATCAATCCCTCCCTAGCTCCATAAGTCCTCAAGGGCGCATTGTAACCTAGGAGGAACACTGCCAAAAAAATGGCAACAATCGCAATTGCGATGTTATTTCGCATAGCGTTTCCCCTTCCCGCTTGCTGGAAGCAATTCCGTAATTTTGATCCCTTGCGCGTCCATCCAGATCAAGAGGACAATTGCCGAATCCACAAACCAAAGCGTTATGTGCATGAGGTCGAATAATCCGGGCGCAACTGCCAGGGTGAATATTGTTGCAAATAGCCTGATGAGATTGAATAGGAACAACAGGGGGGTGAATATGAGCATGTACCTTATTCTTTTTCCGGCCTCAATTTTCGTCGACCACAAAAGCGCCGCAAGGAGGATGGGCATGAAAAGGCCCGAGCATTCCGGCACTATCCTTATCTTTACGGAAGGGAGTGCGATCGTTGCCCCATCCAAAATAGCCGGCAAATTCAAAAATCTCAGCGCGCCGTATTCCCAGCTCGCGATCCACTCAAGCAAAAAGCCCATTTGGACGGTCTTGAGGAGCAGGAAAAGAATTGAAATGAGCGCGAGGAATTTTGCCAGGAAGCCAATCTCGCCTTTCTTGAGCATATCCCCCACTTTGCGGCATTATTGCCCTTTCGCCAATCCTTGCTGTGGTTTACCATCCAATTTGGAATATGAATGTGTTGCGGGCAGAATTTCCAACCTCATTTCCCCCCCGGTCGCGTAAGTTTGACTAATCAGCTACCATGGCACCTTCTTCAGGCTTAGCTTATGGGCAATCACATTTGCAAGGATGTGCATGACCAGCGTGATTATTATGATCGTCCCCAAATCGCCAAGGCTCAGGTAGAATCCCTTTGCGAGATATGTGAAGAGGATGGCAGTCAGGATGAAAAGCAGCTGGTCGGTGACGAACAGCGGCTCGCCCGGCCTGATGTTGAGCCTTCGCTTGAAGAAGCTCCCGAGCAGGTCGCCAAAGATGGCGCCGCTGACCATCAACGCGGAAATTTCCAGCTTTTGCGGAAGCGTTGTGACAGACGCCAAGTAATCCGGGATAAAGTATGAGAGCAGCGCGCCTATGGCAAATCCCGCAGCTAGCCCGCCAATTGTCCCCCTGACGGTCTTGCTATCGCCAAGCAAGCGCCGCTTGTCTGGCAAATTCAGGCTTAAGTCCAATGGGCCTCCGCCTGAGAAAATAACCGGCGCACTGTTTGCGATATATGCGGGGAATATGAAAAGTATAATTTCGATGAGTTCCATGAGGCCCACTTTTGCAATAAAACACCCCCGATTATATAAAACCAACGGATTCCCCTCAGATCTCTTTGGTGCATATTGCCTCCGGACTATGCTTTTATATAGGGAAAATACCATAAAAAACTCATGAATCCAAGGCTGGTGGCGCTATTGTTCGCCCTGATTCTGACCCCTGTGCTAGCCGAATGCACCTTTCTCCAGGTGGAGCCAATTGCAGGTGCGAATGTCACTGCGGGAACGCTCGCCTCCTTCCCAATAGCCATCAAGAACAATGCGCCCGGCATCCGGACAGCCTACCTTTCGGCATACAACAATTACCTTGATGAAGTGGAAACCTATTTTGATTCAAGCGCATCGAGCCTTGCGCCTTCGGAGAGCAAAGTATTCACCTTCTTTGCAATTGCACCCGCGGGCAGCTATGACTTCCCGCTCGAGATCGTTTCGGATTCGGGCGCAGGCAGTTGCAGCGAAAGCATTTCCCTGCATTTGAATGTCGAGGGCGCGCAGGCAAGCGCGGTGCCCGCTTTTGACATCACCGCCACAATTTCGCCCGAGGGCCTCATCCAGGTATTCCCCGGGACCAAAACCGCCTTTGATATCGTCATAAGGAACGGCATTGGCGAGGAAATCGTTGCCAGCCTTGATGCGCCATCGAACCCATTCGATTCCGGCACAAGCTTTTCCGAGACGGATTTCAAGGTCGCAGGCGGGGTAACGAAGGTCGTGAAGGCATCGGTAACCCTTCCGCCCGGCGCGCCAGCTGGCGATTATGATGTTATTGTGCGCGTGCAGGCAACAACTTCATGCTGCGTTAGGGAATTCCTGCTCCCAATCAAGATCCGCTCAATCTCCAAAAAAGCGGATCTGCGCCTGATCAATCCTCCCCTGGACTGCATTTCAGTCAAGCACGGGGAACGGGAACAGGTGGCACTTGGGGTGCGCAATGACGGGGAAATGGCCGGCCCGTTCACGCTTTCAATGAATGGCGATGATGAGGCCCTGAAGTACGTGAGGCTTCCCCTGCGCCAATTCGAGCTTTCGCCTGGCGAGAGGGATTACTTCAACCTTACCATTTTCCCCTCGCAGTTCACCCCGATTGACACCTACCATTTCACGCTTGAGGCGCGTTACTTGAATTTCCTCCTGTTCCAGAAGGAGATTTGCTACGAGGTTGAAGGGGTAAGCAACGTGCAGTTGGAAAAGCCGGAGGATGCCAGGATTACCAGGTGCGAGACTGGCGCATTCAAATTCAAGGTCCGGAACACCGGCACCCTCGAGGATGAGTATGCGATCGAGGCAAAGCCGCTGGTGAAGGCAAAACCCTTCCTCGAACCCGAGACATTTACACTTTCCCCGGGTGAGAGCCAGATCGTGAATTACATTGTCCAGAGCAGCTGCAACACACCGCTTGGCACGCAGCTTGCATCAATCGTGATAAGGCCAAAGGACGCCCTGGCGCTCAGCGCAACAATGCCGTTTGAAGTGCTTCCCAAGGACGGCAAAGGGCTTTTGGAAATCGATGCTCCCGCACTAATGACCGCAATCGAGGGCGCAGAGAAAAAGCTCATTATTAACGTCTTCAACACCCAGCCCGTCGACATGCCCGACACATCGCTTGCAATCACTGGCATTCCACCAAGCTGGATCAGAATGCAGCCTCCCCTTAAAACCACAATCAAGCCGGAAAAGGCCGCGCCGTTTTCACTCATATTAAAGCCAGCGGCAGTTGGCTCCTATAAGGTCAAGATCACCGCTAAATCCGGCACCGAAGTGTCGCAATTTGATTCCGAGCTTGTGGTCGAGAAGGCAATCCGGGAAATTGACTATTCCTATGAGCTAAAGCCGATGAAGGAGGGCTCGGTTACGCGTTCTGCGCTTGTAACCCTCATCATAAGGAACAAGGGCAATACCGCTATTTCAAACATCGGCGCAAGGATCGAAGAGCAAAACCTCAACCTGATCCCGCTTAACACCATCGGGGACATCCAGCCCGGCGAGAGCAAGGAATACCGGCTGCAGATACAGCCACTAAGCGAGCTTTTAAGCAAGGACATAACGCTCAAGGTATTTTCAGAGGATGGCGCCGCAACGGGAAAGCCAATCACGCTTCCTGCAATGTCGCCCGAAACCGTCCAGCAGGTTGAGGAGTTCCCGTGGAGGCTTGTGGTGATTGCAATTTTGGTGCTGCTCGCATTTTTCCTGCTTGCAAGGCAGACGATTTGAAATTAGCTTTCTTATTTATCGGTAGTTCTCCAATCCAGCCAGAGCTTCTTGAAAAAAGGCAGCGTCAGCGTCGAGAGCATGAATGCAACTGATGGCACGATCGCATTTAACCATGGATCTGGCAACATTATCGCCTGCAGGTAAGCCCCGATTGCAAGATAGGTGAAAACAGCAAGCAGAACTCTTCTTGTAATGCTTGTCTCCCACGCCTTGTCCGCCTCGACGCGCAGGTTCCTGTGCTTGATTTCCCTGATTTCTTTTTCCAACCTGCCTAGCCTGCCCATACTGTGAAATCAGATATTTTGTATTTATTACCCTTGCTAGGTTAATTTTCCCATGAAAAAGCGCGCATTCGTCATACATGGTTGGAACAGCAGGCCGGATCACGGCTGGAAGCCTTGGCTGAAAAGGGAACTTGAGGGGGAAGGATTTGAGGTGGCGGTTCTTGAAATGCCCAATCCGAAATTGCCAAGAAGGGATGCATGGGTTGGGAAAATATCGAGGGCTGTTGGGGAGCCGGACCAGGATTGTTATTTCGTTGGCCACTCCCTTGGCTGCATCGCTATACTGCGCTATGTTGAAGCACTGCCGCAAAAAACAAGAATCGGAGGCGCCGTACTGGTCGCTGGTTTTTCAGACAACCTTGGGATGTTCCTTTTCGATTCATTCTTCAATAAGCCGTTGGATTGGAAGGCAATCAAAATGCACTGCAATAAATTCATTGCCATCCATTCTGACAATGATGGGTACGTTCCCCTGAAGCACGGTGATATTTTCAAAAATGAACTCGGGGCAGAATTGATAATAATGAAGGGGATGGGCCATTTCTCGGGGTATGAGGGCTGCATGGAACTACCAGATGCGCTGGAGGCGGTTTTGAAATTGTCGGAATAGGGCAATTAAGCCGGTTAATTTATATTCAATTGATTTTCCTGATTTTTCCAGAATGTGAATCGACCTCGACCAGGTCGCCATCCCTAAGAATTCTTGTTGCATTTTTTGTGCCAATCACGCACGGCTTCCCAAGCTCCCTTGCAACAATTGCCGCATGGCAGGTGATCCCGCCCTCGTCGGTCACAATTGCAGATGCCGCCCGCATAGCGGGAAGGAAATCCGGCACGGTCATGGGCGTCACGAGCACGTTTCCGGATTTGAATTTCGAAAGCTCCTCGAGCGCTGCCAGCTTGCAAACCTTGCCCCTAACCTTGCCCCCATCGAATGCGACCACTCCCCTTATTTCCGTTCCCAATTTTTCCGGCTCGTGATAATACCCGAATTTTTTGATGGTTTTTCCGAAATCCCTCGAAGAAACTATTTCATTGCTAAGGAAAACGAAACCCCTTGAACGCTTCTCTATCTCCCCAAAATCCATTTTTCCATCCGTTGCAAGGCTTATGACCTCTTTCGTTGTTAGCACTTTCGCGTAATTTTCCGGCCTTCCCATCCCAATAAGTTTTTTCCTTGCAAGCGCCCGCAGCATGTAATCGTTTGCCTCGAACACGCCGTCGCTGGATTTCCTATCCCCGTATGCCAGCGAGATGACTTCTTCGCCGTACTTCCCGAATTCCTCCCGGATTTTATCAGCCAGGATGGAGGGCACGAGAATTGACAGGCGAAGCATGGGGAATAATTTCAAATGGCGCCCGTGGGCGACATTTACCACTTTTAGCGTTAACTTTCCCTCATTCCTGAACTTTTCGATTATCTTCCTGCTTTCAACCGAATCCTCCCTGAATTTTGCGCTCATCCGGCCATACCAGCGCCTGTCCGATCGCAGCTTCCTGAACAATGCGCTGGTGATGGCCTCCAGGTCCCTGCTGATGTAATGCGTGGTGATCGATTTCCCATCCCCCTGAATGACGTAGTCCTCGTAACCCGCGCCTATTTCCCGCTTGAAGTTTTCCCGCAAGCCCTCCACTAACCATTCGCATACATACAGCGAGAAATCCCGGCTGAATTGCCTGATGATTTTTTCCATACCTCGAACCCATTTTAGCCAATACCCGATTCCGTTCCCGTCCAACTATATGGCTTGGAAACGATTAAATAGCTTCATCGTTAAAAGTGATTCCCTCCGGGCCCAGAGTCGGTCGGTAAGACGTTCGCTTGACGTGCGAAAGACGTGGGGTTCAATGCCTTGCCTTTCTTTCCAGAAAGAAAGGCGATGGCGCCGCCAAAGAAAGCGCTTTTGCGGCTCCGCCGAAATTATCGGCAAGGCGAAAAATTCCCTATGGGCCCATCATTATCGGGGGATGTGCCCCCTTATCGTTGACCCAAAGGTCAACTCAAAGCGAGGTTATTGGTTGGCCTCACATTGCCCGGATTGGGCGCTCCCCCTCTATTGCGGTTGCGGATATATTTCTTACTTCAGGGCTCGTAGTGGACTGGTAACACGCCTGCATGGCATGCAGGAGACAGCGGGTTCGATTGAGCTCTCCGAGTTCGCTCGGAGACTCGCGAAAATCCCGCCGAGTCCATTTTTTTAAAGCGGCAGCTAATGCTTTATATTCTGATCTGGGGAAAAACTCACAGGTTCGCCGGTGAAATGTAAACGACGGTGTCTCCCCGGAGAAGCACAGTGTTGAGCTTGCGCTTCATCTCGCCGTTCTTGAGCTCCTCGCCGTTCTCGATGACAAGGTTCATGTGGACATCAAAGCTGGACAGGGTGCCCCTGATCTCCACATCGCCCTTGAGCTTCACGAGCACGTTCTGGTTAAGAGCGTTGTTCAGCACATCGAACGGCCTTTTTTCCACCATTTTCATCCCCTCTTTTTTAAAAAAACCAAAAATGTTGTTAGTTGTTATGCCTGAGAATGAGGCTTACCAGAAAAAGTATCGTCCCCCCATTTAAAATAAAATAATTTCCTTGCGCCACTCAAGTTTTTTTCCTCCCGAAGATCAGGTCCAGTATTGATTGCAAAATGCCCTTTTTAACCTTTGTCTCGATGACGACTTTTTCGCCGGTAAGCTGGCCCGCAAGCAGCCTAATTTCCCTTGCCGCGGGGGATGATGGGTTTCGGATCAAGAATGGGACCTGCAGGCTAGTTGCGCGCCGCACCTCGGCATCATCGGGGATCTGGTGCAGCATCTTTGCAGACAGGAGGGTTTCTATCTCCTCCTTCTTGACCTCGGTCTTGTCGTTAAGGACCATGTTCTCGATGATCCCGGTAATGATCACGCCCTTCTTTCCCGCATAATTTATGACTTTCAGGGCATCCGCAAGGCTCGCTGGATTTGGGGTAACAACAACAACTATCTCCGTTGCCGAGGAAATCGCCATTTCCACGACCTTGTCAAGCCCCGGCGGGCAGTCGATAAGCACGATATCCGCAACCGGCTCCAGTTCCTTGATTGCATCCGGCAATTTTTCAAGCACCAGCCGCTTCACCCTTTCAAGGGAAAGGCTCGAAGGGACGTATTTTATCTTTCCGGGGCCCTCGTAGACCGCGTCGCGGATGTTGGTTTCGCCAAGCAGCACATTGTGGAGGCTTATGGGCGCCCGATCTATACCGAGCATGATGCCTACATTTGCCATTGAGACGTCGGTGTCCACGACCACAACGCGCCTCCCAAGCTGGACTAGTGCGATCCCCAAATTGACCGCAATCGAGGTCTTCCCAACCCCGCCCTTGCCCGATGCAATCGCAATTATCCGCATGCCATCCGCCTATTGCTTGCCCTTGAAAAGGTCCCTTAGGAAATCCTCCGTCTCATCCTGCACTTGCTCGACCTTTTCCTTCTTCTCTACGTCCCCCAGCTTGAATTTCTTGAGCAGTTCTGTTTTGGTGCCAGTCCCCTCCCCATCCTTTATCTGCTCTTCGAACAGCGGCGAGAAGGATTCGCTCCTCAGCTTCTTTATGTCCCCCTCTGATGGAAGGCAGATCGCCTGCTCATTGAATGCTAGTATGAGCTGAACCTGGTCGTTTGTGAGCTGGAAGATGTCCGCCACTCCGTGCTTGCTTGCCGCAGCGTTCATCACCCGCTGGAACGCGAGGTCGCCGAGCACCTGCTTGTTATACTTGAAGTATTCGTAAAAGCTGGCAACTACCTTCCCATTGTCGAAGACCACGATGCCCTCCTCGATGGCGCTTGCGCCCTCGACCGTAATTGCGAGGTAGCCGTTGAACACCTTATCCTTGAGCTCCCTTAGCAGCGCTGCGAAATCGATGGTGGCCGTGTCGATGCCTGTTTTGACGATTATCCCTGGCGGAAGGTTCATATTACCACTGCTCCCTTAAGGAAAAATTACTCGCGGCGATTTAATAATGCTTATTCTTCTGCGTCCTCGGGCTTCCTTTTCATATAGCCGTTTAGATAGTACGCTGCGAGAATCACGATGATGACAAGGATGATTGGCCCAAGGACCCCCCGGTAATCAGAGCCTTCCGGCTCGGGCGTTGGGGTTGGCGTCGAATTAAGGCACGAATTCAGCCTCGTGTTCAGGTTTTGCGCAACCTGCTCCGCTTGCGCCACTTTTTCCGGGACCCTCCCATATTCCTCGGCCCCAACGGGCTGCGTGGGATCCATGACCGACCTTATTGCCTCCCAGCGCTTCTTCAAATCCGAGTTGCTTAGCCTGCAATCCTTGAGGGAAAGCTCATTCCTTGCGGAAAGCAGGCTTTCGATCATCCCCGCCTTCTGCGCCCCCTCATATGCGGTCTGGGCATCCTTGCGCGCCTTCCTGTAAAAGAGGCTGTTTATCATGTCCACAATCGCCTTCTCCCTGGCGGCTTTCCTTTCCGGCAAAATCTTGCGCTTCTGCGCCAGTGATGCGTTATATGATTTTACGACTGCATCCTTGACCTTGAGGTTGCCAAGCTTTGAGAGCTCCGCTGCTACCGATGGGTCCGTGACCTCCTTGCGTTTTTCAGAAAGTGCCTTTTGGTAATTGTCCTCCTTGCCTGCAAAAGCGTGGATGTAGTCGAGGCTTTCCGTGTAGCGCTGCATCACCAAATCCAAGTCGGCAATGATGACATCCTGGATTGCCGCGGATGCCTGGAAATTTTCGTAGTAATCCATGCCTTCCTGTATCCTGCTAAGGGCATCATCAGTGGAGGTTTGGAGCCCGAAGAGCGCATCGTCCACCCTGGTCATGTCCTCGGTGCTCTGGCGCTTGATGTTGTCGATTACGGGCAATTCCGTATTGTCGATTTGGAACTTGAGCGAATCAATCACGTTCTTGAGGTCCTCAAAACCTATCCCGTTCTCCTTGAGGCGGGTAAGTGTTTCCAGGTCGTAATCGACCGCATAGAGCACCTTTAGCACATCCTCCCGAAGCTCCAAAACCCCGCTGTTGCCCTCCTGCCTTATTACGAGGACGAGGTTTTTCGATGTGGAATCCTGCGGCGTGAAATACGCAAACCAGAAGGTCTCGCCGTTGTACTGCAATGACTTGAACTGCGAGGGGATGACGAATGCCTCGTCCTGGTCGCTGTAGACCTTGGCGATCTCCTTCACGTTTTCAGATGAAAATTCGGCGGCGTGCACCGGAAATAGCAACAATAACGCGGCTAGTATGAAAAGCCGAAGGTTTCCTCCCATCGCATCATCCTTTATTACTTCGCATCCAATTGATTCTAATTTGATCTTCTATAGGCAAAGCCGCTTTAAAAACTAGACGCTGGGCTCGATCCACGAGGTGGAAAGCGCAGGATTTGGGGATTTTTTATCCGATTATTTATGGTATGCGAAAGTTGGTTTCATGATCCGTATCGTTCTTGTCGAGCCGATGTACCCGACACCTATGGGGGAAGTATCCTTACTCCTGTCGCCTCTACCCCTTTTAATTAGTTCTGCGAATTTATCAGAAACGCAGTCCTTTTTAGGGATTAAAATATGATCCGTATCGTTCTTGTCGAGCCGATGTACCCCGTGAACATAGGGTCGGTATGCCGGGTGATGAGGAATTTTGGCGCAAGGGAGCTTTGGATGGTCCGGCCCCAGACGGAAATCTCCCACGAGGCGGTCAAATATGCAAAGCACGCGCAGGATATCCTCTTGAAGGCGCGCCGCGTGTCCTCGCTTCCTGATGCCTTGCAAGGTATAGATTATGTGGTAGGGTCGACTGGAGTTGTTCCGCGGTTCAAGTATGCACTAAAAAGCTGCATTACCCCCCGCGATCTTGCCGCAAAACTGGATAAGAGGGAGAAAATCGCGCTTGTATTCGGGAACGAGGGGACGGGGCTGTCGCTTGCCGACCTCAAGCTTTGCGATTCGGTTGTGTCGATCCCTGCCAGCAAGCGCTACTCTGTCCTCAACCTTTCACATGCAGTTGCAATCCTTTTATACGAGCTGTTCGCTGGAAAACGCACCTGGAGCCATTACCGCCAGGCAAAACGGGGGCAGGTGAAATTCCTTGAAAAGATGATGTCGGAGATCGTCGGCTCCTTCGGTGAGGTCCGTGACAAGGGGAAGGTGATGGGCGCATTTGCGAATTTGCTTGGGAGGGCCAGGCTTTCAGAAGAGGAGCTGCAGGCGCTTTTCGTGGCATTTGGCGGAATGCGCAAGCGGATATCCCTTGGAAAATATCCCAAAGGGAGATAAGGGGCATATTCCCGATTGCTCGCGGAGATTATTGCAACGTGCTGTAGCACCGCGCAGCTTCCCTTTCCAATGCAATCAATATGGCAGCAAGGTGCGCGACCCGGCCCTCGGGGAATTTTCCGGCCCGGGATCCAAGCCTTTTGCTTCCAACCCCCGCGCTTCCTAAAGTTACGTTTAAATACTTTTACTTTGCAACATATTACGCTTCTTATGCTTAGGACAATAAGGCATTAATGCTGATTTTGACTGATAGGGAGCACTTGAGGTAACAAGATTCAATGGCCAGAATGCATACCCGCAGAAGGGGAAGGAGCAAGTCCCACCGGCCCGTCCGGAGCACCGCCCAGATGTGGGTTACGGTCTCCAAGGACGAGATCGAAGCGATCGTGGAAAAGCTGGCAAGGGAGGGCAGGAAGGAAGCCGAGATTGGGCTGATCCTTCGCGACCAGCACGGCGTGCCTTCAATCAAAATGATTGCGGGGAAGACGATTTCGCAGCTACTCAAGGAAAAGGGGATGCAGCCAAAGTACCCCTCAGATCTCATTGACCTTATCCGGAAGGCCGTTAGGATGCGCAAGCACATGGGTAATAACAAGAAGGACAAGCTCAATTCGAAGCAGCTGGTGCACGTTGAGGCGAAGATCAAACGGCTCGCAAACTATTACCGCGGGAAGAAATTGCCCAAGGATTGGAAATATGACCCAGCGCAAGCTGCATTATTGGTGAAGTAAAAAAAGGGAGGAAGGTTCGAGGTTTGTTATTGGAAAAGCGAGATTGCATTTCCAAACAAATCCCATTTTGTAATATTTTTCATTTTGGTGGGAAAAACTAAATGGCAACAAAGAAAATCGTGGACAACTGGAAGAGCAAGAGCTGGTATGCCGTACGCGCACCAAAATTCCTAGGCGAGGTCGAGGTCGCGCAGGTGATCGCAATCGACGATGAGCACCTGCTCAACCGGATCATCATAATCCCGCTAAAGGACGTCACCAAGGACATCTCCCACACTTATGTGAACATCAAGCTCCGGATCACTGAGATAAAGGGGAAGACCGCGTTCACCAAATTCATCGGCCATGAGGTCTCCCGCGAGTTCATCCATGCAATGGTCAGGAGGATGAATGATGCGCTCAACATTGTGTTCCCGGCAAGGTCGCGCGATGGCATTGAGTTCACAATCAAGGCGGTTGCAGTTACCGGCATCTCATGCTCCGATAGGCAAAAGACCATCCTTCGCAACATGATCGTGAAGGAACTGAAGGAGAAGGCCGCAAGCAAGGACTTCGGGCAATTCATCTATGATACGCTTTATGGGAAGTCCGCCGCGGAAGTGTTCAAGGTATTGAAGAAGGTTGCGCCCATCAAGAGGGTGGAGCTGCGCAAGACCGTACTGACTGAAGTTTTCGATGTGCAGAACGCTTCCGAGATCGACAAGGGCGAGGAGGCGGATGTGAAGACGGAAGAGGAGGGCGGGGAGCCGGCACCTGCGGAGCAGCCTGCATCGGCATCCGGTTCGCACTGATTTTTATTATTTTTATTAATGGCTTAAGGTAAAAATTGGCCTAATGCCGATTATTTTGTTGCTGTAATTACGCAGTTCTCCATTAACATGGACGATTGCCTAGATCGTCAGCAATATCCGAGCCATATCCCACTTCCTTAATCAGAAAAATAAAGGCCTTACCTCCCAAACCTTCTTTCCGTGTGCTCGTAGAATTCCAGGGCGTCCTTGAAGTCATTCTCATCAAATTCCGGCCAAAGCTTTTGGCTGAAGTACAATTCGGAATAGGCCGTCTGCCACGGCAGGAAACCCGATAGCCTGGAGACGCCGCCGGTCCTAATTATCAGGTCCGGCGAATCTGGGGAATAGAGGTATTTTTCGAAATCCTTTTCTGTTAGCCCCGCAACCTTTTGCGCGGTATTTCCCTTTCCATAAAAATCGACCAGTATTTTCTTGGTTGCCGTGACGATCTCTTCGCGGCCGGAATATGCCAGGGCAATCCCAAGCGTGTTTTTGAAGCGGCTTGTGCTTTCCTCAAGCTCCGTGAACATGTCCTGCAGGTCCTTTGGTAAAAGCTCCAATTTGCCGAAGAATTCGACCCTCACCTTCCTCTTTTCGAAGGTCTTGTCGCGGATCGACTGCCTTAGCTTCCTCCTCATTAGCGCGAAAAGGATCCTGAGCTCCAGCCTGCTCCTCCGATTGTAGTTTTCCAATGAAAGCGCCCAGAAGGTAATGTTGCTTATGCCTGCGCCCTTCGCCCACTTGAGCACCTCCTCTACCTTGCGGAATCCGGCGGAATAGGCGTTCTGCACGCTTAAATTGCCCTTGGAGGCAAACCTCCGATTTCCGTCTGGAATTATTGCTATGCTTTTCGGCTTCATTACCCCCACTCTACTCGTCATACTTTTAGTATCTCAACCATTTATATAAGTTAGGATTTGTTTTCCCGCTAAAACGTCGCTCCCTCGATCATGGCGCCAACGAAAATGAATGCAACGGAAACCGCAACCAGCTTCATGACATCGATGAATATGGGCTTGAACTCCTGGGTCCCCCAGATTTTGCGCGTAAGGGCGGAGCTTAATATCCCCCCCGCGAGCGCGCCGGTAAGGTATGCGAGCGCTTCGAATGTCCCGTGCGGGATAAGGCCCAGCACCCCATAGCTGAGCCCGGGTATGAGCGAAAACTGCGGCGCTTCATGGAATACGAATTTCCTTGCCACATTCCCCAAAAATACGCCAATTATGGACGCGTTCCATATTATTATGAAGACCGAGCCTGCGCCATATATCAGCGAGCCCAGGATAACGAGTGCGAGCACCCTCATGTTCTGGAAGAATATGAATGCCATCACGCTGCCCCCATTTACTGCATTCGCAGTAATGGGCTGAGCGCCGCCCGCAACAAAATCCCCCGAAAGTTGGTTGCTCAGTTCCTGGATCCGCTTGAGCTCATCGAGCTGTGG
Organism: Candidatus Norongarragalinales archaeon; assembly: GCA_035288785.1. GTDB lineage: Archaea > Micrarchaeota > Micrarchaeia > Norongarragalinales > SBBD01 > JACRGC01. Next base: position 16,922 of record DATDZF010000050.1, read on the forward strand.
ATCGAAGAATGCTGCGGCTTTTGCCGGGTCGGTCTGCTCTAGGAACAGGTACCAGAACGTGTAACCGATTGTCAGGCCAACAAAGAATGCGAGCAGCACCAATATGACCGGGAAATGCCTCCTGATCGTCCGGCTGCCAAGCACCGTCTCATGCTCGAGCTCCTCCTCCTCGAGCTTGAAGAGGTTTATGAGGAACGGGATGGAGGGGATCAATGTGAACATGATCAGCATTATGCCCGGCGGCTCGATCTTGAGGTAATCCACAACCCCAATTGCCATGGAAACGAAGATGAATGCGAGCACGATGATTTCGGATGGGTTCCTTTCGGCGGTCCGCGGGCCTATAATCGACTCAACGACCATAAACAGTTATTTTTACCCGACTTAAAAAACCAGTTGTTTAGTAATCCGGTTAGGTCGGATGAATGGGCTTTTGGGGTTATTTTATCCGAAGCGGCCCCAGCCTGCATTCTGCAGGCAATTTCCTCCCATCCGAATCAACCTCAACCATTATTATTTAAATGGGCTTCTTGTTTCCCTTCCATGCTGCTTTCAACACCCTCCGGAGTCGCCCTGCAGCTGGAGGAGGAGAAGCTCATCCTCGACGGCAGGGGCGAACTGGTATTCATATCGCATGCGCATTCCGACCATTCCGCAGGCATCAAGACGAGCCGGCGCATCATCGCCTCAGAGGAGACGGTCGACCTTTTGCATTCAAGGAATTATGCGGATGCAGTTGCCACCAGATCCAAGCTGGCAAGGAACCTTCCATTCAAGTATGAGCTGCTGGATGCTGGCCATGTGCTGGGCTCAAAGCAGCTGTACCTCTCGGATAATTTTTCCTTCATCTATACCGGCGATTTCAAGACCCGAGATTCGCTGACCAACCGGGGCGCGGAAATACGCAGCGCCGACCTTTTGATGATGGAAACCACCTATGGCCTCCCGTTCTACAATTTCCCCCCGCTTGAGCAGGTCTATACGCAAATGGCGCATTGGGTGAACCAGCAGCTAATCAAGGGTTCATCCGTGATAATAGGCGGCTACTCGCTGGGTAAGGCGCAGGAAATAATCAAGGTCCTCAATGATTATTGCCAGATCAGCCCCGTTGTCAGCTCGGAAATACACCGCATCTCCCAGGTCTACCGTAAATACGGCACCAGCCTTCAGATGGTGAATGAGACCTCGCAGGATGCCAAGGAGATCCTGGGGACGCAGTTCGTGGCAGTTGTCCCGCACCATTTCGCGAATTTCAATTATGCAAGGAGGCTTTCGGAATTCTACGCAACGGATGTCAGGAGCGCAGTTTGCACCGGCTGGGCCCTTGATGGCAACCGCTCCGTCGATGCCGCCTTCTGCCTTTCCGACCACTGCGATTTCAATGAGCTGATTTGGTATGCAGAGCAGGTCGCGCCAAGGCGCATCATAACGACCCATGGCTTCGAGAAGGAATTTGCGCGGGAGCTCAAGAAAAGGGGCTTCAATGCGGAGCCGCTTTCCAACCTGAAACTAAAACCCCAGAAGGTACTTGTGGAATATTAGCTTGTTTTAGGAAGTTGCCCAATCCCGAAATAATTATTGAGTTCCCATTCATTATTTTTCCACACGATCCTAGCCGCCGTAAATCACATCCAGGAACTCCAGCTCGTCGCCCTCCTTCAGCTCCGTTTCCTCGTGCGCAATTTTCCCGTTCAATTTGATCAGGAATGTCTCGTCATTGAGATGGAAATTATTGATTAATGTGCGGATTGGGGTTGGTTCCTTCAGACTAATTTCCTTTGCATGCCCATTTTCCAAGAATTTTATTTTCAAGCACGCTTTCGCCCTTTGATTTCCGCCTGATTTTCAGCCAGGCTTGCGGATATAGTATTCTACCTGAAATTAGGGAGGAAATTCACCAGAAGCAGCAGGACCGAGAGCGCGCCGGCAACTATCGCAATCCGTTTTGCCAGGCTATCCTCCCTGCTTGGGAACAGTTCCCTTGCCTCTTCGAAAACAAGCCGGTAGCCGTCGGTTAGGAAAATAGGCACCAGGTTAATTACTGCAAGTGCGAGGTTGATAAGAATGATGAATCCGAGCACTCCGGTGAAGAAGAGCATTATGCCAATCAATACGCCGTCCCCAGCGTAGTGGGTTTCTAGCGTGACCCCCATCTTCCCATCTTTCCCAAGCGTGAACGTTTTCAATCCCGCGGCCGTTGAAAGGGAAATCGCATCGCCCTCCCCCTTCCCTTTGAGGTGGTTGCGGAGCTCTTCCAGGTTGGTTACCGAAATCCCATCAATTGATTTGATCAGGTCGCCTTCCATCAGGATTCCCGCTGCTGCGGCATCCTTGGTTATGCCTGTAATTTTCACGCCATCGGCAAACCCCAGAACAAAAGGCGCCCAGAGGAAGTTTGCCAGGATCCCAACGACCATGAACACAAGGAAGTTCGAGGTGGTGCCTGCAATAAGGATGCGGCGCTTCTGCTGGATTTCCATCCTTGCCAGCTTCTGCTCGTTTGGCTCAACGAATGCGCCAATTGGAAGTACGCCGAACAGGATTGCGCCGCTGTTCTTTACCTCCAATTTTTCCACCATCGCAAGGACCCCGTGCGCGATCTCATGCACGGTTGCCGCAACGATTATTGCAATGAGCCCCTCCCAGAACGGGATGGTTACGCCCGGCACTATCAATGCTGCGCCCGCAGTTGAACCTGGTACTGTCAGGATGTTCATCGCCTGGATGATCAGTGATGCTACCCCGAATGCGAGAAGGCCCCCCAGCACCCCAATTGCCGGAAGGATGAACGCCTTTAGGCCATCCCCGAAAATGGTCATGTTCGAGCCTGTAAGCAGTGCAAGGAAAATTGCCGTAACAATTACGAGGTGGGTTAGGAATTTTTTCACGTCCTTCCTGTAAATGAGGAAGCTGTAAATCATACCAAAACCCAGGCTCAGGCCAAAATCCGCAAGCCAGCGCATTATTCTTGGGTGCTTTGCGAGCGCATGCATCGCCCCAAACCCCTTTTCCCCCCGCAGGATGATTATCCCATGGTAGGTTTCGAGGCCGCCAAACCTGCCCATCAGCATCCCCGATGCATAAAGGATGGCAAGAAGCAGCATTCCCTTTAGGATGTTTGCAAGCATCGGAAGGCCAAAAATCAGTATTTTTGAGCTCTCAGAAATACCCAATAATTGGGCTAAAGCGGCGCTCATTGGCAGCATTGCAATCCAGAAGAATAGCGCCCCGCCGGCGATTATTGTAAGCAATAGTAGGAGCTTATTTTTCTCCTTTTTATTTATCGGATGTGCGGCTGCAATTTTGCCCCTGCCTGCCCCTTCTTCCTTTTTAAGGCGGGAAATGCTTGGCGCACTGCCCCTCCTTGCCGCCCGACCCCTCAGATTACTATTTTTCATTTTTATTCCCTCGGATAGCATCACTATAATATTGTTTGCGATATTAAACCAGTCCGGGTTGATTAATTTGGCGTTTAACTCCCGCAAAAGGGTAAGTAATCTGGTTTTGACGTTTAAATTCGTTTCGCTATTCTTATTGTATGGCGCTATCTCCTATCTGCTCCTCTCCCTGACAAATATCCCCAATCTGGTTGCCGCCTTCTCCTCCCAGCTAGCGCTAAAGCTGTTTTTCGGCCTCAATTCAATATTATCCATCTCCCAGCAATTTCCCCTTCTTCAAACCCCCAACCTGACTGCGCAAATAACGGATCTATGCTCCGGAAAGATCGAGCTTGCGGTATTGTTTGGCATCGTTTTTGCCAGTTTTGAAAAAAAAATGGATTACCGGATATATGGATTCGTGGTTGGAGCGGCTGTCATGCTTTTATTCAACGCGATCCGCATATCGACCACGATCTATTATTTCGATGCCGGAGAGCTCGAGTGGTCGGCGGCCCTCCACGACTTCCTCTTTCGGATGTTCCTCATCGTGATAATTGTCACTTATTATGCCATTTGGTATTACTATGACCAGCCAAGGAAAAAGAAGGCAAAGTCAGCCAGGTAAGGATGATGGCTATTATTGATGGAATCGATCCCCATCCTATTCCGAATAATAAATACGGTCGCGATTTGGTATTACTATGACGAGCCCAGGAAAACAAAAAAAGATAAAAAAACCGGAAGGAAACACGATTAGTCCCTTCCCTTCAGTGGCGCCATCGGAGGCTGCCGATATTTGCAAATGGAACGGGCTTAACCTAACTATTCCAAAATCGGTATATTTCCCCCATGAGGATTCGTTCCTGCTTGCAGATGCGGCAAAGGCAAATGCAACCGGGCGGGTGCTTGATTTTGGGTGCGGGAGCGGGATTGCGGGCATTTATGCCGCCAGCAGCAGCGCCGTGAAGGAGCTGGTTTTTTCGGACATTTCGAAAGCCGCCCTGGAATGCGCCAAGAGCAACATCAAGCGGAACAAATCCTTCCCCTGCGGCTGCGCAAGCAAGGCAAAATTCATTGAATGCGACCTATTTGCCAATCTGAATGGCGAGAAATTTGACACGATTTTATTCAATCCGCCTTACCTGCCAACTAGCAAGGAGGAAAAGTTGAAAGGGAAAATTAATGCCGCATTCGATGGAGGAATTGATGGAAGAAAAGTGGTAGACCGTTTTCTGGCCCAATTCCCAAAGCATCTGGAAAAAGGCGGAGTTCTCCTGTATTTGGACAGCTCCGTTACCAACTCAAGAAAAACTGAAAAATGGCTCAAAGAAGCCGGCTTCAGTATCAAGATCCTCTCCTCGCAACGCTTTTTCTTCGAGGAATTGAGGGTACTAAAGGTAAGCAAATAGAAATACATGGTCCCATATATGGCTTCCAATAGGAAATATTTGAGGATGTGGGAGAACAAGGGCCATAGGCCCTACTGGGCGCTTTTCCACGTCTACGGTTCCAATGAGCCATTCCGTAAATTCTCGGGCTTCTCATATAAATCACAGATATATGTGGTGGACAAGAATGCGTCCAATGCCGCATATTATGCGGAGGAAGAAATGCAAAATGGCACCGTGCATTTTGAACGCTATTGGTCCGGCTCCCGGAATATTCGGAAATATTATGGGCTTGTGGGCAAGTATTTCCCAAAGCTTAAATCCGATGCGAAAAAATACCGCCTTTTGGACTGGAAAGGGCTGCAGGCAGCAGAAATCGTCCGGAATTTGGAATACCTCGAGAAAATGGTTGCCATCCCCTTTGCGCTCATTTTCTTCTCCCAGCCGCAGCACGTGAAGCCGCTTGAGGGGAGGTTGCGGAAAATGCTTGAGGCCTATCCCGATCCAGATGCCATCATTTCCACAATAACCGTGGACAAGATGCCGCTTCCCTTTGATGCCGAACACCTGGAGGTTGCAAAATTAAGAAAGGTTTGGAGTAAAATGGGCAAAAGCCAAAAAACCCAATCCCTCGCCTCCTTGGCAAAAAAATACGGCTGGTTCGGTGGAATTGAAGGGGAGAAGGATTATGGGCCGGAATATTTCGAATCGCTTATTCTGGAGGATATTCCAAAAGAACGGCGGAAATTGAGCATCCCGGTTGCCCCTAAAGCGCTCGCACTTGGCAGATTGATCGCCCGCCTCTCCAACATCCGGATGTGGTGCCGCTTCCTTTTCATGAGCCTCCGGCATTGCATCAAATTGGGCGTGATGGAAATCTGCCGTAGGCACAAGCAGCCAATTCTGGAATATGCCACTCTCCCCGAAATTTACGATTACGTGAAGACCGGAAAAATTGATTGGAGCCAACTTGCAAGGAGGAAAAAATTGGGATATGTTGCAATAATCAGAAATGGGAAGCCCATTTTGCTTACGGGTAGGGGAGCTGAAAAATACAAAAATTTGGTCAAGGAAAGCTTCTTGGGCATTTCGGAAGTGCGTGGCTCATGCGCGAGCCCTGGAAAAGCCACAGGGAAGGTGCGCATTGTCAGTTTCGCCTCAAGAAATTACCATTTGGAAATCCTCAATTTCAAGAGGGGCGAAATCCTTGTTACCGGAATGACCCGCCCCCAAATAGTGCACCTTTGCAGGAAGGCCATTGCGATAATCACCGATGAAGGCGGAATTACTTCCCATGCCGCAATCGTTTCGCGCGAGCTTGGCATCCCCGCCCTCATTGGCACCAGGGATGCCACTAAGGTGTTCAGGACCGGCGATTTGGTGGAGCTGGATGCTGGGAAGGGATTTGCACGGAAAATTAGCCGTTAATTCCTAGAATCTGACCCCCATCTTCCGTAATTCCGCCATGACCTGCTCAGGGCTTTGGAAATGGATGGTGATTATTCCGGCGGCTTTTGCCCCCACTAAATAATCCGCCTTATCATCAATGAAAATCATGTTTTTTGGCGAAACCCCCAGCCTGCGCATCACATAATTGAAAATATCCGGCTTTGGCCCCTTGACTTCCCGGATTTTGCCAGAATAAAACACGAAATCAAAAAGCGTCTCGAAGCCGAATCTGGGCGCATAGAATTTGAAAAGCTCGGGATTGAGATTTGTCAGGAGCGCCACCTTGTAGTTCTTCCGCAATGCCCTCACTAGCTCCCGCATTCCCGGCATGTCCGTGAAGTCATCAAGGCTCAAGTCCCCTTTCGCCATAACGCCGTGGAAATCGAAAACCACCGCCTTGCTGAAGAAGAAGCGCTTGTATAACTTGTAGAGCTGCGCCCCAAGGAAATATGCGACCAGAATGAGGATGAGCTTTCCCGCATCATCCAAAAGGAAATCCGGAAAGGCGAACATCAATACGATTAGAAGCCCCAGCCGGAAATACCATCTCTGCTCGTGGAATTCGAATCTCATGTTACTCTGAAAATTACTCCCATTCCAGCTTAATATAATGGACAGCTATGCGGCGCTTCAATATCATTCCGCATGCAGAACGGCATAAAAACATGCTTCAATCCTTCGATATTTCGCCTTGTCGCCAACCTTTTTATTCCTCATATCCCATCAATATCCCATGGGCCTCTTCCGCTGGGACTATTGGACTATCCGGCTAGGCATAATTGCCGCTGTGCTGCTGTTCTTCTCCGGCTGGGTGTTCCTGCAAGAGCCGCGCGACTATTTCATCTGGCTGGGTCTTTCCTACCTGCTTGCGGTGTGGATCCATCCGTATTTCAAGAAATACTTCTTCCGGAGGACTGTCATCTTCGACTATGTCGGGGTTGTGAATGTGGGCACCGACGAGGATTACTACATCGGGAATATTTTCGTCCGCCCCGGCATGCGCGAGCTAATTGAAAGGCTCAAGGTGAGCAATAAGGTCTCCATTTTCACCAACAATCCCTGGGAAGCGCACATGGCATTTAGCAGGAAATTGGGGCTGGATACGCTCTTCGACTTCCAATTCTCGTCAGGTTTAGTGCACTCCAGAAAGCCAAACGCGGAGGCCTACCGGCTGGTGCTCGCCGGCCTTTCCTCAAGCCCGCACAATTCGGTCATGATTGACGACCGGCCGGAAAACCTCACGGGCGCAAAGGAGATTGGGATGCACACTATTGTTTTCAAGAACATGGAGCAGCTGCAGGCGGATTTGCGCGCCCTTGGCTACAAATTCTGAAATTAGGCTTCCCATTTTCCGGCTTGGCCGCATTTGGCTACAAATTCTGATATTAGGTTTTCTTAATTCCACACATAGTTTGGCCGCCCTTGGCTACAAATTCTGAACCGCTTTTGCCGTCTTCCAACCTTCAGGAAAGAAATCGCTACGCGGATCGAAGAATTTCCTCCAATACGCCTTCCATTGCGTGTTGCCCATGTTTTTTGGGTATTGTGTCGGCAGCAGCGGTTTTCCCCCAACCCTTTCTAGCATTTCCGAGCTGGGCTTCCAATCCATACCAAGTTCGGAGTAAAATCCCCTCAATTCGAAATACCTTGCATCCAGTAGTTTCTTTTTGATTTCCTCGAAGCCGAGATTGGAAAACCTTTCGAATTGCTCTCCGGCGATCTGCTCCAGTTTGCGCCTCAATTCAACTGCCTCCTCCATAGGGATCCATTTGCCATCCGCCCAAATGGCGAAGTGCGAGAGATTCTGGGGAAGGCTCCCTTTGCTGTAGATGTGCTCTATCCAGTCCATACCTATCCCAACCCTGGGATTATAGGCTGTCAGTATTTTCACGTGCTTGACGGGATTGCGCCTCGATTCCGGCCACAAATCTACCGGTTTGCAATCAGTGTATTCCCGGACAATCAAAGTCTTTTTTCCTTCTAAATTTACCGTATAAGGCCCCAAATTCTTGTAGCTGTTGGGGTAGAAGTAATCGGAGTATAGGGACCATGAGAGCTGTGAGAGGGAATTTATGAGCCTTCCGATCTCCCTGCCGTGCTCCGGCGTGCCGTTTTGCCATGGGGTTTTCTGCGCCAATTCCCCCAATTCCTTATTTGTATGCACATATGATGAATTTACTCCATAGAAATCCCTTTGGCACTGGCTGCGCAGAATGCGGTCATATAGGCCATATAGCTGCGGGCCGATCCCGGATTTATGGAGGCCGCTTGCCTTGAGCTCGAATGCGCCAAGGTAGGCTTCTATGCGGGTGACTTGCGGGGAGTTGAGCTTTTTTGCAAGTGATATCGGAGCGACCTTGCGCTCCTCAATCCGGTCATATGCCTCCTTTGCCCTCTCGATTGCCAAATCAGAAAAATATGGGAAGAGCCTGAATATGTCAAAAGGCGCCCATGTGGCCTCGTCCATCGCGCCCATCCCGATTGACAATGCAGATAACCACTCGCCCATCCACTTGGGATACCTTGCATGTGATGCCATGATTTCCGCCTATCGGAGGGCTTTCCTCCAGCCTCTCCAGAATTGTGCCGTTTTGCTATCAAGCTCCTTCCTTGGATCCACGATCTTCATGAAATATCCCGTTTTCTCCCGCTCATTTTTGTATTCCGGGAACTCGAATTTTGCGAGTTCTTTCCCCCCGAACCTATCCAGCGCTTTTTTGGGGGGCCGCCAATCCTCACCAAGCGCCGCGAAGAAATCCTTGAATTGATACCATTTGGTTTCAGTGCACTTCACCTTAACCTCCTCAAAGGACAGGTCGGAAAAGCGCCCGAATTGCTCAGAAGCCAATTCTGCAAAGTAGTCCTGGATCCCATGCAATTCCTTTGCACTGCCGACTTCCTTGCCATCGACAAAAGCGAGGCAATGGGTCATTTTGGATGCCCAATTGTCATTCCCCATATAATGGTTGATGATGTCGAAATGCCCCTCAAGTTTTTTATGGATTGAATATACTGTTATTTTATTGTATTTGTAATTCCTGCTCTCCGGCCACAGTTCTGGGCATACGTATGGGCCGAAATTTTTTATCACCAAGGCCGATCCTTTTCCAAAAAAATCCCTCGCATCATAAAGCCCGTAAATATCGTAGGAATTGGAATAGTAGAAATCGGTGAACAGGCTCCAACTTATTGCAGGGCAGCTGGATGAGAGCTTTCCCAACTCCTTTGAAAGTTCCGGCGTCGCTTGCCTGAATGGCAACTGCATTATTTCATACGCACTTTTGGGGTCGGGCTTATTCGAGTAGAGGCCGAACTTGTCCTCCTCGAATATTTCACAGAGCATTTGGTGGAAAAAAGATGCGATTTCCATCCTTTGGTTAATATCGTACCCCCAGATTTTGGCGCTCCACATAAGGAACCGCAATTCCTTCCTCCAAACGCTGGGCTTCACGGTTTTTGAGAGGCGCCTGAGGCCCATTTTCCCGCTATTGATTTTTTTTATCGCCCCCAGCCACTTGTCCACCCAGAAATCGCCGACGAACGGCTCAAGAAGCCAGATGTTGAATGGCTGCCAATCGGCAACGCGCATGTTCCCCTGGCCGATGGCGGTGCTTTTTACCCACTCGTCCAGCCAATCATTATTTTTCATTTTTTATTGCACTATTTGGGAGTTGTAATTTCAGGCTTGCAAAATGGCCATAGCCGTCATCTTTCACATCAAATAGACCGCTCCCTTTTTCCCATCCACGAGAACTTCCATGCCGTCCCTGAGCTTCCTCGTTGCTTCCTTTGTGTTCACAACGCATGGGATCCCCATTTCCCGGCTCACAATTGATGGATGCGAGGTTATCCCGCCGATGTCGCAGACAATTGCGGCCGCGCGGTTCATCAGGACGGTCATCGTGGGGTCAGTGATCTTGGTGACAAGAATGTCGCCCTCCCGGAACTTGAAATGGTCCTCCGCGCTTTCAATGATGCGCACCTTTCCCTTCGCCTTGCCTTCAGAGGCGCCTATTCCCCTCAAAACAATTTGCATCATCTTTCACCTGCATATTTCCTTCCCATCAGCCTTGCCGCCGCTTTTTCAGCCGCAATGCGGGTCATATTCAAATCCCCTTCGCCCTCCGTAATCCTGCCCTTGCCAAAATTGAAAAATGGATCCGGAAGCCTCAACCTTGACGGGATGCGATGCAGCCGGCTCTGCCTTCCCAGCAACAAGGGCTCCAGCCATTGCGACCGGTTTGCAAATCCCTTAAGAGACCAGCTGCGCAGAAGGAAGCTTTTTGCAGGCGCCTCCGGCGCATCCGAACTGTATTCGGCTGCCATCAACCTATGCGCAGGGCTTATCGCAAAAATAATGTCCGCCTCAGCAATTTCCTTCTTTACATCCTCGTCCCCCATGTGCCTCCTCTCGTGCAGATTCAGGTTCAAGCCCATCTTTGCGGCATAATTGCGGGTTGCCAAGGATGCCGGCTGGCCCTGGTCCTTTGCCTTGACGCTTGTGCCAAACGAGGTTACCCTTACATTTGCATAACCCGCGTTTTCAAATGCCTCCCTCATCGCCGCCTCAGCAAGGGGTGAGCGGTCGCCGTTTCCAGAACAGAATACCGTGATATTAACCGGCTTTCCGGATTCGATTTTCCTTCGGACATCCCTCAAATGGTTCAGCTTGGCTGCGAATGGGATTCTCATATTCGACCTATGGTTGCGACATTTATTAATCTTTTATTTATTCCTCCTCACGGGTACATCGGCATCCCGTCCGTCTCACCGCTCCCGAAGAACCACGATGCAAGGACGAACCCTGCGATAAGGACTATTGTTTCCATGCCTTCCACCCCCCATGAATTATAATTTATCGCATATAAGTATTTTTACCTAAAATTTTACCCAAAATAGATAAATTTATAAAGAATTTTGCCCAAATAGTAAATATGAAGCTGAACGCGGCCGGCGTGAGCCTTGATTATGGCAAGCCTGCAAAATTGGATGAGAAGGATTGGGAGATACTGCGGCTGCTCTCAAAAAACGCCCGGATGCCCATAAGCGCAATTTCAAGGAAATCCGGGCTTCCCAGGGATGTGGTAAAATACCGGCTCAAGCGGCTCATCGATGAGAAGGTGATTTCCCACTTCCTAACCCTTACGAATTTTCCTAAGCTCGGCTATTCCATTTTCGGGTTCATGCATCTTTCCTTCAAGGATTTGACGGTGAAGAGGGAAAAGGAACTAATTGATTTCGTCGTAAAGGATCCCTATGTGGTCTTTGCGCACAGCACCCTTGGGTCCTGGGATTTTGGGATCGAGTTCTTCGCAAGGGACCTTAGCCATTTCTATGTTCTTCAGAAGGAAATCAAGGAAAAATTCGCCGACATCATCAAGGAGATCGAGACCGGCTCGTATGTCACGATTCACAAGATCAATTACGTGCCCTATAGGTCCGGCGTGCTTAAATGAAATTGGTTGAATTGGATCGCCCCCGACCCCCTGAAAGGAATTGAATGCGCTTGTTTTGATAATTTACAAATTATAGAGTGTTTCCCATATGGTTTCCGAAGGCATAATGCTCGGCCTCCTCGCAGCCGCAGGCTGGGGCACTGCTGATTTTTTTGCAAAAATATCGGTAACAAGGGAAAAGAAATTCGTGCCCCTGCACATCTCAAATTTGGTGGGCCTTTTCTTGATAACCGCCTATATTTTTTTCTACCCCATCCCCGGCTATTCGTTCCTCCAGATCATCCCGAGCATGTTTTTCGTAAGCTTTTTCATGAGCATTGGATGGATCCTCTTCTGGCTCTCGCTTCGGGAAGGGAAGGTTTCAATACAAACGCCGATCGGCTCTTCATTCGGCCTGATAACCCTGATTTTAGCGATAATTTTCCTGGGAGAGAGCCCCTCGATGGTTCAGATCCTTGGTGCCATACTCGTGGTTTCCGGGGTTTTCGTGGCATCCCTCCCCAAATTCAGCCTCAAGGTGATTTCCTTTGACCGGAATGCGCTGATGGTAATGGTAGCTGCGGTTTGCTGGGGCATCGCATACATCTTCCTTGCGGTTTATTCGAAGGGCGTGCCCCCGATGGTTGCCTTCCAGTCCGAAATTTTCTTTTCCTCCATAATCGCGCTGATTTTCACCATTGCTTACGGGAATAAGCTTCTCCCATCAAAACCATCGAATCTCCTTCCCCCGCTAGTTACCGGGATTGTTGATGGCGGCGGCCTGCTTGCATACTTTTTGGCGGTTTACACCCTCCAGACTTCCCTGCTTGCGCCCATCTCCTCCACTTACCCTGTTTTTGCCATCCTGCTCTCCATGATATTCCTCAAGGAAACTCTTAGACGCTACCAGCTTGCGTCCGTTGCAACGATCATCCTTGGGATCTTCCTGATTTCCCTTTGAATGATAGGTTTAAATTTTTCAAACCTGATCTATTCGTCATGGCTGAAGCAGAACCCAGAAAAAAATTTAATATGCCGGTTTTTGCCGGGTATTTCCCCCGGGATTACAGCTCGCGGCCAATTATTACGCCAGATCCTCTTTCAAATATCCATTTCAGGTCCGTCTCAAGGCCTACTCTTTCTGGTATTTCAAGAACCGCCGAAACAGTCACTAAGAGGGAACCCAAATTGAAGACTGTTGCGGAATGGCAGGTTGAGCGGCCCCATTTTGGTCCGCATGGAATGCTCGAAATCGCAGGCATGCACGTAATGCGCGGGGAAGAACGGGAATACATGAGGCACCTTGCCCGCACAGCTACTATTGCTGGGGGGAATACCTTGGAAGTTGGGTATGGCCGGGGCATTTCAGCGAAATTCATCCTAAGCAACCCCCGAGTGATGAACCATACCATAATTGAGCTGAACAAGGGGGTGTTTAGCCGCGCAAAAAGGGAATTGGCTGATGAGATCCATTCCGGGCGCGTCACATTGATCAGGGGTGATTGGAAGGTAGCTGTCCGCAAACTGGTGGATGCGGGAAAAAAATTCGACGGCATCCTTTTTGATACATTTCCGCTTAGAAGGGAAGACGAGATCGAATTGCACGCAAACCACATCCCCTTCTTCCCATGGGCGAAAAGGCTCCTGTCGGAGAATGGTGTTTTCACCTACTATTCTGACGAGCCCAAATTCTACTCCCCCCCGCATTTGAAAAAGTTGGTGGATGCGGGGTTTGAAGGGATAAATGGCTATTGCGTTACATCGAACTTCGGCAAGACAAATGATTATTGGCATCATACAACCATCCTTGCCCCGATAGTCACCCACAAGCGCGACAATCCGCATATTGAAACCCTTGCCCGCCTTCAGCAAGTGGAACGCTTGAGGGGCGATTTGGTCGAGGTGCCCCTAATCATCCACCAAGTGAAGGGGGAAATTGCGGCATTGAGGCG
>DATDZF010000051.1:0-6398 GCA_035288785.1 Candidatus Norongarragalinales archaeon
GACCACTATGGTGTGTGATTGTAAGTCCCAAACTCCCCCCCAAAAAATATTTTTTTTCCTGAATCTAGATAAGCTGCAATAGTTTATTAAACGCTCGCCGGCAGATTAAAACTCATGCTGATTTTGGGCTTTGAGTCAACAGCGCACACATTCGGGGCGGCAGTAGTTGAAAGCAGCCATGCCTCCTGGAAAAAATCAAATTCCCCGAAAACCCGGCAGCATCCCCATGCTGGCAAATCCGCCCATCCTTCCTCCAATCGAGCCCAGTTAGCACCAAATGATACCAAAATAATTTCCGAAACCGACAGCAAGTACCCCTCCTTGAAGGAGGGTTTCATCCCAAGGAAGCTTGCGGATTTCCATTCGAAGAATTTTGATGGGATTTTGGATTCCACCCTTGCAGAGGCGGGCATTTCGCTTTCCGATTTGGATGCTGTCTGCTATTCCTACGGGCCCGGAATTGGCCACTCCCTGCATATCGGGTACATGGCCGCAAAATCCATTTCGGTTTCCCGCAGAATCCCCCTTGTTCCCGTCAACCACGCGCTTGCGCACATTGAGATTGCACGGTTCCATTCGGGCTTCAAGGATCCGCTTGCCATTTACGTTTCCGGCGGCAATACGCAAATATTGGTGCTGGAAAATTTGGATGGACCGGGAATTTTGCCCTCTGGGGATGCCCCTCCCCGAAATGCCAATCCCTATCATTCAAAAACTTCATGCAAGCATTACCGTATCTTGGGCGAAACACTTGACATCGGCCTTGGGAATTACCTCGACCAGGTGGGCCGCAGCCTTGGCCTTTCACCCCCCGATGCCGTGGGCGTTTTGAAAAAGGCCGCCGAGGGAAAAAACCTGCTTCCCCTCCCATATATTGTGAAAGGGATGAACACCTCGTATTCCGGGATGCTTACCGCAGTTCGGAAATTATGCGGGGGTGGGGGCAAGAATATTGCTAAGGGCAAAAACTTGCGAAGCGCTAATATTCCCGACATCTGCCTATCCGCCCAGGAGTACGCGTTCTCCATGCTGCTTGAAACCGCGGAAAGGGCGCTCACGCTTACCAAAAAAAAGGAAATCGTGGGGGTTGGCGGGAATTACCGCAATAAGCGCCTTTCGGAAATGACATCCGCGCTTGCAAAAGAGCACGGAATCAAATGCCATTTCCCATCATTTGGGCTCCTTGGGGATAATGCCGGGATGATTGCGGTCACCGGAGCAATGCAATTCGCGTCCGGCTGCTATTCCCAAAATCCCGAGCCAAACCAGAAGGCGAGGGTGGATGGCGAAACGGTTTGCTGGTAGAAGATCGGCGTCAGGAACCTTCCTTATTTGTATTCGTGGCTCACAAATTCCCTCGAAGTGCTTTTTCCTATTGATCCGCAAAACAAAATAAGGGGGTAGTGGGCAACACCTGCAGGGGGCTTAGCCCCCTAGAGGTGTCAACCAGAAGGCGAGGGTGGATGGCGAAACGGTTTGCTGGTAATGATAAAAGTGCGAAAATTCCTGTATTGCACAAGTCCGAAGATTCTCAACGCTAATTAAGAGGGGTAGGGGAGAACCTTATTTATTAGGTCGCAGCCACGATTAAGAATAGTTTTTAATATGGGCGCGGACCAATAGTTCCATGGGCTTATTCAGGGCAATGGTGCTGATTCCATTTCTTATTTTAATCATGGCCCCAAGCGTCCTTGCAGTCGTGGATTACACGGGCATTATTTGGGACGGCCCCACGATGCAGATCGATCCCTCGATTTCAGGAACAACTGCAGCTTGGACCCAGTATTCCACTCCTACTTCCACCTCCGGCCACGTATACATAAAGGAGATGGTTTCCGACCTTGTCCGGAGAATTTCCCAGGATGATGTTAATAGCAGCCAGCCCCACCTCGGCAATGGCTACATCGTATACACCGACCGCAGCGGGGACTTTGATATTTACGGCCAATCTGTCGGCGCAAATTTTGGCAACCTCTTGCTGGTCGCAAGTGCCCAGGAAAGCCAGCCGGCAGTCGATTATTTTAGCTCGAGCAGGATCGCCTACCACGGGAACGATGGGAACCTGCTCGTCCGGCTTTCAAATGATGGCCAGCATTCGACGATCTCGGATATCGACTACAGGTCATTCCACCCAGATATTGACGGCGGGAGGGTAGTTTATGAGCGCTTCAATTCAGCCATGACGACCTCGAACATATATCTCTATGTCATTTCAACGGGAAAAACGATTACCATTACCAAATCCGGAACCGCAAGATTCCCGAAAATCTCCGGAACAAGGGTCATCTTCCAGGATCGGCGCAGCGGCAACTGGGAAATTTACTACAACGACACCGTGAATGGCCAGGAAACCCGCGTCACCACGGACGGTGCGGACCAGGTTTCCCCCGACATTGACGGCAATTGGATCGTCTGGACCGATTACCGTGCCGGGAATGCGGACATTTACATGAAAAACCTCGTATCGGGGACAATTGAAACAACATCGGATCCTGCCAATCAGGTAAATCCCGCCATTTCCGGTTCCCTTGTCGTATGGCAGGATTACCGCGCTGGGAATTGGGATATCTACTACCGCGACCTTACAATCCCCCTCCCTACGCCTACGCCAACCCCCAAGGGCGCAATACATGGGATCACATCCCCTGCGGGTGCGAACATGTATGTCGACGACTTCTATTATTCGATAACCCCATTTACCGTCCCCAATCTTGACCCTGGCGACCGCCGGGTGAATTTCACCCTCACCAATTATTACCCGACCTCTACATGGGTGCCTGTTTCGGCAGGCGCAACTGCCACCATAAGTGCAACACTCGTTCCACTTCCCAGCCCCAAGGGCGCAATCCGGGGCGTTGCAACTCCCCAGGCGACCCTTTTCATCGATAGCACCGATCGCGGCCAAACCCCAACCACCATAGCCAACCTTGATATCGGCCCCCATGGTGTAGAACTCGTAAGGCCCGGATACATTCCTTACTCTACAACAGTCGCAGTTTCCCCAAGTGCCACTGTAACCGTTTCCGCAACCATATCACCTACCCCAACCCCCAAGGGCGCAATCTACGGCGATACCAACCCGACAGGTGCCACCATGAAAGTGGATACAGTCAATAAAGGCCTAACCCCAACAACGGCAATTGATCTGGCTATAGGAATCCGCAATGTGGAATTTACCAAAACCGGTTATCTCGCACATGCCACAACCGTTCCTTTTGTCGCAAGCGCAACTGCTACCGTTTCTGCAAACCTTGTCCCGACGCCAACCCCAAAAGGCGCAATCCGTGGGATTTCCAATCCGCAAGCAACCCTGTTCATCGACGGCTCAAACCGCGGCCAAACCCCAACTACCATTGCAAGCCTTGATCTTGGCCCTCACGATGTCAATATGACGAGGCCCGGCTACATCCCCTATGTCACGACCGTTGCAGTTTCCCCAAGCGCAACTGTAACCGTTTCCGCAACCCTGGTCACTCCCACCCCGACCCCCAAGGGTGCAATACGTGGCATCACTTCTCCAACCGGCGCAAACCTTAGCATAGATTCTTCCTATAGGGGCCTTACCCCAACTACAATTGCAAATTTGGATTTGGGCAACCATCTGGTTGAATTCATGCTGCTTGGCCACATCCCCTTCTCCACTACCGTTCCCGTATTGGCTAGCGCCACCGCAACTGTTTCAGCATCCCTTTCCCCCACCCCAACTCCATACGGCTCCATTCATGGGAATACCACTCCTTTTGGCGCATCAATGTTCGTCGATACCATTCTTCGGGGGCTTACTCCATTTACTGTTGATAATTTGAACCTTGGCAACCATTTGGTAAATTTCACCATGCCCGGATTTTTCCCCTTTGCGACAACAGTCCCGGTTGTTGTCAGTGCAACGGCGACCATTCATGCCAATCTCATCCCGACACCCACCCCCCAGGGCTCCATCCGTGGCAACACTACCCCAACTGGGGCATCCATGTTTGTGGATACGGTCTACAAAGGCTTAACCCCTTTTACGGCGCCCAACATTACAACAGGAAACCACGCCGTTTTATTCAATAAAACCAGCTACCTTCCCTATTCCACAACCGTACCCGTGGTTGCAGACACAACCGCAATTATTTCCGCAACCCTAACGCCCGAATCTGCCCCCCAAGGTTCGATCCATGGAAACACCCTTCCCTCCAATGCCTCAATGCAGGTTGATTCGGTATTCAAGGGGATGACCCCTTTTACCGTCTCCAATTTAAGTGTTGGCAACCACACTGTTGATTTCAACAAGACGGGATACGTTCCCTATTCCACAACTGTTCCTGTTGTTGCAAGCGCAACCGCCACTGTCTCAATTTCGCTTGTGGCAACCCCTACCCCAACCCCCACTCCAAAGGGTTCAATCCGGGCAAATTCCACTCCAATCAATGCCTCATTCATTGTGGATTCCATATTGCGCGGGCTAACCCCGCTTGTTGTCTCCAACCTTGATGTCGGAAATCACCTTGTTGTATTCAACCTCACGGGCTACCTTCCCTTCACGACAACTGTCCCCGTGAATGCCAGTGCAACAACCGCGATATTTGTCAACCTTACCCTCATGCCTACGCCAACTCCGGGAGCTACCGCAACTCCACCCCCGGGCGGAGGCGGCCCAGGGGGCGGTGGGTCTGGAGGAGGAGGCCCCCCATCTGCAAGCAAGCCCTCGCCAAAGGCATCGGCATCCCCCAAGCCTACGGTCAATGCAACGGAGCCAGATTCGCTGCCTCCCGAGAGACGCAATTTCATCAGGATAGAAGCTGAACTCGAGGAGAGCCTTAGGTACCTGAAAGATTCGGGCCAGGGAAGCGAGGAGGCGCGCAAATTGCTTGAGCAGGCGCGCCAGCTCCAAACTGCCGGCAAGGATGCGCAAGCACTTGATCTTATCACAAAGGCCAGCAACAAGGCCAACTCGGACAAGCTAAACCTGCTTGCGGCGAAATTGACCAGCTCGTGGGTAATGGGGCTTCTTGCCATCCTGATTGTTGCAATTGCGGCATCATATTATGTTTATTCGGTCCGGGGAAAGGAGAATTCATTGAATTCCGGGCAAAAACCAGAAGAGAAGGCAGAGAAGAAGGCCGAGCCAGCAAGGCAGGCAGCCCCCGCCGAGAAACCCAAGGATTCGCCTCCAAAACCGGCCGATTCCCCTCCTAAGGAAAAGGGGGATGAGTCGGAATACAAGAGCATGGTAAGCGATGATCTCTTTGCCGCCGGGGGCGAGCAGGAGAAATCGGATGCAGACGATTTGTTCAAGATGCTAAAGGAAGAGGCAGACAAGGCGGAGAAGAAAAAATAGCCCGCCTTTGGCCGCCAATTAATAAATGTGTGCCGCATTTCCTATTGTTTTACTGTTTGATGGGGGATCGCGATGAAGGAAAAATCCGAAATAAAGCCTCATGCGCAGCCGCGCGAGAGCTGGGACCACTATTTCATGCGGCTTGTGGATGCCGTTTCCACAAGGGCAACCTGCAACCGGAGGAAATTCGGGGCGCTCCTTGCAAGGGACCATTTCATCCTTGCAACCGGCTACAACGGATCGGCAAGGGGGCAGCCCCACTGCACGGATGTGGGTTGCAAAATCATCAACAACCATTGCGTACGGACCATCCACGCGGAGCAGAATGCCATCATATCCGCCGCAAGGAATGGGATCAATGTCAATGGCGCGACCCTCTACAGCTCCGGGTTCCCGTGCCTAATTTGCGCCAAAATTCTCATTAATCTAGGGATCAAGCGGATCGTCTTCCGGGAGCTTTATTTCAAGGAGGAATACAAGGAGGAGTTCGAGTTCACGCAGGAGCTTTTCCGCGAGGCCGGCATCGAGACGGTCGAATTGAAATGACGCAATTCCTGCCAACCAATAAATAGCCTCGCTTGTAAAATATACTGATGCAGGGGTGGCAGAGATTCCCGGATGGGGACTGCAACTTGGTCAAATGCGCAGGGCTTAGGTGAATTTAATTCTAGGAAACCCTGTGCCTTAGGGCTGCGAGGGTTCGAAATGCCTTGCCTTTCTTCCTAGAAGACCTCAATGGTCTTCGAGGCCGCAAAGAGCGCGAAGCTCTTTCCGGTTAAAAAGAAAGGCGGTGGCGCCGCCAAAGAAACGAATATCCCTCCCCCTGCACTAAAGGATGGGTAGGGCGACACGGTAGGGAAACCTTGGTTTCCCTTGGTGTCGTTGCAAATCCCTTCCCCTGCATTTTTCCAGTTAAAAGTAAGCCTAGCGGGAAAAAAGAAGTATAAAATAAATAAAATCAATTCTTCGGGAACATTGCCTTCCGGTGCTGCTCGGTATCCACTTTCTCGCGTTCAAGCGGGCCTTTCGAGGTCCCCGAGCCCATCACCGTCCGGATGTCCATCTCCTTTTCCTT
>DATDZF010000052.1:0-4425 GCA_035288785.1 Candidatus Norongarragalinales archaeon
GGGGGCACGGATATGGCGTATTACCCCAACAACATTGTTTACAAGCCGCGGCCAACAGACTTCAACTGGATCGGCGCCTTGCTTTTCCTTTCAGGGCTGGTTTACCTAATTTACCTTGGGAATAAGGTCACCAAGGATAGCAAGCACGACCTGGAAGTTGGGCTTGCGCTATTTGGATCCGCAATGCTAGTTGCAGGCGTGATCGCATCGTATGGGCTTGTTTCATTCATGCAAAATTATGAGCAGCAAGGGATTGCCGAAACGCTAAGGTACGGCTGGCTCATCGAAACCGTCATCTTCTGTGTTGTTGGCCTTGCCTCACTTTGGATTGCATCAAGGATAGATGAACGCAAAAACATCATCGATGCCCTGCCAATAAACCTGACGGCGCCCCTGTTCTTCATTTTTGCAACCATACTTTTCGGCTTTTCCCTCCACGATGCAATCGCACGGGGGGCCGTGGAACTCGAATTCATCCAGCGGTTTGGCGCGCTTGTCGCCTCGGTCATATTCTACATGGCCGCATACCTGCTCTTGGCATTGCAAAAAGGCAATTCCCCTGAGGAATACCACGAGAACCGCATACTGTTAAAGCTCTTTGGCTACCCGTACCTATTCGCGACATTTGTTGTGTTCGTCTTTGGGCTAATGAACCTCCTCAATGGCACGACGATCGAACTAAGCAGCGTTTTGAAATGGCTCGGTGAAAGCCTTGCGTATGGCGCAATTGGGGCTGCATACTTATTCTATGCGGATAGGTTGGGCGAGCCAAAACCCCAAATGGGCAAGGCCGGCTGATCATGTAAACTCCCCAAGCCCAAGCTGGCCATTGGCCCGAGCATCCCTTTTTTCTTTTGGAATCTCCTTAATCAACATCTCTTCTGGAAGTTCGAGCACGCCATATTCGCCATCGAACCCCGCCCTTACCTTGAGCTTCCCAACCCTATTTGCCAATATGACCTTTGCTAGTTTTTCATGCATCCCGCCCATAAGGTTTTCAGCAGGTGCATTGAGCAGCAATTCCATTTCACTGCCGTATTTCGCCATCAGCCGCTCCGTTTCCGCATACACTTTCCGGCTAACAGGGGGCATTTTGTAGCATGAGGCAATCAAATCCTGCAATGGGAGAAGGCTCCTGAAGGGGATGGATTTTTCGGGCACATAGCCCTCTGCCCTATCCGCCAGTTCCTCGACCCTGCTAAGAACGCCAATTGTAAGGCGCTTTTTGCATTTGGGGCAATTTCCACCAAGCCTTCGCGACTCGCTCGGGGAGCATGAGAATTTGCAATTCCGGTGGCCGTCGAAGTGGTACTTCCCGTAATTCGGGTCGACCTCGACCGTGAACTTGAAATGGCGCTTATCCTTGTTTTTTATTGCCGCAACCAACAAGGCGAAGTTCAATTCGCCCTCCCGGAACTCAAAGGCATTGCATTCCCTCCCTATGCGGTATGGATGGGGCGAATGCGCATCGGAATTTGAGATAAGCGCATAATCGTCAAGCGCTGAGAGCCGCCAGTTCATCAGGGGATCAGAGCTCATCCCGGTTTCGAGCGCAAAAATGTGCCGCGACTGGTCTTCATACGCATCTTTAATTGAATCAAATCCCGAGTTGCTCCCAAAAACCCCAAACCAAGGTGTCCAGATGTGCGCCGGGATTATTTCGACCTCACTTGAAATTTCCTTGCATATTTCAACCAGTGCGGCCGGGGAGGTTTTGCCAAACATCGGCCTACCGTCGGCGGCAAGGGAGCCAAGCTTCCCGAACCTATCGTTCAGCTGCGCAACGATTTCGAGGCTTGGCGCAAGCAGCACATGGTGGACCTTCTTCACGCCTTTTTCCGTTGACAAAAAAGTGGCGACCTCGTTTTGCAGGATGAATTGGACTTTGGGCTTGCTCGCACCCTTAAGGCAATAAAGGCCGCTTCCTATGGGCGATTCATCGAGTTTTTCCCGCAACTCCTTGTTCCATGCTGGGTGTGAAAAATCCCCCGTGCCAAGGAGAGCAAGCCCCTTGCGCCTTGCGCCGGCATCAAGGTGCTCTAGGTCCATATGCTGGGAAACCGCCCGGGAATATTTGGAATGCAGGTGCAAATCCGCGAAATACAGGCCCATGGAACCATTCACGCCAAGAGATTTAATAAGATTAGGCGCCTAAGCCCATCCATGGGAATCGTCCTCGACTACGCGATTGGAAGCCTTCTATCGGGGGCAATCCTTACGCTCTTTTACTTCCTATTATCCTCAGTGCTTGTTGCGGCATATAGCATAATCTCGAAGGGCAGCCTATCGCTTCTTTTCAAATCCTCCCTCCAAATCCTGAAGGCATCGGCAATTTCCGCCTGCCTCAATATTGTCACATCCCTGATAATCATCTACAAGTTCTTGTTCGATGCATTCAACGCAGGGAACTGGGCAACGAATGGCGCCCCGGCCCTCACCAAGGCATCCTACTTTGCGGTTTCCCTAGGGTTTGCGCTCCAAAAAATCGCCATGTTCGTGATTGCCTCGACAATTTTCTGGGCATTTTTTGCAGTGGCACTTGCGGCTTTTTTCATTTTCAGGAGCGGCCCCGGGCAAAAAACCCCAAAATCCGCAGGGGCGGCACGGCTAAAACCACGGCTTGGAGGGAAGGTTACAAAAATGCCCCGGCAGCCAAGGAATATCGGGGGAAAATTATAGGCCGGGTTTGCCCATAATGCCAACATCAATGTCTCCGGAAAAAGTTCACCTACAAGGAAATCGCAGAAAATTAGGAAAGGAAGGACTGCTTCTTTCCGCTAGGGGAATTCGATGCAATAGGAATAATTCGGCGCGATGTAGCACTTCCCGCTCTTGATGTTTTTTGGGTTGAATACTGCGCCCATGTTTGCGATGATGCGGTTTTGCAGCTCATCCTTCTGGTAATTCCCAAGGATATTTGTCACGGGCGAAATCGTCACGTTGGCAATTCCCGCATAAAAGTACCGGATTTCATAGCACGATACGGATGAGTTGATCGAGCTGTATTCAGTGCATGCCAGCCGTGCGGCGGATATTGCGAGGGTAATTTCCTGCTGCCGGAATGATTGGAGCATCATCGCGGCAATAAGCACGAATATGAGCGCCACCAGCATCACATATTCAGCAGCGGTCTGCGCTCTTTGCATAATAATCACGTGCATGTGACCTGCAGGATGCTGACATTGTTCATGGTCCTAAGGGTGACCCAGCCGCTGCGGTAGCAATTCGCGCTGATGGTCGGCCTAGGTATATCCAGCGCATCGCCTACAACCTTCCTTGCCGCACCGGGGACGATGCAATACATCCTCGATTTCGCATCCTCGAAATAGAAGCATTGCGCTCCTACGGGAATGAACACCCGCTGGCTGATTGTGGTATAATTTCCAGACAGGTACACGTACCGAAGGGCGCTAGCCTCGAGGTCGAGGGCGCTTCTCGCAACGAGCACATTGTTCAGGGAGGAAGTGCCCTGTATTTGCCGATCCGCCTGCGTCAATAGCACGGATGTGGCAAGGAGTATGAATCCTGCGATCAGGAAGAATTCTATTGCACCCTGCCCACGAAAAGCTATCATATTCCCAACCAACCCAGGATATCGACATATTTGTAAACGAGGAACGCGGCTGCGATGACCGGCGCAAACGGGAGGCTTTCCTTCACAAGTATCTGTTTGACTTTGAGGCTTTTTAACTGTTTTATCTCGGATAGCGTAATGCCGCGCGCCTTGAGCGAGTCCACGATGAGCTTCCCCCTAGGCTTGAGGTCGGCAAACATGCGGTATGGCCTAACCCGCCTGCCCATGGAAAGCAGCTTGGTGATTTCCCTAAATGCCTCGTCGGGCGACCAGCGCCTGATTTTCTTCCCGGCAATGTAGAGGGTCTCTGCGGGTATGAGGCCTTCGCGCAGCCTGGAAACAAGCACTGGCTTTGTCAGCACGCGCTTTGTCAAAATACCAAACGCGCCCCGCAGGAATTGGAGGCCAAGGGATGCGAAAAACAAGACAAGCACCAATGATATGTAGTGGTCGAGCCTTAGGAACAGCAGCCCCACGAGCATTATCGGGAGCGCCACCTTAAGCGGTATCGATATGACGAACGAGAACACCAGGAACGCAAGTATCAGGAGGGGCGAATTGTAAACCTCGCTGAAGCGGGAAATAATGAAAAGGCAGGAAAATGCAAGGATGGTGGATTTTGCGGAATTGATGACGGAATCCACGAAAACTTTCTTGAATTCCCTCCTGAACACGAATATCTCGCTGAAATTGTAGAGAAGTGTGATCGGCACCAGCAGCAGTGCCGAGGTCAGGAAAATCGAAATTGGCGCGGTGATAAGTAGGGGCCTGTAAAATGGCAGGTAGAGGGGGAGGTATGCCATGAGCGCCGTGAAGAATTTGACATCCCCCCCAGCCCAAGCCCCGATCCG
>DATDZF010000053.1:0-11765 GCA_035288785.1 Candidatus Norongarragalinales archaeon
GGCAGGCGCCCAGCCTTCTCTAGCCGATGCTGCAAACACAAAGCTGGAAGCACAGCTGATTTCCCTTAAAAACGAATTAATTGCGGTTTCGCAGAATGTTAAAATGCTCAAGGATTCGTTCTCGCAGGGCATTGACGTCTCAACAGAGGTCGATTTGACGCCGGTCCTAAGGAAAATGGATGAGTTGGAATCCAAGATCGGGCAAGGTGCGGCGCACTCACAGGAAAGCGCGCCGAATTTCAGCGCGCCCTCCTCAATTCCAACCGAGAGGCTCATTGACCAGCGCCAGATCCTTGAGGAAATCCAGCAGAATGTGCACATTTTCGAAACATTCGAGCTCTCCGACCGCGCGAAAATAGTGGTGGACCGTTTGAGCATGCTCGTGAAAAGGGCGATTGCGGCTTATTCGGTGTAATTGGAAGCAGCGGATAATGCGATGCAGAATGGATGCGGAATATATTTTTCCAAGGTCACGTGCACCAAATTTCCCAACCCCTCGCTTCCACTGCCCCATTTAACTATTTTTTCAATTAAAGGTCTACCGGAAGCCATATGCCCGATTTCAACCTTGAAGATATGCTGAAAAGGATCGGCTATGACAATTTGAACCCCATGCAGGCAAAGGCAGTTGCGGATGGATTCCTTGATTGCAAAAAAGCGCTGGTGTGCGCCCCGACCGCCTCTGGGAAGACGCTCCTTGCAACCCTTGCGATAATCAGGAATTTCCAGGAGACGAAGAGCAAGGCAATCTACGTCGTCCCGCTAAAAGCGCTCGCCTCTGAAAAGTATGAGGAATACTCGCATTTGCTCTCACAGTTTGGCATGAAGGCGGCACTTTCAACCTCAGATTTCGATTCCTCCTCGGACGACCTCGTGCTTGCGGATGTTGTCATCTCCACGATAGAAAAGCTTGATTCGCTATTGCGCCATAAGGTGGATTGGCTAAAAAGCGCAAACCTTGCAATCGTTGACGAAGCGCACCTCCTGAACGACGATTCGAGGGGCGCCACGCTTGAGATAGTGATGGTCAAGCTCCTCAACTTGAACGTAAAGTTGGTCGCACTTTCCGCCACAATCTCAAATTCAGGCGAAATTGCCGCCTGGCTGAATGCAAAACTATTCCAAAGCGCTTACCGCCCTACAAAATTAGTATATGGAATTTGCGCTGATTCAAAAATCACATACTTTGACAAGGAAAAGGGGGAGACCGGCGCCGAAAAGCTTTCCTCCAAGGATTCCCTCAATGAAATTGCGCTAAGATGCCTGGATAGGAAGGGCCAAAGCCTCGTGTTCGTCGCCTCCCGAAGGAATGCGGAAAGCATCGCAACGGATTTGGGGCTCGCGATTTTCCCGAAATTGGCCCCGGGGGAAAAGGAGAAGTTGGAGGATATTTCGCAAAAGGCCCTGAAAACCTTCCCCACGCCGACAATGCAGTGCAAGGCGCTGGCCGCATGCATACGAAATGGCGTTGCATTCCACCATGCAGGCATTCCTTCAAAGCAGCGCTCGCTCATCCAGGAAGGGTTCAAGAAGGATAGGGCAATCAAGGCGATTTGCGCAACAACCACCCTTGCGATGGGGATAGATTATCCCGCATCATATGTGGTAGTGAGGGATTTGAAGCGCTTCACGGGCGCATTCTCGGAATTCATACCCAATTTCGAGGTGCAGCAAATGTCCGGAAGGGCGGGCCGCCCAAGGTACGATAAGGAGGGCGTTGCGATTTTGATGTGCGCCCCAAAGGATAGGGAATACGTGCTTGAGAATTACATCTACGGGGATGCCGAAAAGATATATTCCAAGCTGGCAAATGCGGCATTCCTTAGGATGCACTGCCTTGGCCTTATCGCATCCGAGTATTGCAATTCCTTCAAATCGCTCTTCTTGTTTTTTGAAAGGTCGCTCTTTGCGCACCAGTATGGGAAAACCGAGGAGCTCTTCGAGATGATTGAAGGCGTTGTGTTCGAGCTTAGGGAAATGGGATTCATAACTGAAAGGAAATCCGGGAGCCTCATCCCAACTCCGCTTGGGAAGCGCGTATCTGAGCTTTACATAGACCCCCTATCCGCAAGCGAATTTGTGGATTTCATCAAGCTAAAAGAGCCAAAAGGCGTGCTTGATTTCCTGTATGCCATAAATTCGGCAACAGAAATGGTCCCGCTTGTTTCCGTCAAGCGCTCCGAGGAAATGGCGCTTTTTGCGGAAGCGGAAAAGCTGGAGCTTAGCAAGTACCTGGAGTCCCATTATGATGAGCGCACCTTCCTTGACAAGTACAAGAGCTCAAAACTCCTCGATGGCTGGATTTCCGAATTGACCGAAGAGCAGATCCTGGGGGAATTCGGACTGCCGCCGGGGATTTTGGCGGCAAGGGTTCGGAACGCGAAGTGGCTTGCATATTCGATCTCGGAACTCGCATATATGATGAATGAAACCGAAGTATACCGGCTTGCTCGGAGGATGAGCCGGCGCATTAGCCATGGGATAAAAGAGGAGCTCCTAAATATTTGCCGCGTGAAGGGGATAGGAAGGGCGAGGGGAAGGAAACTTTTCAATGCAGGGATAAGGACGGCAGAGGACTATGCTGGGATGGCAAGGGAGGATGTAAGGGCGATCCTTAGGGCATAGGGGGAATGGCCCCATTGCATGGTTGGTCGAGAGAAGGATGCGGGAGGGGATCCTTCAGGCATGGGGGAAAAGTTTGAAGGGCATGCGGAGATGGCACGGGAGGATGTATCGGCGATATTGCGTACCTGAAATAACCTTGCGAAAACCAGCTCAAGGAGCTCAAATTGGATATGGGGACTTTGGAAGGTTCGGATTCAATTCAATCGCCCTCTGATGCGAATTTTGCCAGAGAGATACTTTTTTAATTGCCAGAAGCGATTCCTATTCAGATCCTAATGGTATTTGAGGAGCTTGAGGAGCAATACGAAGGGTTTGCAGCGCCACTCCGGGAACAAGGCATCCCGCTTCCTTCGTTCACAATGATGCTGGGGATAATTGCACTGCTCCTTATCCTGATTTTATTCCTATTATTCAACCCATTTGCCGCAAAGATCACCACGCTTAATGTGGAAGTGCTTTTTGGGAAAAAGCCTCTCGAGCTTGCGCGCGTGGAAGTCCTGAGCTACAACGAGGTGCTTATTTCAGAGGCGCTTACCGGGAAGGACGGGAAAGCGTATTTCGAATCCGTGCCACCAAGCAATATCATAGTAAGGGCAACCAAGAAGGGAGTTGGCACCGATGAAAAAAAGCTGGCGTCCAACCCGGGCAAGGTCACGCTGGTGCTTGGGGATGGAACGGTTAGCGCAAATGCCACAGTCAACATCACCCTCGCGTTGGTTGATGAGTCAACAAAAAATGCGGTCGCATCCGCATCCATAAATTATGCTTTTGCCGACGAGCCCAAGAAGAAATACAAGGCGGTTTCCCTAACAGATGGGAAGGCGCGCTTTTCCTTGCCCTTGGAAAGGGCAGTGAACCTTGTGGTGGAGCATCCGGATTACGATGCGAAATCCCTGACCCTCAAGGCAACAAGGGAGAAGAGGGAATTCGAGGTGAATTTGCGAAGGCGCACCGGGATTGCAACTCCTCTCCCAAACATTGATTTCACGTATGGAACGTTGCGTGTTGCAATAGAGGATTCATCCGGCAACCCCCTTGATCCATCTGTCGAGCTCTTCGATGCGACCGTCAATTCGAAAATAGATACGAAAAAAGCATCAAATGGAAAAGTCTCGTTCCCGGATTTGCTTACAGGCTCCAAATTCTACATTATAGCAAGGCTTGCGGGCTACCTCGATTACGATGGCTCTTTTACACCCGTTGAAATTGGGAAGAAGAATGAAATTAAGGTCACGATGCGCAGGCTTGGCGAGAAGGGAACTAGCCAGAAAGGGACAGTTGTTGTACGGACGCTTGATGAGGAGGATCGGGAGATTCCCGCAAAGGTGCAGGTAGTTTATGGGGAGGAAATAGTCGGGGAGAAGAGCTCATCTGGAAGGGCGAATTACGACCTCTCGCAGCTTTCTGCACTTCCCAGCTTCAGGTTTTCCGGGATTGCCGAAGGGAGGCTGCAGGCAAACAGTGAAACGTTTTCTCCGGAGGACGTCCCAGGCGAGATTTCCCTAACGCTCATCACCGCAACTCCCGAAAATTCCGCAAAATTAAAAGTGGTAACTAAGGGAAGGAAAGGCGTGTTCATTGCCGGGGCTGTGGTAAAAGTTTATTCTGAGATTGAAGGTTTCCATACAAGCGGAATGTCCGATTCCGATGGCGCAATCCAATTCCTGCTTGCTAAAAACATGAATTACCAGGTGGTTTCCGAATACAATGGCGTCAAGGGCGTTGCCTCAGTTGCGCTTGATGGGGATAAGGAGCTTGTAATATTCCTTGGGGAAGCGGTCGAAACCGTCAAGGTATCCGCCATTGATGCGATAACGCAAGAGGAGGTGGAGGCGACATTCTATTCGCAATACGTGAACGACACATTTGATTCGTGCTTTGGGAAGGGCTGCAACCTGTTCGTGAAAACGCTGATTGATGCGCAGATTAAGGTGACCGCTGCCGGCTATCTCGAGCGCACCACCATGTTCAAGCCCTCGGGCGAGGGCACTGTGCTTGTCATCGACCTCATCCCCATGGACTATGAGGGCACATTCGTCAAATTCATGGGGATTTTCAATTCCATCGGAAGGGAGGTGCAGGATGTTGAAACTGGCGAGGAATATACCGCAAAAATACTCCTTGCAGCGCCCTTCGCACAAAAGGTCGGCGCATATTTCAGGATAGGCAAGGAAACCACCGCGGAAAGCGATGTTGCGGCAATCCCGGGCTATGCCTCAAGGCCATCTGCTACAACCGTGCTGAAATCGGCCTCCTATTCCCAGACTTCCTCGTGTGCGGACGAACCGGGAACGGAGTTCAAATGGATGAACGCCGAATATGAAAGTGCGGAATCGCAAGAGGTAGGGTTCCGGTTCAAGCTTAAGAGCAATGCGGAAAGGGAAACCAGCCTTCCCTATTATTACCGCGGTTATGCGGTTAAGGATGGCAATTACCTGCGCGTGCCAGAGGACGAAGAGCTTGGCATGCAGGAAAAAAGCGCCATTGTGGATTGGTGCAAGGCAAAGGCAAATGAGGGCGAAATATCCATAAGGAAGACCAGTAAATATTCGTGCAACAGCATCGGCTGCCTGACAGTTTCACTGGAGCAGGATGGGTTGGAAGGCGCCAAGAATTTCCAGGCAAGGGTTGTGAAGAGCTGCTCTGCAAGCCTGCTCTCCCCAAATTCGTGCCTCCTTGGCACGCTTAAGGTGAAGGCGAGCTTTAGGCCAAATGATGCAACAAAAGAATTTGGCATTGATATTGGACAATCAGGCAGCAACCTGAAATTCATAAGTGCGTCCATCAACCAAAAGGCGCAGGATGCACCCCCAGAGTCCAGTGTTGTCCTCCCCCTCGCAAATGAGAAGGAATATACCATCATCGCAGGCTCCCTCCCGCAAGAGGAGGGGAATGAGAAAATAACGGTTACAGTTGAGGAAGGTGAAGGTGAGCAGACAATTTCGAAAACCCTCGATTTTAAAATTTATGAAAGCTGCCTTGATGGCACAAAGCAATGCGGGGAAGGGAAGTGCGATGTTATTTGCCTGAAGGATGCATATGATGAGCTAAGCGAGGAGGAAAAGGAGCAGGAGGAAATTCCGCCGGAGCCAAAATCCGAAATTGAGGGGCAGGAATACTGCAGCGATGGCATTTTCCGGGAGGATTGCGAAATAACCGCAACTCCTAGGGAGGAATTGCCTCCGGATGTTTATTTTGAAATCAAGGACGGCAAAATAGTCGCGAAGGGAGCAACAGTAACCGTGGATGAGGATGGCAACCCCGTCGTTACGCCGGGCGAAACCATTTCGAAAATCAGCATGCAGATCGACACTTTCGTCCCAACGGATGCAATCACCCTGAATGGGGCCCTGCTTCCAAAGGATTGCACTCCTCTATACAAGGTGGAGTCGGCAACAACTATGGGCTGCTATGTTATCAGGAACAACCACCTGATTTTCTCTGGAAACGAGCTCTCACCTGATTGCAAATTGAAAACATCCGGGGATGAGGCAACGGGGGATGCTAGCGCAAAGCTCCGGGTGATGTGCCTTGATTCAAGCATCACGCCGGGCATTATACCAATTGAAGTTGCAGTGAAAAAAATCCCCTTCAAGTCCGTGCAGCTCCAGCCGCGCGCCCTATCAGGAAGCACCGCTAAAGCGTTCCACTTGATCAATGAGAAGCAGGTGCCCGAAAAATACACCCTTGCGGATTTGAAGCTCCAGATAGATTATGCGGATTCATTCAGCTATGCTTGGAGCGGCGATGGCGAACTGGCATTGAAGGAGGATGGGTTGGAAATCGATTCCGTGAATTATGACAGGAAGGATTCGTATTTCCCAAACATCGACGACCAGGGAGGGAGAACCCCCGCATGCTATGATTTCATCTGCTGCGCCGGCAAATGGTGCACAGAGTTTGCGGCAAGGCAGGCATTTTCGAAGTTCAAGGAAAGCGCGGAGAAAGTTGCCAAGGCAACGCTTTTCAGGAGGGGCAACAATTTCATTTCAGATGAGATATTAAAAAAACCATTCTCATTCTCGACAATAATAAGGCTGGTTGAGAATGCAAAGCTCCCTGCCGAAATAAGGACGGAGGACTCCCCCGAGGATTATGGCTGCACGCTCGAAAACCCCAAAATGTGGGTGGTGCAGGCAACAAGCAAGGATGGGAAGAATTTCGAATATGTTGCGCGGGTTGCCAGATTGTACAAGTACAATTACGTTTCACCGGAAGAGGAATGCAAGGGCAGCGGAAGGACGCCGGAAATGCCGGCAACCGGGACGCACGGATATTTCTCCGGAGACAACTACCTTGCGCTCTGCGATTTCATGAGGGGGTACAAGAAATGCATTGAAAGCGGCTCATACAGTTCCCTTGCCTCCCATGAGCAGGTCGGATCGAAAAAGCAGCTGATCCCAATCCCGGTGCCCAGCACCTTCCTTACGGCATATCCCGCGGCAGAGGTTTGCAGATCCGGAATCAACGTTGCGGTAAGAGCGGAATGGCTCTCTTGTTTGGAAGTGTGCATGCCTGCATGCTATTCTGAAGTTTGCGCTGCAGCATGCGTTGAATCGTTAGGTACAGCATGCATTGAATGTAAAGAAGGATGCGATGCTGCTTGCATGCTAAAATGCAATGTTGCAACGAGATCTGGGTGTTACGCAGGAAACTCTCCTTATAATCTACATGTCCCAGCAGTTTTACCAATACCTAGATTTACCTCTGAAATTTGCACACCCGATCCTCCGAAGCCCGAACAGCCATGGTGCGTGCCATTGTGCACTCCCCAAATAAGCTATGTGCATATGCTTACCTCAATATACGGAGTAGACACGAGAATTGGCAACGCCGTCCTGACACCCATTCATGTAGGTATTAGCACCGTCTGCTCGCCGGATTATTTGGGAGCTGGAGCATGGGTGGTTGAAACCATCGGAGAGCAATATGTGTATTCAAAGCACAACGACAATGCAAAAACAATTGGAAGAATTGTTGCGGGATCTATCAGCGCGCTGAATATTGGGGATTTCAAGACGTGCACGATGCTCAGCATCCTTGCTAAAGCTAAACCCGATGTTTGGCAACTCGAACTTGGAGCGCTTGGCTGCTCGATGATTTCGCAGGGGCTTCCATCAATAAAATCGATATTCAAGAAGGGAGATCCGAAATTGAAAGTCGCGGATGTCCCCCATCGCGAATGGTCTCCCTCTGATTTCAATTTCGATGACGTTAACAAAGCCGCATCATCAGCAGAAGCATTGAATTCCCTCCCCTCTGGGCCAATCGTTCCATATGGCGATGATTATTTAGATGAAGTCCCCAGCGAGGAGGAAATATTGGCAGGCACCGGCAACCCGATTGCTCCGGATAGGACAGTTGAGAACACCCCATTAAACGAACCGGATCTTTCCCCTGCAGGAACCGGCGATGTTTATGGCCCGCCAACTCCAGACAGCCCTTCAACAACCACAGGATCCGGAAGCGGCTCCGGAACGCCCAGGTTCGACCCGAATGCAATTCTGCCGGGAGGGGGAGGCGAAGAACCCGCGGATGATGCGGGAAGCGGTTCGGCCTCCGGAACAGCAACAGTTACGGAAACAGACTGTGTTTGGCCCGTAGATCATACAGACGGAATGGGCACATTCAGGGCGGAGCTTACAAGCAATGGCGAAAGTTACCGGATACTTGTTGCAGGCCCTACCGATAGGCCACTCAGCAGTAACTTGTACCGGGATTGCAAGATCGCAATACCCGCTAGCCAGAATTTCTTTGGTAAAAGCTATTCGCTGCCTGCCGGTAATTATGATGTCGAAATAATCAACATGGAAACGCTGCTTTATTGCCCGGGATTATCCGAGCTAATAATAACGAAGGATAAATCTACAAAGCATATCTTCAACGATCTGTGCTAGCACTATTTTTAACATTGCAGGATATTCCATATGGTCAAGTTAAAAAAAATCCGCGAGGGAAGGGCGCAGCTCTACGTTCCCGGCGGAAGCTTCTCCGACCCATTCCACCTTCCGGTTTTCTACAATCCCGCGATGGCATTCAACCGCAGCATTTCCTCACTGGCAATGGGATGCTGCATGAAAATGTTGGAGGCGGAAGGATCGGATGGCCGGAAAACAGGGAGTGGATTCATGGTTTTGGATGGTCTGTGTTCCCTTGGTGCAAGAGGCATCAGATATGCAAAGGAGAACAAGATCAAAAGAGTGGTTTTTGTTGATGCCAACCCGGATGCCGTCAAGGTGCTGAAGAAGAACATCAAATTGAACAAAATAAAAAATGCGGAAATAGCCGAAATGGACCTCAACAAATTCTTCCTCTCAAACGAGGGCCACTACGATTTCATCGAAATCGACCCCTTCGGCTCGCCGGTTTTCTTCCTCCAAAATGCGATTAGGAAATTGAAAAAGAGGGGGATATTGTCGATTACGGCAACGGACCTTGCCAACCTCGCTGGCGCCAACTCCAAGCCCTGCATCAAGCATTATGGGGCCAAACCACTCCGGTGCGAATATTCCCACGAAGTTGCTCTCCGGATATTGGTGGGGAGGATCGCAAAGGATTTGATGATGCAGGATTTTGGGTGCAGGCCGCAGCTCTCCTTCTATAGGGGCCATGCAATCAAGACGGTGGTTTATGCGGAGAAGTCCGCAGGCAAGGCCGACGAAATCATCCCCAATTTGGGCTACATCATGCACTGCCACAAATGCCTCATGCGCGAATCCGGGAAACGCATAAGGGAGAAATGCCCAAATTGCGGCGATAGCTACGATTATGCGGGGGAACTGTGGATTGGGAAATTGCAGGATGAGGGATTCCTCAAATGCGTTGCTGCGGAGAATTTGAAAATGGGGTTTGGGGAAACCGGAGAAATAAAGAAAATGGCCGAATTGCTTATTGGCGAGAATGGTTTTAGGCCTTCATTTTTTGATTTGCATACACTTGCAAAAAAGCGGAAGGTAAGGGTTGGCAGGACAGCTGATGCTGTGGAATTGCTGGCAAAGGCAGGGTATAGCGCCTCACTCACCCATTACAGCACCACCGGGATAAAGACGGATGCCAAAGTGGGCGAATTAACCAAAATATTGAAATAAGCGTGAATTTTAGGGGTGAAATAAACAAAGTACTGAATTAAGAGCCGATTACATGAAATTATTCGCAACAAACCCCATCAGGTAGTAGACCGCCTGCTCAATGTTCGGGAAGAGGATAACGCCGTTGCCTACGGATTTCATGTCCTGCAAGATGCTGCTCCTTGTCTGCAGGCCTCCGCTACCAGTTGCATAAATCGTTGTTGACGAAAGGGAGGTTGCCTTGAACTCCACCTGCGCGTCCACCTGCTCCCTTGCCACGACCTCATACAAGACGATCCGCTCGTCATTATGGGGGACAAAAACCTGCTTCTTGAACTTCCAATCATTTGGAAGGCCTGAAACGACCTCCAATTCGAACGCGTCATTTGCGCTGCCCTTGTTCACAAGCTTGATCCGGAATTCGGAGGGCTGCTCAACGCCGCCCCTGACAAATTCGCTTAGTACTGTAAGGCCGAGCACTTCGCGCGAGACCTTAACTTTCGCAAGGAACGTGACGGGATGCCGCGCAGCTGTGTTGTAGTCGCGCTCCGCCCGAAGGGAAAAGGTGTATTCGCCATCAGGGGCATCGGAATCGACTATTACGAACGCCTTGGGGTTCGCCTCGTACCTAAGCGAGTATTCCGATCTCCAGAAATCGGGAAGCGACGCATCCTCTACCGTAAGGCGATCCCACACCTCCTCCACATTCCTGAAATCGAATACGTTGCTGTTCCTGGAAATTTCGATCTCAATTTTCTGGCCGGGGCCCACAACGCCAAGGTCGAGCACATCGCCCTCCAAGAGCTGCTCTTGCACCGGCTGGACGGCAAGCACATGCGGCCTTACATCAGCGGCGGATAACAACGGAAGAATTAGGATGAACAATACAGCGGGCAGAAGAAGCGCTCTCATAGGATCATTCCCAAATAACGACCGCAAGGAGATTTTTAATACTTTTCAACCAACTGATGGCGCCATCATTACCACAAATCAATATATTTTGTCATGGTGGCCGAAATCGAGAAGCCTAACGATCCGATTTTTTTCATCCACCTCGAACAAAAGGACAAAGGACCCACCGATATGAACCCGCCTAGCGCCATGGAGATCCCCGCGCAGGGGCTTGTAATGGCTCGGGTTTAGGAGGATTTCCTCGACTTTTCGGTTAATCATATTAAGCCTTTGGCGGTCCTTCTTTTTCATCCTCTTAAATATCCCATCGGCCTTATATCCGATTTCAAGCGAATAGCTCATTTTTCCAGC
Organism: Candidatus Norongarragalinales archaeon; assembly: GCA_035288785.1. Taxonomy (GTDB): domain Archaea; phylum Micrarchaeota; class Micrarchaeia; order Norongarragalinales; family SBBD01; genus JACRGC01. The sequence continues at coordinate 10,956 of DATDZF010000053.1, forward strand.
CCATAGCGTTCAGAGAATTTCTTTACCTTGATGAACCTGCCTTTCCTGATCCGGTCCAGCTTTTCCAGGTAATCGGCGCGCGCTGCCGGCTCGCCTTCGACGAAGCTTTCCATGAAGAATTGCACCTGCCGGCTCATGCTAATTCCCCTTTCCTTGCAGAAAGCCGAGAACTGCGCATAAATGTCGTCCGCGATGTTGAAGGTCCTGATGGCCATTTTATCACCTTAATTAACATTAATTAACATTACATAATATAAGGCTTTCGAAGGGCTCAGAAATCCATCAATTTCCTTTGCGGCAAAATCCTGCTCTTCTGGAAGTACGTTTCAGGCGGGTTCCTTAGCTTGAATTTCAAAACCTCCAGCGCATCCCCAAGAGTGGGGCAGCGGACCGGCTCTTTTTGGAACGCGTGCCGCACATTCTCCCGTATCTCCCAAACGCCTACCGGGACGTCATATTCCTTGTGTATTTCCCGGATGACAACCACGCGCGCCTGCCTCCGCATTACCTGGGCCAAATATTCGGAGGCTGACAATCTGCCCGCATAATAGCCCCCTCCCTCGCTTGCCGCATAATCGCTCCTTCCCCCATACGGCTCATATTCATGCTCCAAGAACCATTCGCTCCTCTTGTTGTAATAGTTGCCGCCTTCCCAGTTCTCGAATTGCTCGAATTCCCAGTTTCCCGGGAGAAGCAGAATCTCGAAATGGTTGGAGAGGTATTCATTGGAGAAGATGAGGATTTCACCAAGCGGCCTATGGTTTTTTAAATTCTCGATGTGGATGTCGGCGGCCATCTTGTCCGCAGCGG
>DATDZF010000054.1:0-7976 GCA_035288785.1 Candidatus Norongarragalinales archaeon
CTCCTCCCCGCAACTGCGATATAGACGATTGGGCGCCCCAGATTATCGTAGTAATTGATCAAATCCAGCAAATATTTCGTGGCCTTGTGCGCGCTGCAAACCTTTACCTGCGCCTCAATGCCAAATTCCTGGAGTTGCATCACGATTTTTTTTGCATATTCCTCATCTGCCTTCGAACCGAGAATGACCGGAACTAGCTCTTTCATACGGAGTCACCTTTCATGGTCGCCTAGCACGTACCTATGGTATAAATTGCTCACAAGGGCGGCCAAGATGTAGAAGCAGATGGCGATCAGGATTAATATTCCGTACGCAAAAAGGGTCGGCGCCTTCAGGAAGGGGACCATCAGGATAGGCGTGTACTTTGCCTGAAGGAAAAATGCCACTGTTGAGGGGAGGGGGATTGGGATGAGGAGGAAGAGCGCAAAAAGGAGCGTCTTTCCAAGGGTCGGTTTGAGGAATCGCTTCCAGTTCATATGGATCAGCTCTTGCATTAAATGGTGTGCTCCTTTGCTTAAAAGCATTATCAGGCGGGAAATTGCAGGCTAAGGAGGATCATCGTGATGGGCCTTAGCTAATTAGGCCAATCATTTTTTCCCGCAATTGCGGGAATTCGCCATTTTTTTAATTGAATATTGCAGACGCCCGGAATTGCGCCTGAATAAGCTAAATAACTTGCCCACATTTCAATCCAATCTGTTCTGCCCGTAATAACAGGAATATTCCATTTGTCTAATCGAGTATTGTAGGGACTTAGAATGCTCCCAAAAAAGCCCTATAGCCCGCCCACATCCCAAGATAATCAGTTCTGCTCGTAATAGTAGGAATACGCCTCGTTGCCAAGGAGCTTGTAGCCAAGGAAGAATGAACATGCGATGATGTAGGCTAGCGCCGAAAAGCCAATCGAATAGAGCGTTTTCGTCCTTTCGCAAACGGAGAGCGCCTCGTAGGCCGAGGAGACGCACGCAAAATCGCTGCGCTTGCATTCCGTTCCGTAATAACAGGAGGTGGAAAGGTTAGGGAAGGCAAGGTAGAAGACGATGATCATAAGGCCAATGAATGCAACGAGCTTTCCGTAATTTGGCTCAAGGAACTTGCCGATAGGGAGCATTTTAGCACCAAAAGTGGTAAGGGATGGGGCGGTAATAAACTTTATCGTTGGATCTGGGAAGTGGAATTGACGGAATAATTTCATGCCTCCGCCCGCAACCCCTAAATAAGGTCAAATGAATTTTTTCGAAATGTCCGCAGCTATCCTAAAGCCCTCCAGGACCGCGTCCATGCCCACCTTGCCCTCGCGGTAAAGCTGCTTATCCAGCATTTTTTCCTTCTTGCCCTCAGGCCAGATCCTCCAGGCGTTATTGGTGATGTCATCGCCAACAAGGAGCCCACCGTGCGCATCCCTGCCGAATTCAAGTTTCAAATCAACAAGTGAGATTGCCTGTTTTGCGAATTGGTCCTCAAGTGCCACGAATACCTTTTTTGTTAGGTCCCGGATCTGGTCGATCTCCGCCTGGTTTGCAACTTTTAGCGCGATTGCATGCTCGTCGTTTATGAACGGGTCGTGCAGGGAATCGTCCTTCAGGAAAAGCTCGAATAAAAGCGGGTTGAATATGGTGCCTTCCTTGAACGGCAATCTTTTTATCAGGGAGCCGGTGGCGATCCTCCGGACTACGCATTCCAACGGAATCATTTTCATTTTCCTTACGACGAGGTAGTTTTCCTCGGGGGCCGAAACGTAATGCGAGGCGATGTTGTGCTTTTTCAGCAACATGAAGCAGTTTTTCGTTGTTTCCCAGTCGTACATGCCCTTGCCCTTCAGAATGTCGTGCTTGGCGCCATCGCCGGCGGTGATGTCATCCTTGAAGAAAAGCACTGCGTTTTCCGCATCCGATGGATCCTGATAGACAAGTTTGGTTTTGCCCTCCGCGATCTTTGCCCCAAGCTGCATGAACAATCACCTCAAAAATATGATCTCGCCCCTCTCCGGCCCGACGGATACGGAAACGAAGGGGACTTTGAGTTCCTTTTCGATGAAGCGCACAAATGAGAGCGCGTTTTTCGGGAGCGCCCCCAATTTTTGGGCCTTGCCTTTTTTCGCAACCGCTTTCCAATTCTGCTCCGGAAATCCCGGAAACGCCCTGTAAACCGGGGAGCAGTTCTGGAGTGATGTGGTATCCGCCGGGAAATTATTGACCTGCTTGCCCCGATATTCGTAATGCGTTGCGACCTTGATTTCCTTGAGGCCAGCAAGGACGTCCAATTTGGTCAAATGGAGGCCTGAAAATCCATTCAGCATTATTGCAGTCCGGAGCATCGGCAAATCCAGCCACCCGATCCGCCTTGCCCTGCCGGTGGTTGTCCCGAATTCCCTTCCCGCTAGCCTGATTTTCTCACCCAATTCCCCGGAGATTTCCGCTGGGAAAACTCCATTCCCAACCCTCGTCGTATAGGCCTTCACAACCCCTTCGGATTTTGCGATGAACGATGGCGGGACCCCGCAGCTAACAGCTGCTGCAGCGGAAATGCAATTCGAGGAGGTCACGAACGGGTAGGTCCCGAAATTGTTGTCAAGGAAGGCACCCTGCGCCCCCTCGTAAAGGAGGGCCTTCCCCTGCCTTTGCAGCGAGTGCAGTTCCGAGGAAACATCGGCAGCGTACCCTTTCAAAACGCGCGAGTATGCAAGATATTCGGAAAGTATTCCGGCATAAGAAAAGCCTGGCGGCATTTGCATACCCATGCTACCGAGCAATTTGACCTTTTTCTCATATTGCGTTTTCAGTTTATCCGTGAGCAAAGCGGATGAGAGCAAATCCTCGAACCGTATGCCTGTGCGCGCCGCCTTATCCTCGTAGCAGGGGCCGATCCCCCGCTGAGTGGTTCCGATTTTTTGGGAATTTTCGCCGCCTTCCTGCAATATGTGCCAAGGCATGATGAGGTGGGCGCGGAAATCGATGCGCAAATTCCTGGGGGAGATGGAAATCCCGGATTTTCTTAGCGCCTCCATTTCCTGAAGAAGTATTTTTGGGTTGACGACCACACCCGAAGCGATGAAATTCACCTTCCCCCTATGGAAGACCCCCGAAGGGAGCAAATGCTGCTTGAATTCCTTATCCTTGATCTTCACTGTATGGCCTGCGTTATTGCCCCCGTTGAAGCGGATGATGGCATCCGCCTTCTCCGCCAGGAAATCGACGATTTTCCCCTTCCCCTCATCGCCGAACTGGCTGCCAATAATCGCTAAACCGGGCATATTTTCCCCTCCAAAAAGCACTAACATATTGGGAAAACCCTTATAAAAGGCAACCGGCATAAAAGCTATCTCGTTTTATTGAATTTATTCAATAAAGAACAAGTCGCTCATTCCTTTGGATTATCAAAAGTAACTAAGGGGGTAGAGGCGACCGTGAAGCAAGGCTTCGCGGTTCAGCAGATGCTAAATCTGCGTGACGCGAGTAGGGGTATTAACCCTTGGTGGTTTCAATTGGTCACTAAATGCCAACGGTGCAACAAGGACAAGCATTACATCGAGAAGTGCATGGGCTGCCTGCGTTACGTATGCCGCAGCTGCCAGAAGGCAAGCAAGAGCGCAAGCAAAACAAATCGGCTCACCATCTGCAAGGACTGCTGGGGGAAGATGGAAAAGCGCAGGGCCTGGGAGCAAGCATAAGGGCGAAGGCTGATTAGGGGAATGGAGCCAATGCGAATATTGCCTGGGATGAGCATGCGAGGGCACAACGCCACGGGCCATCCTGATTGCTAAATATCGCCTATTCCGAATAATGCAAGGGATGCCAAAAAGCCCAGTGCGGGCATCATCACCGTTTCTTTGAATACGGGTATTTCTGGCCAGTTGGTTCGACCACCCGCGGCCTTGCGGATGGCTGCGAAGTCCCGTAGAAATAAACGCCCGCAGTTGCTGCGAGGTTGGTCAGGACCATTGACAGGAAGACTAGTTCTGTGAAATACGGAAGCCCGATCCCGAATTGCATGGGAAGGAAGGCGAGCACGGCGGATGCAAGCCCCCTTGGAAGCATGGAAATGATGAGGAGGTTTTGGTGTTTGTCGGGGAAATTCCTATTCAGAAGCCTTATTCCAACAAACCTGGAGGCCAGCATGATTACAAGCAATACTGCGGATGCGAAGATAACTGGCAGGTTGACGTTCGGGAGGCTGATGATGAGGCCCATGTAGACGAAGAAAAAGGTGCGCACGAAAAAGGAAACCTCGATTTGGAATTCGCGCAGCTTATCCTCAAGGCCAAAATCCCCGGGGATCTTGAGGAATTTTGTGAGCTCCTGCATGCTGCTCAAAAGGATCCCGAACACGAGCACCGCTATTGCTCCATTGCCCCCGAGCGATTCGACAATTGAATAAAGTATGAACAATATCGCAATTGTTAGGAGGTAGCCGAAGGGCTTGCCATACAGCTTCTGGAGCAGCACGATCCAAACCACTGCAAGCAGTATGGCCATGAAGAATGCAATTGAGAATGCGGAGGCAATCTGGCTGCCCACTTGCGACAAATTGACCGAATTGGAAACGATTATTTCTATCAGGAGGAATGCCAGAATTATGGAAAGCGCATCCGTCATCGCGGATTCCAGCGTAAGCAGGGTTTTGGTCTCGTCACGCACTGAAATCCCCGAAAGGATCGGTATTACTATGGCCGATGATGCGCCCCCTATCACGGCGCCAAGGAGAAGCCCTTCAGCTAGCTGCCATCCGAAGAGCAATTTCATCGCAAAGCCCACGGCCGCAACCGTGACAATGAACACCAATAGCGTGTAGCTTGTTGCCTTCCCGAGCTCCTTGACCACCTTGAAAATGTTGAGGCTGATGCCGCCATCGAACAGCAGGATTATCAGGGCGAGCGTCCCAACGAACGGCGCAAGCTTGAGGATCATCGATGTGCCCGAAGTGTCGATTATGCCGAAAATCGGCCCGAGCAGGACCCCAAGGAGCATGAGGAAGAGGACATCTGGGATTTTGGTGCGCTCGAAGAACATCATGGAGAAGAATCCGATTACGATTATGGCCCCCATCAGAAAGAATTCCTGCGACACATCATCTACCCGAGTGGCTTAAGCTGCGGCCCTTTTTATCCATTTGCGAAACAGCCCTGCCAAGCATCCATGGGACGACCACCGTCGTAATGAATGCCATGGAGGCGATGATCGCGTATTCGGTCCCGCTAAGGATGGTGCCCTCGCCTGAAATCAGGTGCGGCACGGTAGCTGGAAGTGCAATACCCAGCTGGGCGGCATTCAGGAGGAGCACAAGAAGCCACGTTAGCGCCGGATAGATGATCGCGATTGCTGAAGGGCTTATGGCCGCCCCCAGCAGCAGCAGGATCATGACGCTTGGCTGCCTTTGGTATGCGACGAGCAGTTCCGCAAGGACGGCAAGGAGAAGGAGGAAGGAAAGGTCGAACCAGATCCGCTTCTCCTCGGAAACCTCCCCGAAGAACGATGCCCTGATGACGGAAAAGAAAAGCAGTACCGCAAGCCCCCTGATCACCACGCCGGTTAACGGGGAGAACGCTTCAGAAATTTTTTTCACAATACCCGCCTATAAAAAATGGACAGACATCAATAACTAGGGTAATCCATAAAACGGTTTCCGATCATTGGAGGAAGGAAAATATCGACGATTGTGGAACCCCGTTTCCGCGATTGCCTTACCATTAATGCAAGATTAATATATACCCGGACAAAAGATAAGGATGGCATCTGAATTTTTCTGATCAAAGGATATAGAGGTAAAACGAATTGAAAACAACCAAACTGGCGCTGGCGCCCTTCGATTTCGCAATCCGCATCTTTGGCAGGGCATGGAAATTCCTTGAAGGCGAAAAGGCAACCATTGCCGTTCCCGCATATAACGAGGCAAAATACATAAGGCGGGTGCTCAAGGCCGCCAAGGCCTCGAAGCTCGCCGACGAGATCCTAGTGATCGACGACGGCTCAACGGACGGAACGGGGAACATAGCGGAGGCCATGGGGGTTAAGGTCATAAGGCACCGGAAGAATCTGGGCAAGGGGGCGGCAATACGGACCGCGGTCAGGAATGCGAGCGGGGACATCATCGCCTTTTTCGACGCGGATCTGCAGAACATCACTCCGGAGAAGATCGACAGCATCATCAAGCCCGTTGCGGACCGGGAAGCGGATTTCACCAAGGCTGGCTTTGAGCTCAGCCGAGGGAGGGTCACGGAAATTGCCGTAAAGCCCCTCATGAAAATACTGTTCCCGGACATCGGTCTTAGCCAGCCCATCAGCGGGCAGTTCTGCAGCCGTACCAAATTCCTGAGGAAGGCGGCAATCGAGAAGGATTGGGGGATAGACATCGCACTGCTTCTTGAGGCAGCCAAGGAGGGGCTGGTGATAAAGGAAGTCGAGATAGGCGAGCTCATCCACAAGAGGCGCACGGATGACCAGAAGGCGGAGATGTCATTTGAGGTCATGAAAACCATGTTGAAGCGGGCGGGAATCATCAGCAACAATTATGGCATGGTTGTGTTCGATTTGGACAATACGCTGATAGAGGAGAAGAGCATAGATTCCATAGCCCGTAGCCTGGGGCTGGCGCCGGAGCTGGACCGTTTAAGGAACAAGCACCTTAAGGGAGTCCATGGTGACGAGCTTGTGGCAACGAAGTTTGCAAAACGCCTCGCAAATATACCTTCAAAGAAATTAAGGGGAATTTGCAGAAGAATGACCGTGAAAAGGCTGGCGGCCGGAGTAATCAAACGGCTCCACAGCCGGCGCTACAAGCTCGCAATTTGCTCCCGCGCATACTCCCCAGTCGTAAAATACTTCGGGGGGGAGCTCGGGATACCGCAATCCATTTCGCCGGAACTGGAGGAGGAAAACGGCAGATTCACCGGAGGAGTGACATTTCCCATCCAAAAGGTATTTTGCGAAAAATGCAATGGCAGGATGTGCAAGGGCGAGTGGCTCAAAAGCCTTTCCGCAGAAACCGGGATCCCCCTCAGGAAAATGGTGGCGGTAGGCAACGGTGCCGGAGACAGGTGCATGCTCGAGAATGCGGGCAAAGCGTTCGTCATCGGTTCAGAAATCGTGCAGCTCGGCAAAAAGTACACCCGCCTGCAATCACTTCCGGAATTGCTGGTGCTAATAGAGTGATTTATGGCAGGTCCTTGCAAAAACTAATAAAGCCGAAGCTCCCCTAAGTACAATCGTAAATGGTGGTGGCGTATGCTGAAATTGAAGGAAATTACTCTCGAGATATTAAAGCCCTCCGACCTGCAGATAATCGAGCTTTTGCATGCGCTGGAAAAGGTCGCGGGGGTCAAGAAGGTCGAGATCACCCTTACCGATTTCGAGAAGAGCACGGAAACCCTTAAAGTGTCCATTTCCGGCGCGTCGCTGGACTTCGAGAGGGTTTCCGAGGTTGTCGCGCATTCCGGTGGCATCATCCAGACCGTGCAGCACATCGTGGGAGAGAGATGAACCCGCTCAAGAAGGTGCTCACCTACTCCAGGTACCTCACCCTTGGCATGATGGATGCCTCACTTACATCATTATCCGTAATTAGCGCAACCTACCTTGCAGGGATCACAAGCGGCATTGAGGTGATCAGGCTCGCATTGAGCGTGGGAGTCGGAATCTCCGCGTCCAATTTCTCCGGCGCCTACCTTGCGGAGGAAACCGAAACCATCAAGGAGAGGATCAAATTTGAGCGCGCAATGGGCCTCAAGCAAGGCCAGCTTAGGCATACGCTCATGGAACATAAGCTCAAGCGCAGGGCAAGGGAGCGCGCCCTGGTGAATAGCGTTTCCGCATTTCTTGGGATCACGGTTGCAACGCTGCCATTCTGGTTCTTCCCGGCACCCTACTCCTACTATTATGCGGGCCTTATTGCCATTTCAATCATGGCGCTCCTTGGGGTTTACCTCGCAAAAATAGTCAACCGGAATGTGATTAAGAGCGCGGTGAAAGTAGTGGTAATTG
>DATDZF010000055.1:0-16867 GCA_035288785.1 Candidatus Norongarragalinales archaeon
CTTCCCACGAATGTAATGCCCGTTGTTGGAAGTTCGGTTGCCGATCCGAACGCATATATCATCGCGGAGACGGAAGCTCCAATAACGCTCTCGGTGCTGGTCGCATTTATGGTGATATTAACGATGTCGCCAGGGGAATAAGTCGGCCGGTCCGTCGTGACTTGGACGGACATTCCCGACACCTGGAATCCGACATATTGGACCTGGTTTCCTCCGACAATTATTTTCACGTAATGGAAGCCGGTTTTTGTCAGGTTGTTGAAATTCAATATGGCTGTCCCTGCCACGTCCGTGGAGCTGGAGTTGGTGCTTATGGTAAGGTCGCCGCTCTGCTGGAATTTATACAATGTGCCGTTGACGGCAATGCCCGGCACGGGCAGGGAGGTGCTGGTATTGACTACCTTCACCGTAATTATGGCATTTTCCCCTGCCTGATAGGTGAATTTGTCGGGGCTTGCCATTATACTGAGCGTATTCACATCAAATCCCGTATATGCCGATTGGGTGCTGCTGCCCTGGCTGAAGGAGAATTTGATGCTGTGGTGGCCCGGCGACCAACTTCCGCCAACAGGCATGATGGTGACCCTGAACCCGAAGGGCTGAACAGAGATATCGCCCCCGCCAGGCTCGTATTGGACGCCGTCCACAAGCAGCTCGGGGCTGCCCGGGAAGCCCTGGATGAAAATGTTCAAAGTTAAGTTGTCAGTAGGCTGGTAGGAGGGCTTATCCGTCTGGATGCGCACATCAAATCCCCTCACCTCGAATCCGCTGAACGTCTCCTGCTGTATTACTTCCGTACCGGTGCTGTATGCGATCTTCAGCCTTACGGAATGGAAGCCAAAAGTCCAGTTGCCGCCGGCAATCGTGCCTGGGGAAAATGTGAGCGTTGCGCTTCCCGTGGAATCCGTGGTGCCGAATGTGGAGTTTTGGTAGGAATCCACCAGCCCTTCGACATTCGCGCTTGAAATTGGGCTCCCGCTTGCATTGGACACCTTGACGGTCAATTTGACCTGCTCTTCAGGCTTGTAATTCTGCTTGTCGTATGTGGTCGAGATGATGAAGTTGGTTATCTGTATGTAATTGTTCGCAAACCCGAATGAGCCGCTGGCATTTAGCACGACGAGGAGCTCGTAAAAGTCGGTCTGGGTGGTGATGGCGCTGACGGGTATTGAAATGGCGCCCTCGCCATTTATTACCTGGACAATGGTTGTTGCGCCAACTTTTGCCCCGCTGAAATCGTAGAATGAAACCGTCGCATTCCCATTCAAACCGGTTCCGTTGCCTAAAAATGCGAAAATCTTGCCCTGTATGGTCTCGCTCGTGGCCCAGCTGAACTTCGCAAGGTCGACGCCGATATCAAAATCCGATACGGTGAAGGGGAATTTTATCGTCGATATCTGTGTCTGGTTTGCAGCCGCCCGGTCGGTTGTGGCATTGAAGAGCATATTGTATTTTCCGGCGGGAATGCCATAATCCGAAGGCCTAAAAGTGCCGTTGAAGCCTCCGGGATTCGCCACTGGGCCCGGAATTTTGAAATCGGAATAGAAGGTAAGGCTAAGCCCGGTGGACATGTTTCCGGCGTAACTCCCGTTGAGCTGGAGTGCCTGCACGTCCATCCGGATCTGCGAATTGTTAAGTATGGCCGGAGGGTTGCGGCCAAAATCGTAGGCTGCCACTCCTAGCGGGTTGCTTGCCGTGGAACGCATCTGGAAAGGCATCATGGGCTGGATCTGCCAGCCGGGTGTCTGCCTCCTTATTGTAACATTGGTCATTTCGTTTGGGGCAATCACGAACGACCCGTTGTAATATACTCCCTGCGGCGCATTCCAGTCCCATTTAGAGAATACCGCAAGATTGTATGCGCCAACCGGCAGCTTTATCTGCACCTGGCCGGGGTTGTTGAAACTGCCCTCGTGCGCCATGCTTCCCTCCTCGATGTCCGCCGCTACCGAATTATCCGCTGCATTGTAAATAACGATTCTTGAGTTGAACCAGATGTCCATCGCCTGCTGGCTTTGGGAACATACGAATACGGAATCCCTGCAATCATTAACGATAAGGTTGAGCGTTCCAGGCGTGTTATTGAGGGTGCATGTCACCTCGGAATTCTGGCCTTGGACCACATTGGTGCTGTTGAAGCAAACGTGCGTGACAGGAGGCGGGCCGTTCTGCGAGCCGGAGATGTTTACGCCATAAATGTTCAGGAGCACATTGTTGACGGGCGCAACAAGGGACATCAGCATGGATGTTGGCGGGGACACGGTCTCGAAAATGCTTACCGGTGACATCCTGGTTGAGAAGGCGGTCCGCCTAATTCCTTCTGGGATGTTTGTGATCTTGCTAAGCTCACTTTGGACGCCGCTCGCGCTATTCAGGACCACATTCAAGTTGATTGTGCCTCCGTTCTTGATCACCAGCGGGGAAAGTATGACCGTATCCTGCACTGCCATGTACCCCCTGCCGTTATTGGTGTCCACCGTGGGGTTGTAGATCAAAGATCCGGTTGAGGGGTTCGTGTCGTTTGCCACTATATAGAATTTGTAGGGAATATTCTTTGGCACCCGTAGCCTGAATACCCCGGTTGTGCCGTCGGTGAAGCTCGAATTCACAAGGCCCGTTCCCAGAGGCGGCGTGAATCCCCAAAGCGGCTGCGCATAAACTATGCCATTGGTGATGGCCGAGCCGGATTCGTTCACCACCTTCCCAATGAATGTGGTGAATTCCGCGGCATTCTTGATGGTTACGATCGCGCCGGACATTCCCTTGCCGATGGGCATGAAGGAATAGTTGTTGTCGAAAAGGGTGCCGTTTATCGAGCCGTTGAGCCGTACGGAATACTTCTGCAACGGAAGCACAAAACCGGGGGGAGATCCGCCGGGGCCTCCCATGCCTCCGCCAACTGCAGGCATGTCGAAAAGCAGGTTACCGTCCGCATCGAATATCATGGAGCGGCTAACTTCAGGCTGGGCGGGCATTTCCCCTGGATTCCCAAAGAAGGGTTGCGACTGGATCATCGCAATCGCAATGGGTGTTGTGAGGGATGCAGATATGAAGCCAGCGCTCCCAAGATCGGCAGTTATATTTGTAGAATTCGAGGAAATGAAGTCAAAAAGGATCAACTTCTTTGTACCGTTCGAGCATGCCATGCCTGCATCGGGGAACGGGATCCCGTGCGCTTGGCACGCGCCCGGATAGATGTCCACCGGAAGGCATAGGCCTCCAGTCAAGGGGCCCAGACAATGCTCTATATAATAGCCGTAGGCATCGGTGAGTGCAGGACCCTGTGCATCGTAGAGCATGGTGGTTATGTTCTGGGTCATTATGATGGCATTTCCAATGCTGCTCTTTATGTTCAGGTAATTCAGGGTCCAAAGGTCCATGGCCGAGAGGTTCATGTGGGTCGTGACATTTACAGGTGTCTGTGAATTGCTCCATGTGGCATTGAGGGCAAACTTTGCGCATTGGTCATATGCGCCGCCCATAGGTGGGTTGGGGCCGCATGCGCCGGAGCTGTTTACCCTTTGGAGAAAATCCGACATATTATTGAAGAAAGGGCCTGCCCCGCATTGCGAGCGGTTTGCTGCAAGGATGTTCGCTGGGGCGTTGTTGATCCAGAAGCTGAAATTGGAGCTCTCGTTTGGCGCTGTTGGGCCCACAGTGTCCCCGCATACTTCGACAAGGAAGTTTCCAGAAGCGCCCTCAGAAGGGTAGGCGTCCTTGAAATAATATTCGGCTTGGGCGAGATTGGATAGGGCAGTTAAGAAGAAAATTCCGCACACGTAAAACAGGAGCGTTCTCAATCGGATCACTATTCAGAAGGTATGATTGGGGTAGGCTGTCGTCATATATAAAGGTTGCTTTCCGGTGCAAATAAAAAAATAAAAAACTAAAAAAAAACGAATTGGACCTTAGCAGTACCTTTGCTGGATTGTGTAAGTAAGCGTTGCCGAGCCATCTGCCGGTACTGGCACCTTCCACGAGAATTGGGTGCTGCTCTCCTTCACACTTGGCATGTTCTCGCTGATGATGCTGGCTTCCCCATAGGCATCCTGCAGCACGGTAACGTCTGCTTTTTCCTTCTTATGGTTCCGGAGCTCCACTGAATAGCTGTATTGGGATGCGCATGTCCCGATTTCCTTCCTGTCTACTTGCTTCTTTTCCGCTACTATGTCGAATGCATTGCCAAGAAACAGCCGCACTTTCTCCTTTTCAGGCGTATGGTCGATTTGGTCCTCCCCAAGGAATTGCAGCTGCCCCTCGGAATCCGCCTTGTAAACCCTCACCTTCCCCTTTGGCATCGGTATGCCCAGGTTGTTTTCCTTCTTGTTCTCAAAAATGAGCTTGGTTTTCACCTTCGTCCCATCCCCCTCGTAAACGAACTGCTTTTCAACGGGCGTGTTCTTCGCATCAAAGAGCGTGATCTGCTTATTCTCATTGCTCATCAGTGTCGCAGGCCGCTGCAATGTGTAGAGGTGGTATTCGAAGAGGCTTTCCTCCTGGAATTGGGGCTGTGCAGGCGCTCCCATGGCCACGTCGGCATAGCTTTTCTCATAATAGCCCCCCCTTGCACTCTGCCTTACAATATTGATATCCCCCGCAACCAGCTTCAATTTCGCATCCTTGAATGTCGCCCCGGCAGTGTTCTTTATGCTTACCCAGCCGGTAATGTCCAGCAGGCTGTCGTCCTTGTTTGCAATTGCGACGTAATCTGCGTTCCAGTTAAGGCCAGATGCAAGGTAGGAAACCTGGAAGTCGTGCTGCCCTTCCTTGGAATTCTGGAGCAGCCATTCGATAGTTGGGGATGTGATAAGCCCTTCAGGAAGCACGGGATAGTTGATTTTTTCATAACTGTTAAGGGTGACAACCCCTGTGGATGTCTGAAGCACCAAACCGTTGCTGAAGCTTAGCAGTTTTCCCTTGACGCTCTCCTTTGCGGAGTTCCCCTGGCTGTTCCCCAAGACCACTTCGATTTCCTTGTCGAGGTACTTTTCCATCAATTTTGTCGAATCCACCAAATCGTACTGGTAATTCTGTTCGAGGACATTGGTTGTAATGTCTGTCAAATCCTTCAGGTGCAGTGATGTGGAATCCAAGTACTGCGCAGTGCCCTTCATCTGGATCTTTGCAAGGCCTGATGGCAGGTTCACGCTCCGCTTTTCCTTTATGAGCGCCATGCCGTTGTTAATGTCGAAGCCATTTGCGCCTATGTAGGCATAATAGTTCGGTTCCACCTGGTAAATGGTCAGCTCCACATCCTTGGGCGCATCGGAACTCGCCAGTTTCGCCTCCTCCTTGAGGTTGAAGGGCGCCTCTATCCGGTACACCTGTTCGTTTGTAACGGATAGCTGATTATATGCGATAAACCCCGCCAATACCAAGACAACAATCCCCATCGCAGCAAATTTCATGTCCATTTTACCCACCTTTTATATGCAGGCAATATGGCTGGCAGGATTATTGCCCTTCCGCCCACGCCATTTTGCCAAAATTAATAGGTCGGCCGATTTATATATGGGTTATTTTATTGTGAAGCAAGCGCTTAATTCCCAGTTTTAAAGGAATAAGCCGCAATTTTATCGCTTTCTAGCAGTTTCCTGTCCGAATTTACCTCCGCGGATCCCAATCCCTCGCTTTTTTCAAAAAAGCCCACTTGTATGCTGTATTTTTCAAGAACGGCGAGTTTTTGGCCGCTTTCCCCTCCCGTGAAATAATTGTTCAGATCACTGCTCCTTTGCACCCCGTCAGGCAGCGCTTCTGCGAATGCACCCACTACGACTTTCTTATCCGCGAAATATGGGAGTGCATAGTTGTATTTGAAAGGGGCGATCGAATTCTCCCCCGCATAATTTTCAAATTCCCTCATCATTTCGACCGACTGTGCAGTAAGGGGAGCCTCGCGCATTTGGATCGCCTGCACCATTGAGAGCGCAAGGAATACCGAAAACACCGCAAGGACTCGCCTATCGTAGCTTAGCGCATGTGCCACTAAAAATGAAATGGGCAAGATAAGGAAAATGACGTGCCGGAATGGGAATGGGAGCAGGAAATATGTCAGGATGAATGCGAATATTGCGGATGCGCATAGGAAATCGAATTTATAATTTTTCCTGAAAATCACATATGTTCCCGCCAAGGTCATTGCGATTGCCAGGATGGGCAGCATCTCAAACAGTGCCGGAACCGTGATCGAGGGATTTTCGAATCCGGATGCGTAGATTGGGAATGCCAAATGGTATATTGCAAACACTGCCAGGCCAAGTATGGATGATTTGGCCGCTTGCAAATAGTCCTTCCTCAATGCGGCCGCCATCCCAAGGGTGATTATTGTAAATGCGAAGCTCCTGGAATGCGCCAATGGGAAAATAGCCAGGACGATCAGCAGGAGCTTGTAATTTTTTTTCTGGTAAAAATACGCGGACAAAAGGAAAAAGGCCAATCCCAGCGTCTCGGGTATGGGGGTAATCAGCCGGTAGATGAGGATCGGCAGCGTGAAAATCCCAAGAACCCCGAGCGCGGCTTTTTCCTCAACGGAAAATGATTTTTTTCCATTCCCGGAATATGCATTCCTGTTTTCCGTCCCCGAATATGCGTTCCTTATAAGCAGATAAACCAAGTAGACAATCAGGAGCACAAATAGGTAGGAAAAAAAGCCCAGGGTGAAATTTGCAGGGAATCCCGAGAGGGTTTTGAAGCTAAATACGGAGAGGGAGAAAATAGGCGGGTAGATGTATGGGGGGGCATCGATGGCAGTGCTTTCAATCGGAAAACTCCCCCCGCCCTCGAAATAATTGATTATCCTCAAATTCTCGTACGCATCCGAGGTGACCGGCAGCGCATAATACATCTGCGAAAGGAATACCGCAAGCGCCCCAAGCAGGAGTGCAGCATCAATGCTCTTCATGAAAATAGAATAAATTGGCGGTTTATTAACCTCCAACCCCTCCAGGGGGCTAAGCCCCCTACTCGGGTTGCCTCTACCCCCTTATTTTGATATGCGAATCAGAAAAGGTGCGAATTGCCTGTTCAAGGGGAAAATGCCCTCACTTTTTAAAAATCAAGCTCCCGCAAGGAACCTTAGCTTATCTGGATCCTTCTTGATCTGCTTGACAAGATTGGAGGGACCGATGATGGTGAGTCCTGCCTTCTTGCCCCCGAGCATTGCAATGAGCGCCTGCCTCACGCCCGGCGTTTCCTCCCCGAAGGAGGAAATTTCAATCCCCGGGAAATCCTTCCCGATGTTTTCCATCGTGCGCTGGTAGAGGATGCGCTCTTCTTCCCTGCTAAGCGCCTCCTCCAAAATCAGTATTTTCTTCTCCTTCTTGACCGCGTTGATGATAAACCTTGCCTTCTCCTCAGCATCCCTGTTATGCAGCGTCCGCGCCGCCACGAACTCTATTTGCACTCCGGTCATTTTATCCTAACCTTGTTGGTGTAATATATTCCTGCATGAATTTTATTTTCACATTGCCATATTATTTTATTCTTCTCCCATTCCAGCTAATTTTCCCATCTAATTTTTCCAATGCTATATTATTCCAATTCCGCGTCCATCCATTTTATTTTCTTGCCCACCTTCTATATTCCAATCGCCATATTATTTCATTCCGCTTCTTCTGCCTGCACGTTCTCTAGCGCCCAGCTAAGGAAGCAAGCCGCAAGGTACCAGTACAGGAGGCTTAGCAGGAGCCCCACGAACGATGCCGCATTCTGGCATTCCAAGTCCGATTGTCCGCAGAGCTGCGCCAGGCCCAGGAGAGGCCAGGCAAGGATCGTCATCAGCGGCAGGTAGGCCCATTCCGGGATGTCGATCAAAAGCCCCAGGAACACCACGAATAGCATGAAGAACGCAAGGGAGATCTTTTCCAGCGAAGGCTGCAGGAATTCCAATGAGCCCTTGAAGAGCTGGAGCAAGTCCGCCATTTTCCCCCTCATTTTGCGTATTTTGCGATTGCCTCGTAGAGCGCATTTATGTTTTCACCCGTAAGCGCAGATACGTATACCACATGGTGCTGTGGGAATGCCTCCTTCACCTTCTCCGGCCGTGCCTTCTTGCTGTCCGTCTTGTTTGCGACTACTATGACGGGTATCTTGCGCGCTTCCAAATTCCCCAAAATTGTGATATTCACCTGCGTAAATGGATCTTCCGTTGAATCCATGATCACCAGCGCGGCATCCACGTTCTCCAGCCACTTGATCGCTTCGATTATGCCCTTCGTGGCTTCCTTTGCGCGCTGCTGCGCCTCGTCCTTTTTCAATCCATAAGCCGTAAAGTCGCGGTAGTCCACCTTTGTTGCAATCCCGGGCATGTCGAGCAAATTCATGATCAGTTCGCGGCCATGGGACTTGACAACAACATGCTCCTTCTTGGTCACTTCGCGCGTCTCGTGGGGGATTTCGGAAACCTTCCCCACGGGTTCGCCAAGCCAGTCCATGGAAATGCGGTTTGCAAGGCTGGTCTTCCCTGCATTAGGGGCGCCGTAAAACCCGAGCCTAATCACCTTCCTCCTTCCAAATAGGCCTGAAAGCCACCTTAGGAATCTGCGGAAGGGCATTTGCTTATCTCACTCAAGTAGGTATTTAGCCATTAATCAGCTCGGCTTAAAAAGCTTAACTTAATGCGGGTGTAAAATGCCAGCTGGGATTATTGAATGGGAAAAAGGTTATCTACAGATCCCATGAAAACGCGATAATCTCTATATATGGCATCCAGCTTAACTGATCTAAAAGGAATAGCTCAAGAATCCCTTAATCTTCTTGATCTCAGTCAAGAGCTCCCTTTCGCCCTCGCTCAGGCTCTGGAGGTATTTTTTCTCGATCAAGTCTATTTCCTCCTGGCTGATGTCCGTAAAGAGCACGTCCTTGTAGTTTACCTGCCTCCCAAAATACGGCCCATCGACTGCAATTGCAACCTCCTGCCCCTTCTTTGCCTCATCCACCGCCTCCTTTTCAACCTGGATGCTCCGGATTTCCCCAATGCTCTCGCCCTTCCCATTGATCAGGCGGTTTTCCTTGCGGATCCTGCCCTCCCTAACTTCCACGCCGAAGATGCAGGGGTTGCTTACCCTAAAGCAGTTGTTTGGGATGAGGTATATTTTTGCCGGAAGGGTGAGCTTGGAGAACGCCTCCTTCCTCTCGGAACTGAGCTTCTCGTCGCGCCAGCTCTTGTAATTGACGATGAGGTTGTAGATCACCTTCTCCTCGAAGATTTTCACCCCCTCGACCTTTGAGACCGCCTGCACATCGGTTTCAACCTGGGTGTGGAATGCAAAGCAAACGCCTAAAAGCTGGTCTATCTTCGTGACACTTGCGGCCTCCAGGATGTCCCGTTTTGTGACCTTCCCAATTCCCGCGTGCCTTATTGGGATCTTCTCCGCCTCGAAGAGCCTTACGATTGCCTCCAGGCTTCCGAGTGCGTCCGCCTCGATAATGACGCCATTTTGGCTGCTTTCGATCTTTATCTCCTCGAACTCCTTCCTTAGCGAATCTGCGGTTTCACTCTCGGTGCGCTCGTCAAATTCATAAAGCGAGGACCCCGCCACCGCGTCCTCCGCATGGTCGCAGGCGATTTTTACCCCGGCAGCCGCGGTTATTTCCTTAACCTTCTTGTACCTCTCTCCGCTTGCCTTCACCTCCTCGGAATTGTTGGGCTTTAGCAGCCCCTTGATGCGGGTCTTGACCGCCTTCCCATCCTTTGTCAGGAAGACTATGTGCTCACCCTCCGATAGCGTGCCCTCGTAAAGGATCACGTCCAGCGTCATCCCAAGGCCCCGCACATCCTTCACCTCAAGGATGCTTCCCTTGCCAAGGGCTTCCTCCTTTTTCGTCAGCTGAGTTTCCAGGAAACGCTGTGCGAGCCCGCCGACGAAAAGGAGCAGTTCGGCGATCCCCTCCGCGGTCTTGGCGCTGACTGGTATGATTGCAATCTGCTTTGTGAAATCCTCCACCCTATCGAACCTTTCGGCAGAAAAGCCAAATTCGGAAAGCTGCCCCACGAGCTGGTAGAGCTTTGTGTCCAAAAAATCCTGCACTTCCTTGCGCTGGCCCATAAACGCGTCTGCAAAGCAGGTGCTATGCTGGGGCTTCCAGCCCATCAGCACGTCTATTTTTGTTGCAGCCACCACGAAGGGAGTTTTATATTCGCGCAATATCTCAATTGCCTCCCTTGTCTGGTTCTGCATCCCCTGGTTGATGTCAACAACTAGTATTGCGATATCCGCAATGCTCCCGCCCCTTTTCCTAAGGTTCACAAATGCCTCGTGGCCAGGGGTATCTATGAAAAGGAGGCCCGGGAGCTGCAGGTCCAGCTTCATCTTCTCAAGCACGGTTCCGCAAAGGTCCTTGATTGCGGCAAGGGGAACCTCGGATGCGGACACGTGCTGGGTTATCCCGCCGGATTCCTTGCTTGCGACAGCGGTTTCCCTGATCGCATCAAGTAGCGTGGTCTTCCCATGGTCCACGTGGCCAAGCACGCATACGATTGGTTGGCGCAGCATAAGATGATCATTTCCTTGCAATTTACCTTATTTTTATGGGCGGATATATTATAATGCGTTATTCAGCCGTTTAGGCGCCCCCAGGCCGCTTATTTAAACCAAAACTATAAAAGTATGCTTGGGTTTAATCCTTGCCTGATTGTAATAAGGGGTGTTTATTATGAGGCTGCTATCGGTCCTTGCTTTGCTAGTGTTTTCCGGCATGCTCCTATTTGGGTGCACTTCCAGCGGTCCCACTGGAGGCGCAACTGCAACTCCATCAGAAAGCTCGCCTACGCCCCAAGGAACGGCGATTGCAACTGGCGGCACTCCCAGCGTGCAGGAATTTCGCATTACCGCGCAAAGCTGGGAATTCACGCCCTCCACCATTACCGTGAAAAAAGGCATTCCAGTAAAGCTCACCATCGAAAGCATAGACGTCCAGCACGGCTTTGCGCTGCCTGACTTTGGCGTCAGCAAACAGTTAAATCCCGGCGAAAAGACGGTTGTGGAATTCACTCCCGGCAAGTCCGGCGAATTCAGCTTCTTTTGCAATGTATTCTGCGGCGAAGGCCACCGGGACATGAAGGGCACGCTTGTTGTTACGGACTGATATTTAGGTGCTGAACTCCTTTTCCTGATGGTGCCCAAGGAGGCCATTTTTGCACTCGCCGTTTATTTTTTCTCCCTCGAGTGCCATTCCTGGATATTCCGGCTTTTTCGCCTATGCCCCACCTTTGTTGATGCCGCCTGCAGCACGTTTACCCTTCCCGCAAATGCAGCTTTTTTAAATGGGCGAAGGCAAACTATTCCGTCCTGGTTTTACTAGAGGTGGATTTGCCGGTGCTTGCCAAGGAAAAATCCCATATTCCATACGTGCTGTTCCTTTTCCTGTCGTCGGCATTGGTGTCTCTGGGCCTATTCGGGGACGGTTACCCAATCAGCATCGACCATCCGACCCGGTTTGCGATCTCGCATTTTATTGGCGAGAATCTGCTCCCCCAGGGCCAGCTGGACGGCCTTAACCCGGAGTTCCATGCAGGGATGCCCGCATCCACTTTTTACCCGCCTCTTGGATTTGCGCTTCCCGGGCTTTTGAGGGCCCTCCTATTGAACGCAATTGATTGGGTGCTCGCATACAAGCTTGCGGTCCTCCTCTCATTTTTCCTCATCACCTGCTCGGTATATTTACTTGCAGCCGAGCTGGGGCTAGGAAAGACTTCCGGGCTTTTTGCCGCATTCTTCTTTTCGCTTTTGGACTATGGATTCCCCGGAAATGCCTGGGAAGCCGGCGGCGCATTCGTGCAGGTCTATACGTGGGGGATGTGGAACAATTCGCTTGGGATTGCCCTTTCCATATTTTCCATTGTTGCATTCCTGCATTTTTCTGGGAAGAAAAAAATCGTTTACACCTCCCTCCTCCTTGCCCTTTCAATGCTCGCCAATCCCTGGCCCCCGTTTTGGGGATTCCTGGCAATAGCGGTTCTGGCCGCATTCGAATTTGCAAGGAAGCATGACGGCAAAATCCTCTGGCAGCTATCACTCATCGCAATCCTGGTTGCCGCCTTTTCAAGCTTTTGGCTACTGCCACTTCTGCAGAATTCGGAATATCATGGCCTTTATAGCGGTTTGGTGGAGAAGGCCGGGTATGGGGGAAGGGCCTTTTCGGAAATCATGGATGGCCTCCTTTCGGGCAAGGTGATTGGGCAATCGATCCTTTGGCTTTCCGCTTGCGGGGCAATCTTATCCTTCAGGATAAGGAAATCGGCAGCTGCCTTCCTGCTGGTGATGGCCGTCCTATCCTTCATTTGGATGCTCGACTTGCATCTCCTTGATGGCATCCCCTTTTTGGACCAGATACAGAACTTCCGGTTCCTTGCATACCTTCGGGTGATCCTTGCTATTCTCGCAGGCGTTGCGGCAGCTTCGATCCTAAAAATGGCGGCCTTTGCCAAAATCCCCTTCCTTGCACCGGCCGTGCTTGCTGGCGCCCTTCTCCTATCCCTCTCCGCAATCCCTGCAATTGAATTGAGCCCGCAATGCCCTGACCTTGCCGATGCGTACAATTGGCTTTCAAGCCAGCCCGGAAATTACCGCATCGCGTATTTCGGCTCGCAATGCAGCTGGCATGGATTCGACGCATCGCCGGTATTTGCGGGAAAGCCCTCCCTTGGAACCTCATCTGCCTTTTCATTCTATTCGCGGCCATCCCCGATCACCGGCAGGGAGCTGGGGATGTGGAACGCGAAGTATGCAGTTGCGGTCAAGGGTTCATCCGAGGATAATCTTCTCCGGAGGGATAATGAATTCATACCCGAGGCCGCCTTTGGCAACATCGCGATCTACAGCAATAGGGATTATGCCCCATCTTATCTGGAGTCCTCGGATTGCACAATTGACTCCGAACAGGGTGCCGGATCCGAATTTTCCGCAAAGGTGCAATGCGGTGGGCAAGGAATCGTGGTATTCAAGTTCTCCTATTACCCGAATTGGAAAGCGCAGTCCGATGGCAAGCCTGTTGCAGTTGAAAGGGAGCTTGGCCCAAACAGGATTTGGGTTTCCCTTCCCGCCGGAGCGCACGACCTTCGTTTTTATTATGAAAGGCCATTAATTGAAAGGCTCCTGTTTGCAGTTTGCCTAGCGGCTATGGCCGGAGCGTTCATAGCGGCAAAATTCAATTTGATGGAAGGAAAAAAATCCCGCTGACTGCCCGCAGACTCGAAAAAATGATGCTTTCCTGTAAAACACCAATAAATGTGATCCTCCGGAAAAATGCCAAAAAAATTGCGGCACGGAATAAAAAAAAGGAATAATAAATTTGAGCCGTTAGTGACGCCATACTCCCCCGAATAATATTGATTAGTTTAAATGTGGTCGCATGCTCGTTTCCCTGCTTTTCATCATATCCTCTTTTGCTTTCGGCTATTCCTGCAGCAAGCACATCGATTTTCTTGACGATCCTTGGAAACGGGCCGCGTTCGCAGCCGGTTTTGGCTTCCTTGCATCCACATGGCTCGTATTTGTTGTTTCATGGGCATTTGGGTCCCTTAGCGCTGCCTCAATCATATTGCCCTGCATAGCCCTTGGCATATCCGCCAAATTCCTCTACCGGCGTTCATCCCCCAAAGGGAGGATCGATTTCCTGCCGCTTGCCGCGTGCCTGCTCGTGCTTTTTGTGCTTGCATACCTCAACCTTGCACTGCTTCCCCAGCTCAATGCCAAGGGAGCGATGATTGCCGGGAATTACGTCTGGAGCGATTACCCCTTCCATTTCGGGATAATCAACTCGTTTGTGGAACGGCCATTCTTCCCGCCGCGTTACCCTATCCTGGTGACGGCCGACCTTTCCTATCCGTTCATGGTTGACTTCCTATCCGCAATTCTCCTGAAAGGCGGCCTTTCCATGTTCGAATCGCTGCTTTTCCCCCACCTTATTTTTTACTTTGCAATGATTTCCTTCCTATATTTCCTTGGAAGCTTTGTCGCGAAAAAGAAGCTGGCCGGTTTGCTCCTTGTCGTGCTGTTCATTTTCAACGGCAATTTCGGCGCATACTATGCGTTCCAGGATGCATTGCATTCAACTGCCCCCCTGGACGTATTCCTGCATCCCAAGGTATCCTACTCCATCTACGACCCGCCGGTCCCAAACAAGGCGGATGGCCCGGATAGGATATTTTTCGTGAACCAGATCACCTCGATTTTCATCCCCCAAAGGAGCGCGATAATGGGCGCTGCCATGAGCGCCATTTTCTACTTGCTGATTTTGTCCTCCCTGAAAAATCCGCGTAAAAAAACCATGCTTCTCGCGGGAATCATTTTGGGCCTCATGCCCCTTGTGCACGGGCATTTCTTCCTTGCAGCTGCACTCTTTTGCCCATTCGCATTCGCCTATTCCCTGTTCCATTCGAAAAACAGGCAGGAAACAGTTAGGGTCTGGATGCATATGATCCTCCCCGCTCTTGTGCTCGCTGCGCCCCAGCTCCTTTACATGAAGCAAAACGTGGGCGATGCCTCCTTCATGCATTTCCGGTTCGGCTGGATGCAGGAAAAACCCATTTCGTTGCCCGATTTTGCCTGGTTTTGGCTCAGGAACCTTGGGTTAATTGCCCCCCTTGCAATTGCGGGCGCCTTCCTGATAAAAAAGGAAATCCGGTTCCTCTATATCCCCTTCCTCCTCCTTTTTATTACGGCAAACCTGATACAGCTCGCGCCATGGGATTGGGATACTATCAAATTATTCCTTGCGTGGTTCCTTTTCACGTGCCTTTTTGCAGCAGTTGCGCTTGAAAAATTGCTCTCCGATAGGCGCATTGCCATTAAGGCAATTGGCATCCTTCTCCTAATCCTTTCATGCCTCTCCGGCCTCCTATCGCTGGTTTCGTGGCATGGCGATAGGCCGGGCCTGTACTCCCCCGGCGACCTTAGGGTTGCGGAGTGGATAAAGGAAAATACACGACCGGAAGCGATCTGGATCACCGGTGATGCGCATGCGCATCCCCTCCCAAGCCTTACCGGAAGGCAGGTATTAATGGGCCTGAGGTGGTATTTGTACTCGCACGGACTTGATAAGCTAAAGCATCCGGTTGAGAGGGATGTGCTTGATTTCTACGAGAATCCCGATTGCAGGGTACCATTGAAGTACGGCGCTAGCTATGTTTTCGTAAGCATGCATGAGGATGGGCTTTTCCGCGCAAACCGGGCGGCATTTGAAAGCAGCCCAAGCTTCCGGCCGGTTTTCGACGAGCAGGTGGAAGGCCATCGCGTGACTATGTACAAAATAAATTGTTGATTAGGATTAGGTGTGTGGGCTTAGAGGATGATGGTTGTTCCCAAGAAAAATGAATAAGTCCAGTCATTCTCCTTGGATCCTGCAATAATTGTTTTTCGCATTCCTAGTATTCCGTTGCCTTCCTAAGGACGGATGCCTCATGCCGGATCCGCTCATCGATGAGCTTGTCGAACCGCTCGCACTTGTCGATTGCATTCCCGATGTGTGAGCGGGTATTGAACGCATCCCTTATTTCCGATTCGGTAAGGAATTTAGATAACTGCTTATTATCCATGGCAAGCCTCCGCAATGGGTTTTCCTTCCCCTCCTGGACCGCCCGCCATGCCATCATGCTCATCTCCCTTATGAGCTCATGCATCTTCTGCCTATCTGCCCCTTTCCTTGCAAGCTCCATAAGGAGCACTTCCGTCATTGCAAATGGCGCGAATTTTTCCAGGTTGCGCTTTATTTGCATTTCATTTACAACCATTCCCTCAATCAGCGAAACCGTGATGCGCAGCGCCTCGTCAATCCCAAGGAATGCTTCGGGGATGACAATCCTCCGGTTCGCGGAATCATCCAATGTGCGTTCCAATAGGGAATTGGCCGCATTGGACCACATTATTTGGGGCAGGGCGGAAACGAACCTTGCAAGGGAGCACACCCTTTCCGCCTTAATTGGGTTGCGCTTGAAGGGCATCGCCGAGCTTCCCACCTGCTTATCGCCAAACGGCTCTGCGAGCTCGTAAATGAATGGGGATTGCAGGATCCGAAGATCAAAAGCAAACTTATGCAAGCTTGCTGCCACACTGGCAAGAGCGCTTAGCACCAAAAAATCGATTTTCCTTGGGTATGTTTGCGTGGTTGCCTCGAATGCCGCAAGCTTGAGTTCCTGCATCGCAATCTTTTCCATTTCAGAAGCGTTCATTTTGCCCTTCAAGAGCTTCTCGTACGCTGCGGAGGTGCCAACGGCGCCCTTGAAGCCCTTGCCCTTCACCATCTTTTCCACAGATTCCAGCAATTCAAGGTCAAGGATGAGGTCCTGGGCATAAATGGTGAACCTATAGCCAAGAGTGGATGGCTCCGCTGTCTGCAAATGAGTCTGCGCAATGATCTGCAAATTCTTGTATTTCTTTATCTGCTTGCGGTAGGCAAGAAGGCATGCGCCAATCCCCCTCTTGATGAATTTTATCCCCTCCAGGAGCTTTAGCGCCTCCGCATTGTCCTCGATATCCATGCTGGTTGCGCCAAGGTGCAATTTCCCACCAGCTTCGCCGCTCTGCTCTGCGAATACCCTAAGTTCCGCCATCAGGTCGTGCTTTATCTCGCGCTCTATCTTGTGCGCCGCCTCGATATCTATATTGTTGATATTATCCTCCAATTTCTTTAGCTGCTTTTCATCGATGAGCCCCGCCTTCCCCTGAGCTTTTGCGAGTGCCAGCCAGACTTTGCGCCATTTCTTGCGGTTTTCCACCTCCGAAAAAAGCTTCCTCATTTCGGGCGAGCCGTACCGCCAGGTAAAGACGCTAAGATAATTAGAGAAATCCTGCTCCATTCGAATCACCCATTCCCCCCTGAGTTGATTAGGGAATGAGGGTTTTTAAGAGTGATTTAGTGGCGATAAGCT
>DATDZF010000056.1:0-2762 GCA_035288785.1 Candidatus Norongarragalinales archaeon
CCGCAAGGTATGAGAGGGCCGCGCCGAATACGAAGCCTATTGCCGCGCCCATGCCGATGAAATACCAAACTATTGCGCCAACAATCGCCGCGAATATTGCAATTGTTTGGAGCTGCCTCCTGAGGTACGCATACGCGCCATCGGAAATCGCTGATGCGATCTCGCGCATCTTGGGCGTTCCAGCGGGCTTTTCCATTATCAGCCGGACCACATAATAAGCATAAAGCAACCCCGCAACTCCCGCAGCCAGCGCAAAAAATTCCAGCATTTCCGTTCACCCACTTTTTTGCTAATATTACGAACAATTGCCTATCGCCGTATTCACTTATGGCGATTCCAAAGCCATCCTTCCTCAACTGCCACAATCCAAAATAAACCTAATGAGACAAGAGAAATAGAGGGAATTATTATTGGGGGTAACTTATAAAAATGCGACTATTATCGCTCCTGCAGGGCTCATCCCATTTCGAGGTGCCCCTTGCCCCGAAGCCCAATTACCCGAACCTTGACCCGTTTCAGCTTGTCCTTCAATTCCTTGTCCATTGTTGCTACATAGTAATCCTCCGAATTGTGCTTTTCCGAATACTCGAGGATGAGCCTATCGGTTTTCCCCTGCAATTTCACAATCTCGAATTTATCCCCGGAGCCATCGATGAACTGCAGCATCGCCCTCGCGTACATCTTATGCCTTCCCCTAAGGGAGCGCAGTTCCTGGAGCGAGCTTGCAAGGATGATGAAGGCGACCTTCCCGGTCAATAACCGTCCAATTTCCTCGAATATATCCACGTGATTGCTGAAAGGTATCAGCAGGAAATTCGTGTCAAGCAAAACGCGCATATAATTCACTCTTAAAAAGGGAGGAGAAACAACTTATCTGCCTCCCGAAACGGGGGGTGACGATCCGACAAAAGTAGGGGGGGCGGAGCCCCCATAGTTTTGTCACGGGCTCGGCGGGATTTGAACCCACGGCCTTCTGGTTAAAAGCCAGACGCTCTAGCCAAGCTGAGCTACGAGCCCATATTTTAATTAAACCGAATTAGCCAGCCCTCCCTCCTAAATTAGCATGCCAACATTTAAAATAAAGGCATCAATAAGGTTAGTCGAGGTAAGGTGGTCGCATGCTCGTATTTCTGCTGGGGGTAAAGGCTGTTGGGAAAAGCAAGCTCACCGCGGAGCTGAACAAGTTTTTGGGGGGGAAAATAAGCGAGATCAGCTACGGGGATGTGATGCTTGAGATTGGCAAGGAAAAAGGGCTGTTTACGGATAGGGAGCAGATTGCAAAATTGCCCTCTACAATCCAAAACCAGATACGCCAGGCCGCTGCCGAGCGGATACGCGCCCTTGCCGACAAGGAGGATTTCGTATTCCTGAATACCCATGGCTACATTTACACAATCCCGCACCACACCTATCTTCCGGGTTCGCCGGATTCGGTTTCCGACCTCCTTAGGCCCAACCTGATCCTCCTGGTTGAAGCAGAGCCCGAGGCCATAATTTCCCGAAGGAAAATGGACCTGGAACGGACGGGCAGGCAGCGGGAGATAGGGACCGTTCAGGAAGTTGCTGAGGCACTATTCTATGAGCGCGTTTCCGGTGTGCACATCTCCATGCGCTTTGCTTGCGACCTCAAGCCCTTCGACAACACCAAGGCGGTGGATGAGAACACTTCTGAAATCTCCAAACTCGCGAAAATGTTCGAGGGAATGGCAAAGTAACCCCTGCAAGGGCAAAATTCCCAAAACCGGTGTCCAACATATGCTTTCCAAAAAAAGGGCGCAAACCTCCTTCGAATACATCATGATCATCGGCGGCGCCATCCTATTCACAGTGATTGTGGTTGTCATCATCCGGAGCGGCATCCTTTCCGGCGAAGGGGGAAAGATCGCAAACGACACGGAAAAGCTCTCTGATTGCTATTTGCGCCCCGGCGTAATTTTCTTCGAGAATTTCGACAACGGCGATGTGGGCCGGTGGGAAATAATGTCGGGTGTATGGAATTTCCAGAATCAAAAGCTAATGAAGAGCAACTCGGGCACAATCCGAATTAGGAACACGCTTTTCGACAATTTTACCGTGGAATTGAATATGAAGAATTCATCCCATTTGAAGAGTAGGAAAATGGGCATCACGTTCCACTCAGACAAGGATGCCTCCTTTTATAGCAGCGTGATGCTGGAAGTCATCGGCACCACATCAATCATCAGCTTCTATGATGGAGAATCCATGATCGAGGCGTATATGATCCCGCATTCCGTGTTTGGCAATGAGTTAAGGTTAAAGGTTACCGTTAGCGGGAAAAGCGTAAAGGCCTACCTCAACGGCGGCACAACCCCCGTTATGGACCATGTGATCGACGAAAATTGGTTTTATGGAAAGGGCTATTTGGGGATCAGAACCCAGGGCGGCGGCGCTCCACCCAATGACGCAAGGTTAGAGTTTGACAACCTTTGCATATACAAATAGCCGGCATTTGCACTGAGGGATACTTTTTTTAACTTCGGGTGAGTTTTGATACCTGCAATGGCCCCCCCGAAAACCCCAAGATTGCGCGGACAAACCGCCCTCGAATACGTGATGATCATCGGCGGCGCCATACTTTTCGTTGTAATAATCGTGATAATACTGCGCAGCGGCATCCTCAGGCAGGGCACGCAGGACATCGAGGAGCATGCCTCGGATTTCCAGGAGACCTACCTCACCAACTACCTTGTCTATGAGAATTTCGATTCGGGCACCTCCAAAAAATGGACGGAAAAATTGTG
>DATDZF010000057.1:0-12952 GCA_035288785.1 Candidatus Norongarragalinales archaeon
AATGGCATATTCGATCTTGCCGGAGGGGCAGTATGCGCCCTGAAGGAGCTTTTCCCAAAGCGCATTTTTGATGAGCCCGATCCGGAGTACAAGAGGCATTCGCCGGAACCCAAAGAAGATACGTTGAATGAATTGAAGGGGCATACGATCAAAACACGGCAATTGGGCTTTGCATTCGATGGGGACGGGGATAGACTGCAAATCTGCGATTCTGGCAAACTCATCGAAGGCGATATTACCGCCGCTTTTATCGGAGAAAACCACCTTAGGAGGGGGGATCGCGTGGTGCTTTCAATTGATTGCAGGCAGGAGGCGTTCGATTTCCTCCACGATGAGGGGATAAATGCCATCACCTCGAAGGTGGGGGATGCGTACGTGGTGGAAAAAGCGCTCCAATCTGATGGGATATTCTCCGCGGAGCGCTCCGGCCACTTCACATTCTACAACCATTCGGCGAATTCGGATGGGATTTATGCGGCGGCGGTCCTTTCAACGCACAAATACGGCGAATTTGCGGATTTTTCAAAAAGGTTCAGGAATGTCACATTGAAGGAAGAAATATGGTTCAAAATTGACTTCAATAAATTGAAGGAACTGCTCGAGGATGAGGGTGCGGAGAAGGTAGAAACCATCGACGGAGTGAAGGCGAAATTCGAGGAGTTCACGCTCCTTATCCGGCAATCCACAACCGAGCCTAAAATCAGGGTCAATTCGGAGGCGGAGAGCAATAAGCATGCAAAGGATGGGATGGAAAAGGCACTGCAGGCGCTGAAGAAGTGCAGAATAAAATAGAAAATAATTTTTTTATGTTGGGGCGAGCGCCAACCTGGGCTTGATCCCGAATCTTTCCGATACCCTGTTTAGCAGGTTCGTCCTCCTTGGCCGCCTTGCAAGGGCCGCAAATGGGCTTGAGGCAAACTGCCGGCTTGGCTGGAGAAAAGGCCTATCCCGGCTAAAAGCATGCGCAACTGCTATCCGCATCCGAAGGTAAGGCGAAATTGACTGGTGGATCGGAGAAATTGAATCAGAATGGGCAGATAGGTCCGCTGGCCTTGCTGGCAAGCGCACAGGCGTTTCACCTTCCCTTCGGACCCTTGCACCTTCAACCAAATCCCCAAAGGTGGCATTCTGGTCGCGGCGCCGCAAGCCAAAAAGCCTCCGGGTTGCACGCAGGGCGCCCTCATTGGACTCATCCCTTTCCAGCGGAGGGATGGACCTCCTAAGGAAAGAAGGCAAAAAGGGGCGGGGCCGTTCCTGCGATTCATTTGCCATAAGAATATCGACCAAAAGGGATTTCGTGATTCACATTTAATAAACTATATTCCGGGATGCTCAGAAATGGGAAAGGTTGAGCATATCCACACCAGGTGACCCTTTTTGGCAGGAGTTAGGCAAATGACCAGAAGGGGGGGATAAGGCAATGTCCACTGAATATGGCGGGATAAGAGGGGATTGGATAAAACCAACACGCTGAAAGGCAAACCCCCACCTCCGATTACGAACGTTTTTTAACTGCCTTGAGATGATATTTCCGAGCATAAATGGGACCGATACTTTTTGCCCTACTTCCGCTTTTGGACATCTTCCAGACCATCGGCGATTTGGACCTCGTTATCAAGATAATGGCCATGTCCTACATGATCCTTTGGCTGTATGCGCAGCTGCGCGAGTCCATGCTCCTATTCGGGCTTGGCACCATGCTCGCGGGATATTTCCTTTTCATCAACCCCCTGCCGACCATAATAATTGTGATAATCTTCGTTGCGTTCGTATCCCTTGGAATGCATCTGCAGATGCTGTTCCAGTTCGGGTTGTTCCCGCTCCTTAGGTTCTTTGGGATTGAGCTGGAGCATCCGGAGGTAGCAGAGCAGCAGAAGATGCAGTCAATTGAGCAGAAGGTGCGCAGGGGGGAGGACCTCACGCGCGAGGAGGAGGAGTTCATGGAGCGCGTCCAGAAGCGGGAGACGAAATACCAGCAGAGGATGGGGCAGATGATGCAAAGGTATGGGCACTAGGGGGTTAGACTATGGAAATGTACTTGCTTGGGGTCATTGATGACATAATGCTCTGGGCGCAGCTTCTTTGGTGGCTATGGCTTGCGATCCTTGCCTATTTTTACTATGCATGGGCGCGCGACCACCTCTTTTTCATGCCCCCATTGGTGCTTGTGGTGGCAGGCATCCTCATCTATTACCTCGTGATCGAGCACTGGATTTTTGGGACGCTTGGGCTGATTTTCTACACGCTCATATTTGGAGGAGTCCTGTACCTGCTGCCCATTTTCCTGCCGTTTTTCAGGAAGCGGCCGGGCTCTTAGGAAGGCAATTGGAGCAGTTAAACTGGGAATGAAAAATAATTGGAATGCGAAAAGGAGGCTGCTGCAATATCTGGAGGACATGGCAACGCAGCTCTTCCAACAATAAACGTTATAAATGGGGGAAAAATAAGGTAATGGTGGTAGTATGAGCGAAATGAAAGACCTTTTCAGGGCATACAGGGTTGCGCACAAGTACCGCGAGGAGTGGTACAACATCAAGTGGCGGACGCTTGTCATCATCTCCAGCATGGCGTTCATCGTATTCGTCTACAGGTACCTGTTCGACCGCTACGAGTGGTTCATCGATGATTTCCAATTCATCCTTGCGGACAAGCTGTTCTACTGGTTCATGATCGGCGCGCTCTTTGGCATAATCGCAATCGGGATGATCTTCGAGGGCGAATTCCTCCTGGGCCTTAGGAACATCTCAAGGGAGCTTGCGGATGCCGAGAAGAAGATACTAAAGCCGGAAAAGGCCAAGGCATTAAGGCCCGCACCTAAAAGGAGGAAATAAAACCATTCCTACCCATAAACTGTTCCCATTTTTTTAAGGGATTTGGGAAAAACGCTTACTTCAAACAGATATGGCCCATTTTGGGCTGGTCTGGAGGAGATAAACAGATGGCTGTGCAGTTCGAGTTGGAGCAGGACGGATCGCTGGTTGTAAAGGACCTGATTTCCGTCCAGGCGCTGGATAGGGGCTATTTTGGCAGGGAATCGCCGCACAACAAAGCGCAGCTAATATTGATGCCCGAGGAGGCGCTTTACCTGATTGATGTCAGGAACGCAACAGCCATCCATAAGGGAAAGGAGGCCTCGTTCAACAAGGTCGCAAGGAATTTCATCGACAACAAAAAGTTCCTCGCGCGCTATTTTTGCTACCGCGACTGGAGGGATCGAGGCATAATCCCAAGGCCAATTTCCGAAGCGCAGGGAAATTACGGCAGGAGCCCTGTAGTCAAATACCCCTCAAAGGATTTTGCCCCATTCCAGGTGAAAAGCAGGGCGCTGTTCTTTTCCGACGACCTCATGAGCATCATCGACGAGGATGAGGAGGGCAGGGCGCTATACGAATCCGGATGGTTTGGCCAGCATGGGACCTATAAGGCAAAAAAGCACGGCAGGTTCCTCAAGCTGGATGCGTATGAAACATTATTCCTGATAAGGCATGCAAAGCTCAAGGCAAACATCGGCGAGAAGAAGATCATCAAGGAATGCATGAAGCGCAGGGCGGATTTCATGGCCCTATACGATGTTTACGAGGATTGGAGGCTTAGGGGCTTTGTGGTGAAGAGCGGATTCAAGTTCGGCACGCATTTCCGGCTGTATTTCCCTGGCGCCTCGCCAACGCTTGCAAATGAGGAGTGGATGCACTCAAAGCATGTGATCCATGTTTTCCCAAGGGAGGCAAAGATGCTGATTTCGGAATGGTCAAGGGCGATCAGGGTGGCGCATGGCGTCAAGAAGACATTCATCCTTGCAATCCCCGGCGAAAAGAAGCAGCAATCAGGCGAATTGGACTTTTTGCTATACCATAGGAAGAAGGGGGGCCTGATTGAAAACCCCAAGGAGGATAGCCCCAAGTTCGTCATGCTCGCGCTTTCCGAGGAAGAGGAGATAGGCGGCGAGGAGCTGGCGGAGGCAATTGCAAAATCAAAGGGGATGGGGCTCGATTTGATCCTTGCGATCTGCGATAGGGAATCAAGCATCACATATTACCGCGTGAAACGCATTGAGCTCCCGAAGAGCAAATACGAGTACTATGAAATTGAATGGAAGCAGCCGTAATCACTTTTTTTGATATACAGAAGGGGTAAGGCGACACGATAGGGGGAAATGGGTCCCCCTTTGTGTCGAGTACTACGAGATTGAATGGAAACAGCCCTAAGACCCAAGGGGGGAGCCCCCCTTAGTTCTCGAACCTTTTAGAAAAAGGTTCATCAAAACTTTCTGATAAACCTCTTTCCTAAAGAGGTTTGCCCAAACCCCCCCATTGCGAATTAATGGAAGCAACCCTAAGACCCGGCATCCCATGGGGGCTAAACCCCTAATTGTGCGATCCACTAAATATGCAATTGTTTTTTATTCCTATGAACCCTAAGCCTAGTTATGATTGCAATCCGGAATTACGTTCACAGGCCTGTTGAGGAGACTGAATTTCATGATGTTGCCGACCTGGCAGCAACGCGGCTCCTCAAAAGCTGGCCAGCAGGAAAAAGCAGGGAAAATACAGACGACAGGTCCTCGGACATTTGGAGGGCGCAATTGTCGCACCACGAGCATGTTGCCAACACTTTGAAAGCGCATCTAGTTGCCCATCATCCTGAACCCAGGGCGCAAACATACGGCTCATTCTTCAAAGACCGGATCGTTGCCGGGAGTCATGTTGGGCCCTTCAAGTCGGATATTTCTGTCCCGATGGTCAACATCGCAACAGCGCTAAGGGAGTTTGCGCAAATAAACGGGCTTGGCAAAATCGATGTCGAACGGGATGTTGCGGATTTCCATTTCTTTGTTGGGAAGGAAGGCCACGGGAAGTGGGTCCACGATAAGCACCTATCTGAGGGGACGGAATTTGCGAAAAGGGCGGGCTATAAGCTTGCGATCATGTTCACCGGAGATCACCTCATGGGCGGCGAACACATCAAAATGCAGGAGAGGGAGGGTTGGGTGAGGCTGCCTCTTGGAAATTTACGCGTTTACAAATTGGGCTTGCCCGCATATGTGATGGTGAAAATAATTGCAGATCCCCCTCAGGAGGTCAAGCAAACCGATTCATGGTGGCGAAGTTGGGGAGCAAAACTGAGGACGAGATTTGGCAAGTTCACAAGGAGGTAGTGAATATGCCAATTCGAACTACCTACTTTTCTTTCCAGCCCGTATCTGGTTGATGTGGTCAACGCGCTTCCGGAGAAGCTGCCTTGTCCCGATATCCTGCCGGTGGAATACCGGGCCCTTGACCTGCCTTACCGTATGCTCGGCAATACGCTCCGCCTCCTCAATTGAATCAGCTACCCCCAGGCAGGCAACAGCGCGCGAGGTTCCCATCCTTAGCTTCCAGGGGGAATCCTCACCCGTTTCCTCAACTGCGCCAAGGTAATATCTTTGGGAGGAATCCGCAAGCGCTGAAATGTCGATTATGCCGCCCTTTTTGGGGGAATCGGGATAGCCCTCCGGGACAGCGTATTTGCAGACAGTTGCCTTCTCCTCGAATTCAAGCTTTACTTTCGAGAGGCTGCCATTTGCAGCTGCGCTGCATACATCCACAAAATCGCTCTTCATGATCGGGAGGATGTTCATGATCTCGGGGTCGCCAAACCTTGCATTGTATTCGATCAGCTTGACCCCATCAGCGGTCAGCATGAAGCCGCCATACATTATCCCACGGAAATGCTCATTCAGCTCCTCCTTCAGGGCGAATGCGACCTTGTGTGTGATGAACTCCGCATCCTGCAGGTCTTTTTTGGAAAGGAATGGGAGCAGATGGTTTGCAGCAGAGTAGGAGCCCATGCCGCCAGTGTTTGGACCCCTATCGCCATCGAATGCGCGCTTGTGGTCCTGCACTATGGGGGAAGGCAGGACGGTCCTGCCGTCGGTGAAGAATTGGATGCTGAACTCCTCGCCTTCTAACCTCTCCTCCAAAACTACCTTGCTTCCCGCGGCCAATATCTCCTTTGAATATGCAAATGCCTCATCGATGGTTTTAAGATGCTCGCCAAACACTTTCACGCCCTTGCCGCCGGTGAGGCCATCGGGCTTCACCACAAAATCCTTCAGGTAGAGCATGTAATCCTTCAGGCCTTCGCCGGTCTCGAAAACCTTGTGCTCGGGGGAACCCTCGATCTTGTAGCGATCCATGAGGTTTCGCGTGAAGGATTTGCTGCTTTCCAGCCTTGCAAGGGATTTTTTAGGCGCAAATACGGGAATTTCGAGCCCTGCGAGGATGTCTGCAACGCCTATTGCGATTGCGTAATCAGGCGAGATAATGGCAAGGTCCGGCCTTACCCGCTTTGCAAATTCCAAAATTTTCGGAAAATCGTCCACTTTCCCAAGGAGATTCTCCTTGGAGCGCTTTATCACGGAAGGGTTGGGGCTTTGGAGGTAGGAATACAGGTCAGTATCGGCGCTCTTTTCAATCGCTTCCGCAAGGCAGTCGGCCCGGGCGGTGCTGCCAAGCGCAACCAAAAGAACTTTCCTCATGGTACCCACACCTGGATAATAGGTAAAAAGAGTTTAATAATGAAATAATTGCGGCCAACGGAATTTAAATATTTATCAATTCCGCAGGCCCTCCAATGCAGTTGCTCCGGAAATCAACCAAGGCATTTCTCGCGGCCTAAATAATATTCTTATTGCCAATGCGCCTTTCGGGAAAATTCCCCTTCACATTTTCCAGCTCATCAAACTTGGAATAAATGTCCTTCTGGAGGGTTTTTACCCTATCCTCGTATTCGCGCTGGAGGTCCCGGAGAATCTTCTCATAGTCGTTGATGTGGTGCTCAAGCCGGATTAGGGACATGTCGAATACGATCAATTTCTCATTCACGGCCTTCTGGAGGTTGGAGAGGTCGTTTTTGGAGATCGCATTGGAGGCTTGCGCCTTGAGGCCATAGATTTCCTTTACGAGGTCCCGAACAACAGCCGTGTTGTCCGAAACGTCGCTTATAGCAGCATCAAGCTTGCGCTCGGATTTTTGGAGGTATTCCTGGGTGCGGGTTTCGAGCGCCTTTAGGCGCCTGTCCGCATCTGCTCCGGACTGTTGCAGGGATTTGGAGGAATTTTCAAGCGAGGCGAGCTGCTTGGTGTCCGAATCTAATCCCCCTTCCGCCGCTTTCAGGCGCTTATCCGCTTCCAGGGAAGAGGCGAGAACCTGCTTTGCCTGGAGGTCGATGTCGGCCATCTTCCGCATGTAGGCATCCCTCTCGGTTTCTATTGATTTCACGCGCTTATCAGTTGAGGACAGCGACTGGGCCATGCCCTCAAAATCCTTTTCCAATTCCGCCAGTTTTTTGATGGACTTGCCGCTTTCCGCCTCGAGGGACTGCAAATCGGAAAGCGATTTCGCCATTGATGCAAGGTCCTTCCTGCCTTTTTCAACATCGGATTTTACAAGATTGAGTGAAACGAGCCCCTTTTCCAGCGCGTCCAATTTTTCACCCATTTCCCCGATTTCCCCCCCTGTTTTTTCGAGGGCGGAAATGCGCTGGTCGAAATCCTTCTTGAACTTGAGGCTTTCGGCGAGGATGGATTTCTGGAGCTCGGACTGCATTGAGTTGATTTTTTCGGTTGCCTGCTCTGCGGTCGTGACCTTCCTTAGCACTTGCGCATTGTTCTCCTCCATTTCCGCCTTCACATCCTTCATCACATCCGCCCGGAGCATCTCGCCCCTTGCAAGCGACTTGTCGACCTCGATGATCTTGGAATCGATCGATTCGCCGTACTCCTTGAATTCGTTCTTGAACTTCAGGAAGTCGGATTTGCTCGCGGAGCTGTCCACCTTCACCTTGAACACATTGAAGTCCTTCATTATGTCCTTGAATTCGGAATCGAGCTCCTTCATCCTGTCAAAGACCTTCTGGTATTCGTAGAAATGGGACTGGAAATCGGCATAGACCGCCTCGATCTTGTCCGCGCGCTGCTCCATCTTTGACTGGACCTGGAGGGCCGTTGAAAGCTCCGTCTTGACCTCCTCGTTGAGCTTTAGCATCGTTTCCGAGCCCCGTATGACCTCGGTGCGCTGGCGCAGGTCCTTCAATTCCTCCACGAGCTTTTGCTGCATCGCGGAGAATTTCTCCTCGACGCCCTTTGCGGCCTCAATTTTCGCCTCGAGCTTCTTCACTTCCGT
Organism: Candidatus Norongarragalinales archaeon; assembly: GCA_035288785.1. Classification (GTDB taxonomy): domain Archaea; phylum Micrarchaeota; class Micrarchaeia; order Norongarragalinales; family SBBD01; genus JACRGC01. The sequence goes on from DATDZF010000057.1 coordinate 8,163, forward strand.
CATGAGCCTTTCCGGCTGCACCATGGAGATGAGCTCTATTGCCTTTTCCGCCTGCACCTTTATTGTCGCGGCATCGCGCTCGGAATCCAGCACAGTTGCACGGATCTCGCCAAGCTGCTCTGAGAACTTGGAGAAGCGCTCATCTGCAACCTGCTTGTTTTGCTTGATCAGCTCAATTTGGACCTTGAGCAGCTCGACATCCTTTTCGAGCTGGACGACCATGCGGTCGGCGCTTTGGGGGCCTGCCCTTTGCTCCCTCACCTCCTCATTTTGGCGGCGCGCGTCCTCCTCATACTTTTCCTCGGAGGATTTCATCATGAGGTCCTCTTTTGCCTGCAGCTCCTCCTCGGTAGGCTGCTTTTTCATCATGCCGTCAAGGATTCCCATATTACCAACGTTTTATATTCCAGGATTTGAACGAGCTATCCGGCAATGCATTCAAATGGCCATATTTTCATATTTCCCAAATCCACAAACCATAAAGCAAACCATATTCCAGAAAAACAATTTGCCAATGCCGTTATTTTTTTAGTAAATCAATATCCAATTCTGGCCATGAACTAAGATACGTCCTTCCTTTCCGAAACGTCCTTCTTGTCCGAAACATCCTTCTTGGATTCGGCCTTGTCCGCCACATCCTTTGCTTCAGGCCCCTTCTCTTTCACTTTGGCATCCTCGGAAGAAGGCTTTTCCGCTTCAGCTTCCTTTGTTGCCCCCGGCCCGAACCCGATGCCAAGGTCCCCAAAATCGATTTTCCTATCGCCCTTTTGGAGCGATTTCCTGCGCATCCCCTCGATTTTCTGCTCAAGGGATTCGAGGTATATTTCAACTATATTGAACGCCCCCTTCTTAATCTTATCTCTGGCGAGGTTGATCTCAAGCTCCAAATCCAAAACGTCCACTCCCGCAAGGCGCAGCTTTTCCATGTCTGCCTCAATTGCCTCCACCTTCGTGTTGTAGGTCTCATATTGGGTGAGTTCGGTATCAGAGAGCCGGACAACGTTATGGAGGAGCGGCCTGAAGGATACGAAATAGGGCTGGCCGTTGTTGTACTCTGAGTTCTGCACCATGCCAGAGCCGATGCTCTCCTTCACAATTGAGCGCGCGGCATCCTCGCCGAACTTAAGCTTGAGCCGCTCAAGGTCGCCTTCGTACTTGGTGCGCATCTGGATTTCGGTGCCGATGTTCGCCTTGATCTCGCCAACAAAATCCGAGAGCACCTGCGAAATGAGCACCATGCCTACGCCCCATTTGCGGAATTCCCTTGCGCCCCGCTCGATCTGCACAAAGCCCTCGCCCCTGCCGCCGAATTTTGTGAGTAGGCGGTGGACCTCGTCATAAACAAGGAGGAGGCGCAGCTGCGGGGATTCCTGCAAGCCGGCAGCAAACACCTGCTTTACGGTGCTTGCAATGAATGTCTCATGGTCGGCAAAGGATAGCTTATTCATTACGAACACGGTTATTTCGCCGGGCTTCATGTATTTCTTGATGTCTATCGCCATATTTGGGTCCCGGACCACGAAAATGTTGCCCCTGAATGCCTTGGCTTCATCCGTGTTCATGCCAAAGTGCTTGAAGCTTGAAAGCATGTCCCGGTTCCTCTGGGCGCGCAGGAAGCCGGTCCATTGCGCAGTTGGGTCGAAAACCAAAACCGAGGTGTTCTTCTGGAGCGCCTCCTCGACAAGCACCTGCGCCGCGACGGTTTTGCCAGACCCGGTCGCGCCTGCAATAAGGGTGTGTGTTTGCAGCTTATCAAGGGAGGCAAATGCGCGCACCTTGGATTCCGCGACAAGGCCAATGAAGCCCGAGCGGCTGCCCGGCTCGGGGAGCTTCGTGAAATCAACTTTGGCAATGTAGCGCCGCTTCAACTGGGCGATGCGGTACTGGCGATAATAAGTGACGAGCGAGGCGATCAGGATCATTAGCAGGGGAATGAGCTGCCAGAGGGATAGCATGCCAAATATCTTGCTGCTCCAAACCGAAGCCTGCACCCGAAAGTAGGCAATTGCCGAGATCTCCCTTTGCCGGTTGCCCTCGACTGAATAGAGCAGGATGCCCCGGACCACGAACCTTCCGTTGCGGGTTTGGGGCGGTATCTTGAGCGCCTTGATCGAATTGAGCGTCGTTTGGAAGGAGACAGCTTCGGGCTCGCTCCTAACCATAATTTCGTCGGTGATGGGATCCACAAGCTCCAGGCGAAGCTCGCCGTTGATGTTCTTTGGCTCCCCAAGGTTGAAAATATTGACCTCGAGCCGCAGGACTTCGCCGGGATCAAGGGTGTCAACCAGCGGCTGCAGGCGAAGGTCCAGCAGCCGCTCTTCCTTCTTTTCCAAGACGCGCACGGTTACGGGGATTGATATTTTCCCCACCTCGTTTTCCAGTTGCAGCTCGCCGTAGTAATTGCCCTGCCTTGCGGATTGCGGGACCGAGGCAAAGATCAGTAGCTCCGTCTCATGGAGCTTGTTTAGCTTGAGTTCCCGCTTGTCGGTTGAAACGTAAGGCCGTACACCGCCGACGAGCACGATCCTGATCGTCGAGGTGATGTTAAGGCCGTTGCGGATGTGGACGGAGGACTGCGAATTCTCCCCGGGATAGAGCTCGAAGGTGATGCTTTGGACGCCGGGCTCAAGCCCGTTGCTTTGGGTCTTGTTCTGCTCGAGAAGCTTCCTCAAATCATCGAGCTGCTTTTTGATGTCGCTGTTGTCCTGCGGCTTTACGGTGGCCGTTGGGATTGGCGTTGGTGCAGGCCCGGACGAGCCTCCGCCGCCTGTGCTGCCCCCGCCTCCGGGGATGATTGGCGGTATGATTGGAGGGGTGGGCGTCGGCGCGGTGTATTGCACCAAAGCAAATGCGGAAATGTTATTTGCAAAGGATGAGAAATTGGAGGCGATAATGTTCGCGATCGTATTAGTAGTTGCATTGAGCTGGTTCCAGCTGGCAACGCAGGTGCGTGAGGCATATGTATAATTGGTGCATTGGTAGATCCTCAAAATCGTCTCATCCGTGATAACACCAAGGAGCGGGGTGTAATCCACAACTAGCGTGCCGTTCGAGGGCATTTGGGCAATTGCCCCAAAGCCCGCCTTGGCGCCAAGGATCTGCGAGGATATGTCCGACCCCGTGAAATTGTCGATGGTGATGAAACTATCGTTTATCGTAAGGAAGTCCACGGAGGCGATAGTGAGGTTGTAATAGTGGAATTTCATGCTGAACTCGTACCATTTCGCCCGAAGGGACTTGTTGTAATACCCGGAACTGTTGGTTGTGAAATTCTCGAGGTTCGACTCGGTTGTGTTGCGCACGCTGAAATTGACGGATATTGCGTTGCCTTCGAGGTTCAGGATGGAGCCGTTGAAAAGCCGCGTCAGGTAAATTTCAAATCCGCCGGCCAAGGAGGAGTTGGAATTGCCGGTAGTGTCATTTGCGATGTAAATTATGGAGTAGAAGCCGACGGCAGTGAAATTGAACGTGCCATTGAAGAGCTCCGCTGCGGGAATATACGGAATGGAGATATTCGTAGCCGTCCCATTCGGGTAGGTTACCTGGGCGGTCAGGTTCGCAATTTGGTAGTTGTCGGTCGCATTCACTGTAAGCGTCACATTGCCATAAAGCTCCGAATCCCCGGATTGCTCGGAAATGAATACCGGAGGAGTGATGTCCCGGTAGAAAATAGCGGAAACATTCGTGAGATTCTTTGCAAGGTACACAACGCCGTTTGTGAAATTCGCCATCAGGGTGATGTTGTGCCACCTTCCATCCGATGCGGCGGGGGCAGTGCAGTTGATATGGCTGAAGTTGCCGGAAGTGGTGTTGCTGAAAATGGTGCAGGGAGTGGAATCTACAAAGACGCTCCAAGAAGTGTTTTCGGTTTGGTTTTGGGTCGCAAAGATGAGCTGCGCGGTGATGTTGATCGGGTCGCCTGCAAGCACCTGCAATGGGGCGTCAATTGCATGGGTGTGCACCTCGACAGTATAGGCATTGAATGTGATGTTCACCAGCCTAGAGAGGGTGCTGTTTGTTTCGGTGATGTTCAATACGCCCACATACTGGTTGTTGTTGTCTGGCGTCGTGTAATTTATCTGAATGGTGGAATTTTGCGTTGCGTTTAGGTATGTGCTGTTGCTTACCAGGTTGGAGAAAGTTGTCATGTTGCCGGTCAGACCAAGAGAGAAATTCAGATAAGCATCAGAGGTCCCAATATGGGTAATCAGGGTTTGCACATCTATGCCTGTTTCAGTGGCAATTCCGCTTATGGTGATGTTGTTGACGTTAAGGTCCCAGCTGTTGTTGAAGGGGATTGTGAGGTTGACGGTGAATAAGTACGTCATGTTGGCTGCGGTTATGTTCACGGTGAAATTCCTATCGCCGGAAATAGCAGCGTAATTCACGGAAACGTTCGTGGAAACGTTGAGGAAATCGTCAAGCGAGAGGTTGCCGGCCGAATGGTTGAACTGCACCGTGAAATTGTAGGAGGGGGTCGAGTAGGTTATATTGTAATTGGTGATGTTGTCATTTCCTGCTGGAACAATGCTAAACCAGATGGTCTGGTTGAACCCGTGCGGGATCGCAAGGGATTGGTTGGAGGCGGTTACCGTGAAATTCGGGTTGGAGAGCACCTGGATTGTGAGGTTTGGCCCCCAGATTACCTCAATTGAGCCATTGGGCTGCGCCCAGGTGGCATTCGGGGTGAAATAATAGGTGCCGAGCGAGCGCGGGGGAATGGTGACGTTGAAAGTTGTGATGTTGGGGTTGTTGCCGCTGCTGCCGTTGATGAACGGAATTGTGGGAAT
>DATDZF010000058.1:0-19739 GCA_035288785.1 Candidatus Norongarragalinales archaeon
CCGGAATTATCTTGAATTTATGCTCGATTGCGGCGGCGACCGTGCCCTGCAGCTCCGAGAGATCGTTGTCGGTCATTTGCTGCTTGAAAAGGATAATCACCCTCTTCGCATCGACGGTGGGAGTGGCATCATTAGCTTGCAAAGAACCGATGAAAAACACGAGCATTAGACCAAACATCGCTCCCAAAAAGGCCCTACGCATCTAAACCACCCTCGTTGAAAATGATTACCAGTATCCATCCGTACATAGGAATAAATATGTTCCGACGAAGGGGGTGTTGTGCAAAAACCATCCTGTTTTGGCAGTTTTAGGTTGAATTTGGAAGGTTATTGTTCAGCTCGGTAGGTTTTTTTCGAAATGCCCCCTATTCAAGTCAATGTACGAAGTTGATGAAGGGGAAAAGTGCGGCTGACGGGATTCGAACCCGTGCCATAGGCTTGGAAAGCCCAGATCCTGACCACTGCCTTGCTTTTCTTTCCAAAGAAAAGCGTATGGCGCTGCAAAAGAAAGGTTTTTGGCGCTACGCGCTTTATTCCGGAAGGAAAAGCAACTAGACCACAGCCGCTTGATGGAATATTCTGGTGCTGATAGTTAAAAAACAAATAGGAATGCGCAAACCAATTCGGGGAGAACAGGCGCACTGGTCAAGAAGGCACCAGATTCGGGCACAAAATAGGAGGGGGAACGTGCAGTTTGCACAAGGGGGAGGTACCTCCCCCGACGCAAACATGGGGTCGCCGAGATTCTCTGCCTTGCCCCCTCCTTTCAAAAAGAAGGTGGCGATGGCTCCGCCGCCAAGAAACGTTTTTGCGCGCGAATTAAAACCATTTAGACTTTTGAACTCGGATCGCCGCCACATCGGCCTTCATCGCATTTTGCTAAAAGCCATGCGGGAATGCCCAGTAAGCTTATTTTAGCTCGCTGGAAAGAAAGTCCCCAAGGCGGTAGGATGCCAGATTACCCCACGACCCCATTTCGCAAGGTATATGGTAGGTATAATTAAAATAAGGTACATCTGCGGGCAAAATGCGCATTGACTTGGGCGAAGGCATTTTCGATCCGCAAAAAAACCTCAATATCTCGAGTAGGGCAATATCTCGTCGATGAGCTCCTCTTGCGCAAGCAGCATCCGGCGGCAGCAGTAGCGGTCAAATCCCAGCTTATCCAATATCCTCCCTACATCGCCTTCCTTTTTTGTGTGCTGGATCTTGTCTGCCTCCTCCCGGAATTCGTAGTACTTGTCGGCAACGACCTTGCCGCATGAGAAGCACCTGACTGGAATCATCATAGTTCATCGACCATTTTATTGATTTGTTTTTCGGATTATTGAGCTTGAATTTTTACGCAATTTTTGATTTTCCCGCCCAATTCCCTTCCATATTGTTTATTTTTTACCCTTCTTCTTATGTTTGGCTTTGGATGCCTTGGGCGCTTTTTGACTTTTTTGCGCCTTCTTCACTTCCGCCTTGCTTTCCGGGAGCGGCTCCGATTCGATATCCTCATCCTCGGGCATTTCATCCTCGTCTGGCGCCTCCGCAATGCCTATCAGCTCGCCCTTGTAGCCGCACTCGTGGCATTCGTACTTGTCGCCGCCGGATGTGTCCATCTGCTCTTCAATCGATGCCCATTCGTCGACAACCTTTGCGGGCTTCACTTCGGTGCTTCCGCAATTGGGGCACACCTTCAATACTCGCTTGCGTCCTCTTGCCACCTATTGATCATCCGTGCTTTTTTATAATTTATGAGGGCCTGGGAAGCCATCCCCATTTCTCCCCCTATCGCCTACTTTTAGGAAGAATATTAACTTACCTGTAGGATTTGGTGAACCGCGCGCGCGCTTTTGGCCCCTTGAACTTCTTGGGCTCGACGCGCCTTGGATCCTCCACCAAAAAGCTCCTGTCGTATTGCGTGAACTGCGCTTTTAGCTTGTCGTCCTTGGTGAATTTTACAATCGCCCTTGCAATGGCTGTCCGTGCGGCCTGCGCTTGGCCTGAAAAGCCCCCGCCATGGACGTTTATGTGGATGTCGAAATTGCGGAGGGTTACGAAATTGAGCGGCTCGTTTACGACCTCATGCAGGAAGGGCGAATCGTAGGAGGAGAGCATCCTCCCATTGATGTAGATTTTGCCGTTTCCCTCCTTAATCGAGGCGCGTGCGATGGCTTCCTTGCGCTTACCCCTGGTGATGACCATCTTCCTGCGCTTGCGCTTGTCGGATGCCTGCGCTGATGCCGCAGCATCCGCCTCCTTTGGTTCTTCCCGCAGTTCCTTTTCCTCGGCCATATGATCCCTCAAATCCTTTCGGTCAACTCCTTAAGTGATATGAACTTGTTGGCGAGCCTTTCCGCCGTGAATTCGAATTTTTGCGCCTTCCCCTCGTATTCCTTGGGGACGCCGATGTATGCCTTGATCCGCGATGCCGCGGCCTTGCCCCTTCCGGAGTGCTTGGGGAGCATCCCTGTAATGATCCTCTTCAAGAGAAGGTCCGGCCGGCGCGGCCATTTCGAGGCCTCCTCCGGATTTGCCTTGTTTGTCATTTCCCTGCGCTTGGAAAATACCCCCCGGACCTGGAGCGGATTGCCGCTGATCACCGCCATTTCCGCATTCACGATGACCACTTCCATGCCCTGCAGCGACATTTTTGCAACGATGGCTGCAAGCCTTCCGGCAATAGCGCCAGTTGCGTCGTAGATTATCATGCGATCAATCTCACTTTGGATCCCTTGGGATTATCCTGTACGAGCTTTGCAATGGGAACTGCCTCGATGCCCGCCTTCTGCATTTTAATGAGGGCGGATTTCGAGAAACGGAGGGCCGCGACCTTGAATTTCTTTGTAACATTTCCTATCCCTAGCACCTTGCCGGGAACAAGCAGGACCTCGCCTGCGTTTCCAACGGATTCGAGCCTATTGAGGTTGACTTCGACCCTTTTCCGGGATGGCTTTGAGAGCATGAATGCCACCCTCTTCCAGATTAGCGCGTTGTTCCTCTTCCCCGCCTTCTCGAGGCCCACGATCAGGTACCTCAGGCTCTTTATTTCAGTTCCTTTCTTCATACCAACACTCTCAATAAATTTTATGCAGGGGCTGGGATCTGTCCGCGCTTTGCCCCTTTCTTTAAAAAGAAAGGTGCGGTAGCACCGCGCCAAAGAAATATGAATGATGCGTGCATCAAAACCTTTTTTCTTTTGCGGCGCCATCGCTTTTCTTTTTTTATAAAAAAGAAAAGCAAGGCTTTGAACCCAGGCATCCCTAAGGAACAGAGACCTCAACCCTGCGCATTTGGCCAAAAATGCTCGAGCCGTTCTGTTCTAAAGGCCGGCTTTTCATTTTTTTTGACCAGGCTCTGCCACCCCTGCAAAACTTTTCAGAAAAAAGTTCAATCAAAACTCTTTTCCAACAATTTCACCGCGTCCTCGTCGCCCAAATTCTCGAAAGCGATTTCCTTCTCCCGAGCCCGTGAGCCCCTCAGCAGATGAACTTTTTTCCCTGTCAATTTCCTTAGTTCCGCAAGCAATTCAATGTTTGCGGCATTTTCCCTTGCGGCGCCCCTTACGCGCACGACCACTTTTCCGTCCCTGAATGCGATCCCGAATTTCCTTGCGGACGGGACCACCCGAATGATCATTACTTCAGCTCCTTTGCCTTTGTTAGCTCCTCCGCGCGTTCAACCAAAAGCGCCAATCCGCGGCTTAGCTGCTCTCCCGCCGTGAGGTTGTTGAAGCTCTCGACGATGAACTCGAATTCGGGGTTCTTCTTTTCCGGCTCATAGCTGTACGAGAAGAGCGCGCTTTGGAATTTTGCATGCTTCTTCCCGGAGCCCTTCCCGACCTTTGCCTCCAGCCGCAGTTTCTGGTTGGGGCCCAGCTTGATTATCGGGATGCCGTCGTTGAATACCTTGATTGCCTCATCCGAGCTTTTCATGTCGCGCGAGTAGACCATGCACGGCCCTTCCGCGTTGAGTGAAAGCGTAATCTCGGCGTTTTCCGCCTGGCTCTTCTCATATGTAAGTGGAACCAATGCAAGCCTGTTGGCAAGGTAATCGTTGAACATGGAAGAGTTGTTCTCGTAGAAGTCCACGTCCTCGATGGCAAATGCCTCCAGGTCGGAAAGCACCGCGCGCCTAAGCGCATTCATCATCGCAACGGAAACGCCCTTCGCCTTCCCGGCAAGTCTTGCGCCCTCGTTTTTTGTGATTTCAATTTGCATAGTGCATCCCCTCCTAAACCCTGCGTCCCCGTTTCCCGCCCGGCCGCTTTGTGGTGTCTGTTGGCACGGGGGTGACATCCTCGATCTTCCCGATCCTAAGGCCGCTCCTGGCAAGTGCCCGGATTGCTGCTTGCGCCCCGGATCCGGGAGTCTTGGTGGAATGGCCCCCTGGCGCGCGCACGCGGATGTTTATCCCAACAATCCCGCGCTCCTTTGCCTTCTCCGCTGCCCGGAACGCTGCCTGCATTGCTGCATAGGGCGAGCCCTCCTCCCGGGAGTTCTTGACGATCATGCCGCCGCTTCCCTTTGAGATTGTTTCTGCACCGCTAAGGTCGGTGATCGTGATTATCGTGTCGTTCTTGGATGAGTAGATGTGAGCAACGCCCCATTTGCCTTCCTTGGCTATGTATTTGCGCTCGAAGCGCTCGTCCCTCCCGCCCCTCCTAAACCCGCCCTGCTCATCCCTGGATGGGGCTTGCGGCGATTCGGTTTTAGGCGCTGCGCTGATGGCGGCCTTTGGCTCCTCCTTCGCTTCCGCCTCAGGCGCCTTTGATGGTTCCTTGATCTCTTCAGCCATAATCAATTTTCACTGGGTTTTGCTTCCTTTATTTCAGAAGGTTCGGATATTCCTGCGCCCATTGGTTCCTGCGCCTTTGCGCCCTTTTCCTTGGGGAGCGCATCCACCTTGATTGCATGGCCATACCATTCCACTGCTATCTCCTCGTCGAACTTGACAAGGTACGAGGGGGATGATATTTTCGTCCCCTTGACGGCAATGTGGCCGTGCGAAATGAATTGCCTTGCCTGCCTCATGGTTTTGGCAAGGTGCCTCTTATAAACAACGGTTTGGAGCCTGCGTTCGAGGATATCCCTGATCGTAAGTGAAAGCACATCATCGAGGCTGAGCTGCTCTTTCTTCACAAGGAAGCGCTGAATTCTTGCGACCAGCTGCCTTGTTCGCTGCTCAAGATCGGTGCCCTTCCCGGAAAGCAGCCTCCTTGCCTCCCTTCGGATCTTCCTTAGGATGGTTTGCATCTTCCAGACCTCCCGGGCATTCTTCAGGCCGTATTCCTGCCTGAGCTTGGACTCGGTTTCAATCCGTGTCTTTTCCCACAGCTTCTTTGGCTTTTCGTAGGATTTTCGAAGTCGTTTTGCTCCCATCTGTATCACAAATTTTAATTTTTTTATCCGTTTGCGGCGAATGGAAAATCCCATGCGCCCCCAGTGATTTGCCGGATATCCCGATTTTCAATCATGCGTGCTTATTTCTTCTTCTCAGCACCCTTGCCCTTTTCCTGCGCGCCTGCTGCTGCCGCGGCCTTTTGCTCCTTGATTGCCTTCTTCATGACCCCGACAGTAAAGCCGCTCCTTCCAGTTGTCCTGCTGTGCTGGCCCCTCACGCGCTGGCCAAGGGTGAACCTCCAGCCCTTGTAGCTGCGGCTGTCCTTTTCCAGCTGGATATCCTGCTTTTGCGTGAAGCTTAGTTCGTTCATTAAAAGGTGCAAATTCTTCCCGGTGTCGCGGTCGCGCTGCCTGTTTAAAAGGAACGTCTTGACGCCGTGCGCCGCGGGGTTCTTGGCGATTTCATCAATTTTGCTGATCTGGTCCTCGGTCAGGTCGCCTACGCGCGTTTTCCTGGTGATCTTAAGTTCCCGGATTATGACCTTCTCGAGAGTGCGTGCAAGGGTTGCGCCTACGCCCTTGACGCGAAGGAGCGCCTTGTAAATGTTGAAATGGCCATCAAGGTCCTTGCCAACGATACGGACGATCCCCCTGAAATTTGGGTCTTCCTCTTGCCTTTGGACAATTGGCGCTCCGGGCTTGCCTTGGAATTGGGGCTTTCCTTGCCCTCCTTGGAGAGCCGCACCCTGAGGCTTTTGGCCGCTTGATCCCTGCTGCTGGGGGCTAGCAACATTCCCAGAAGGCCTTGGGGCGGGCGCGCCCTGCCCTTGCACCTTCTGTTGGGGATTTTGCGCAGCTGCGCCGCCCGCATTCTGGGCAGTAGGCTTAGCATGCGCATTTTGATGATTTTGTTCTGCCATCTTACCAACTTCGGACAAATGAAAGCGCCGGGACTGGGATTATCTCCCCTGGCACGGCGCTTAAAAACAAACAAAATTTTTCTGGAATATACCATTCCAAAAAGAGTTTCGTTAGGCAACCTCCGTGCGGAGGAATTCGAACCCAGGAGCCCTTGCGGGCACCAGCTTTCCCTATTTTTCTGCCTAAACACTTAGGAAGAAAGCTTCCAGGCTGGCGCTTTGACCACTCAGCCATCCCGGCGAACCTTTTTCTTTGGCAACCGAAAAGAGACCGGCTCTTTACGGCCGCGAAAGCACAAAGCTTTCACGGAGAAAAAGCTTCACCAAAAAGAAAGGTCTGTTCGTAGGCTACATTTGTCGCGAAACAGGTTTAAAAGCGTTGCGATTATGGCGGGCATCGGGTAGGTGGGAATCTTGGCAACCCTGCCATCAGGGAAATTTCCTGACAATTCCTTTGGTCGCATCCACCTCCAAAATCTCCCCCTCCTTGAAGACCTTTGTTCCCTTCTCCGTGCCAACTATTGTTGGGATCTTGAGCTCCCTTGCCGTGATGGCTGCATGCGAGAGCATCCCGCCCGCGTCCGTCACAACCGCTCCGGCAAGCTTCATCAGGTGGATGTATTCCGGGCGGGTCATGCTCGCAACCAGGATGTCTCCTTTTTTGAAATTTCCCGCCCTTTTCGGATCCAGGATGATTCTTGCCATACCAACAGCCTTCCCGGGATAAGCGCATGTGCCCCTAAGCTCGCTTATTTCGGTTTGCCCATGAAGCGCCTCCTCGATCTTTTCTGCAATCTCCCCGGCTACCAATCCGTACTTCCCATCCACGAAAATCAATGCGGTTGAGCCATCCCTCGCCTTCACTTCGCTTATTGGGGGCATTTTGCCTCCCATGAAGTATTTTTCCAATTCATCCTTGGTCATGCAAAGCGCCAGGTTTGAAGGAATGCCTTTTTCCCTCCCCAGCTGCATTCCCAATCCCTCCATGTACTCCTCGACCTCCTTGTATACCGGCTCGGAGTGCACCCGCGCCCGCTCGAGCTCCGGGAGGTTTTGCTCAAGCATTCCCGGCGGGAGGGAATCCGGGAGCCTCTTCACGGCGACATGGGGGCCCACATAGGAATATAGCGCTTTTCGGAAATCCCCATGCTGGGCTTTCCCTATTCCCCTCCCCTTCAATTTCATTATTATGGGGAGAATGTTGTCTGCCTCCCTGACAAGCGAATCGCACATTTTCCGAATGAACCTGCTATCCCGCTTCACCTTTTTGAGCAGGTGCTTTTCGAATTCCCCAAGCTCGTTTTTCCGGTAATAGCATGTGCTCCTTCCGTTGTGGATAATAAGGATCACGTGGGGGAAGCATTTGCCAATGGCGGGCTTGATTGTTAGGGAATGCTGTTCCCCGAGATAAGTGCAGGTAAGGAGGCTCCATTTGCCGGACCATGCCTTCACCCATGGCATATTTTGCATTTCTTTCAAGGATATTTTCATACTATGTCCACGGCGCTCATTTATTTATACCTTGTTTGGTAAAAAGATTGGATGGGAACATTCGCGGCAATAAAGGGCAGATCCGCAAATTTAGGTGTATAGGTGTATGGGCATCACGCAGGACAAATTCCTCAAAAAAATACTTCTCGAGCTGAAGAACGGGCTGCTTTTAGTGGAAGGGAAGAACGACCTGGAGGCACTCAAGGAACTTGGAATTGCCGGCAATGTGATTTTGGCAAACGGGCAAAACGAGCAAATCGTGGAAAATGCGCTTTCCAAGCTGGAAAAGGGGCAAAAGCTCATCCTCCTCTTCGACCTTGATGCGGAAGGCGAGCGCAAGACGCAATTTTTCAGGGGGCAATTCCTCGGCGAGGGGGTGGATGCGGATATTGAGATGAGGAAAATGGTGAGGGCGCTTTTTGGGATCACTACCATGGAGGAGCTGCCCCGCGCATATAATGATTTATTAGCTGAATTGGAGTTATAGGGGTTATATGGCCGGCAGGGTGCGCAATGAGGGCGCCGACAAATATGTTTTCATGTGGGGGCAGTACCAGTCCATAATGCATGGCTGCTACCAGCAGCCCCAACTCTTCTTCTTGCAGGGATGGAAACCCGCATTTACGCCCTTCTTTTCCTATAAGAACGGATACATGGCTGGGTTTTTTCCGGAAAGAGGGATATTGGCGCTAAGGGAATCCGGCAAGGCCGCATTGAAACCAACTGAGGGAAAACGCAGGCTGGAATTTTCCAGAGGACGGCGGAGAATATTTTGGAAATTCATTTCCAGGCTGGAAAGGGAAAAACTCGCCTTAATGGATGATGCAAAACTCGCGCGCTTGTTCGAAATTTATGGCTGGTGCCTCACCGGCCTTTTCATCGCCTTTACTTATTCTACCCCCTTCAGCACCTATTTCCTCGAGGAGGAAATAAGGCGCATATTGCGCACAAAATTGCCGGAAAAGCAAATCCTTAATGCCTTCATCATCCTCTCCACCCCTCCCGAATTGGATGAAACCCAGCTGGAACGGATGGATTGGCTTGAGCTGCACTCGGGGAAGGATAAGGGAGATTTGGAACTTATGGCGCATGCCCGGAAATATCCCGGCCTCTTCGCGAATGTCTATGATGAAAAGGAGGCGCTCAACTTCCTTCGGAACAAGCTCGCGAATGAAAAACCCGATAAAAATGAGGAGCGTAAAATCAGGGAAAATTTGGTGAGGGCCCGGAGGGAGCAGGAGGAATTGTACCTGAAATTCAAGGGTACGGAATTAAGGCAATACTCGCAATTGCTCCAGAATTTGGCAATCGAGAGGTTCAAGGTGAAGCTTTGCTGGGGCGGCGCGGAATTCCTTGCGCTGAATCTCTTCAGGGAAATCGCAAAAAGGGGAAACGCGAGGTTAAGTGACCTGTTTTTTGCCTATACTCCGCAGGATGTAATTTCACTCATAAAAAAACATAAAAAAATCCCCGAAATGGAGGTTAAAAGGCGCAAGGGGCATTTCTGCATTTTCTTCGAGGGCAAATCGACCAAATTCAAAACCCTTTCCGGCGAAAAGTCGAGGAGGAAAATGCAACATGTGCTGCAGGGAAGCTTGCCAATAGGGGCAAAAGAATTGGTTGGCCAGACCGCAAACCTTGGCAGGGCAACCGGCACCGCCCGGATAATTTTAGCCCATGATTTGAGGCAATTCGAGCGGGACCTTCACGATTTCAGGGATGGCGAGGTGCTTGTCACGACCATGACTAGCCCCGGGATGGTGCTGATTGCAAAGAAGGCAGCAGCTATAGTTGCGGACGAGGGCGGGATCTGCTCCCACGCTGCGGTCATTTCGCGGGAGCTTGATATTCCCTGCATCGTTGGGACCAAGGATGCAACCAGGATTTTCAAAACCGGCGATAAATTGGAGGTGGATGCAACAAGGGGGGTTGTTAGGCGGCTGCAATAATTTGCTTATTCAAGAAACCGCAGCCAGGACTTCCCTTGCCCTCCTGGAAATTGCAAATTGCGCCTGTTCTGGAGTCAAATCGAATAACGTGCATGCTATGGCGATAATTTCCTGAGGCGATTTCAGCTCGAATTCGCTTGCCGCCCTGCTCGTAAATACGAATTTCGCCCCCAATTTGAGGCATTTTTTGAGGAAATTTCGGGTGTTGTTTATGAGCTTTGCGCGGTAAACAAAATTCACCCTTAAAAACTCGGCAATGGGTATTTCAAAAACCGTTTCCCTCAGGGTTGCCTCCCTAATCAAGCCCTCGTCCTTGTAGAAGTCCCTTGCGGGCAATGGGTTGCACAGTATTGGCTTTCTTTGCTTGATGCAGTTCCTTAGCAGTTCGGGGTCGGTGCCCTCAACCGACATCAATTCCCTTGAATTCGCGAGGTTAATGTCCTTCCCATCCCGCAAAAAAAGTATTTTGGCGGTTTTGCATTGGGCAAACCCCAATTTCCTTTCCTCGTCCGCCAGTTTTAGGTCCTGCAGGTTCAGGTCGTAATACTCCATTTCGATTAGCCCAGCTTCATATGCCGATCCTGCATTATGACCTCGAAATATTTATACATCCCATCCTCTCCTACGATGTAGGAGTTGATGATGGATAGGTTTGGGAATTTCCTAAGGACCTTCTGCTCTGCATAGTGCTGGAGTGAGATTCCCGGGTTCACGAATTTGCGGTTCCGGCCCGGCTTCCTTCCCTGGTCGGGCTTTGGCCTACTGCGCTTTCCCCTCTTGATCCTAACCCTTGCGATCGTAAAATCCTTCCTGGCCTTGAACCCAAGTGCATGCGCCCTGGGGGGGTTCGTCGGTCTTTCCACCTTCTCAACGGTGTTCCCTTTCCGGAACTGCTGCAGCCTGCTCCTGAAAGAATCAGAGCGCTCGCTATAGCTTTTCTGGAACGATGCCTGGATGTACTTGTATGCTCCCATCAGTTTCACCTATTCTGGACCACTGCTTGGCAATGGCTTCCCAACATAAAGGTTCACTCTTTGTGCAAATTGGGATTTTTAAGGGTTGTTATGCTCTTGAGAGGAGGTTGTTTTCTGAGGCAGTTAGTGCAAAGTGCAAGGAAAACCAACCAAGTGCAAGGATTACCAATGCGGCCTCGATTAGGTCGAGCTTTACATTAAAAATATCCAATAATATTTGGGGTTTGGAAAAATGGGCGGCAGCAAATCCTAAGGATATGGCAAAAATTCCCTGCAGGTATGCCAAATATCTTTTATGCTTGAGCTCAATTTGCGAAATGGCCTCTTTTCTCATCTTCAGGAATACCTCAGAAACAGGAATTCCCCCACAAGAATGCATATGAAGCCAAAGGCACTAGTTGAAGGGGTGAAAACCGTCAATATTCCGACCATAAGCAAAACGGCCCCCGCCAGGTTCAGCCTTTCCTCCCTGACCCTCCAGCCCATCACGTTAATCATAATTTAGGTATCTCGAGAGCGTCTTAAAATGGGTTTGGTTGATTGGCCGTCAACAATCTGTTTACGTGCCCGAAATCGCAACCTATATAAACCGGAATCTGCACATTAAATCTCCAACTGGGGAGTAGCAATATAGCTTTTTCTTTTCCCAAGGGTTTTCTTTTGGCAAAAGAAAAGGCTTGCTGAGAACCATCTCGTTTTGAGGTCTCTTTTTCCCATTAATTGAATAGTCATTCCGATAATTGGGGGTGTGGGCAACCATTCCGCTTAATCCGTAAATATATTAATTGGTGCAAAAATTATGGACCTAGGCAAGGCAATCCGGCAGGCAGTAGACACTGGCAAGGTGGAGCTCGGCTCAAAGAAGGCGCGCAAGCTTGCGCTTATTGGCGGCGCGAAACTGATCATCCTCGCAAACAACATGCCAAAAGACACCCTCAGGGATATCGAGCATTATTCGAAGCTCTCAAACGTGCCCATCCTGGAATACAAGGGCACAAGCATCGAGCTTGGCACAATATGCGGAAAGCCATTCACGGTTTCGGTCCTTAGCATCATTGAGGAGGGCCATTCCGAAATCCTAAAGGCGCTTGACGGTGAGAAGAAATAGATGCACAAGCTTTCCATGGATGATTTGCAATTGATGAACATGCTTGAGCGGGTCACTGGCGCGCGGGCTAGCGATGTGATCATATCGGAGGAATCAATCATTTTTGCCGTCCCGGATTCGGAATTCGGGAGGGCTGTAGGGAAGCAGGGCGCCAACATCGGGAGGCTCGAGGGCGCCTTCAACAGGCATGTCGAGATCGTGAAGAGCCCCTCAAGCAAGCAGCAGTTCTTCGGCTCGCTCTTCCACCCCGCGGCCATCAAGGAACTGGTGGAAAAGGAGGAGAATGGCAAGCCCGCACTTGAGGTGCTGGTGGACTACGCCGACAGGGGCATTGCAATTGGCAGGAACGGCGAGAAGATAAAGCGCGCAAAAATGCTCGGGAAGAGGTATTTCGATTATTCGGATGTGCGGATCGTGACAAAGGGCGAAAGCAGGAAAATTTAAGGTGAAATGAATGGCAAGAGGATTGTTCGCTGGCAGGAAATTGAAGCGTGATCGGCAGGCCAAGCGCTGGCTGAAAAAGCCATGGAAGCGCAAGGCTCTTGGCTTGAAGGCGAAGTTCGACCCCCTTGAAGGCGCGCCTCTTGCAAAGGGAATAGTCATTAAGAAGGAGGGCGCGGAGCAAAAGCAGCCGCACTCCGGAATCATCAAAATCGTCAGGGTGCAGCTTATCAAGAACGGCAAGAAGGTGGGCGCGCACGCCCCCAAGGACAAGGCGATCCTGCAGATCGATGAGCACGACGAAGTGACAATTGCGGGCCTTGGCGGCTCCCAAAGGGGGCAGATGGGCTCAATCCCCGGCATCCGCTACAAGGTGGTTGCGGTGAATGGGATCAACCTTGACCAGCTACGGCTCAAGAAGAAGGAGAAGCCCAAGAGGTAAGCCTTTTTCTTTTCCCGACCGGAAAGAGCTCCGTGCTCTTTGCGGCCCCGAAGGCTGTTAGGCCTTCGCGGAAAGAAAAACCCTTGGGAAAAAGAAAAGGGGGGTTGCCCATTGGAAGTCAACCGTTTGGGAATAAGAACGGCATTTTCCATTTTGGAAGAAATATTGGTGAAATAATTATGGAAATGAAACTGTTTGGCCTGTATGAATACACGAACCTGGAAATAAAGGACCTGAGCCTTGCCCAGCACATCTCGCTCAAGCCCATGATCTATCCGCATTCCTTTGCAAAGCACGCAAACATAAAGTTCGCGAAGAGCAAGGTGAATATCGTTGAAAGGCTCATCAACAAGTTGCTAAGGGGCGGCACAGGCGAAAAAATGGGCGGGAAGATAATCCGCACGCACGGCAAGCTGCAGGGCAAGAAGACCAAGGCAATCAAGATGGTCCGCAACGCATTCGCGGAGGTGCAAAGGCGCACAAAGCAAAACCCCATCCAGGTGCTCATCCGCGCACTTGAGAATTCCGCACCGAGGGAAGACACTACAAGGGTGCGATTCGGAGGCATGAGCTACCAGATAGCAGTTGACATATCCGCGCAAAGGAGGCTGGATTTGGCGCTTCGCAACATCGTGCTCGCGGCAATTTCCGCGGCATTCGACAAGAAGCTCACGCTCGAGGATTCGCTCGTGAACGAGATCGTCCTTGCGGCAAACAACGATCCCGCCTCGTTTTCCGTCAAGCGGAAAAATGAGATTGAGCGGGTTGCACGCTCTGCAAGGTAAGCGCGCTTTTTTTATTCTTGTTTCCCCTATCCCTATCTATGTCCCGACTTAAGATCCCGCTAGCCAATAGGAGGGCTGCACTAAAGCTGCTCCAGCGTGGCTTTGACCAGACCAGGATTGCGGAGCTGATGCAATCTCACTACCATCCTCATGCCGAGCTTGAGGCCGTTCTGAAGGCATATTTTCCCCGCCATGGCGCGCATGTGATAACTACCCTTGTTGGAAAGCCCCGGGAGGTCATAGAGGCCCGGTTCCAGAAAATGGAGGGCTACAGCAATAGGGGGCGGGAAAATTTCAAAACGCGTAGTGTAGATCCGGCCTTTGCCCAAAGGTCTGCTGAGAGGTTGAGGGCCGTTAATGCCGATCCAATAAAGACGGAAAACAGGCTCAGGCGCCTAAGGGCGGTACTGACATCCTCGAGGGTCAGGCAAGCTAGGGCAAAGCGGACAAGCGCGCTCCATCGGACGGAGGATTTCCGGCAAAAGCGGGGCGCAGCAATGCAGCGCTTCTGGGCGGCGCAGCGATCCAGGGCGGGTTTGGAGCAACTGCTCGCCAAATTAGTTGAGACCATGCCGCAAACCGCAGGCCCAGGGCTGGCGCTGCCAGCTGAACCCTTGCGGCCCAAGGCAATTGGGAAAATATATGCTGCGGTGCATCAGCTACCTCTAGAGCAGCGCTCCCTTATTGCGGGGGTTTTCAAGCTGGAAATGGCCCATGAGGCTGGTGGCCCAGTTGCTGGCTCGAAAGTGCTTTCCGTGAATGAAATTGGCGGCCATCTTGTTGCGGCTTTCGATGCACTCCGCGAGGACCGCTCAATTAGGAAAATACTGGAAGGGCAGCGCGAATGATCCCTTTGGCGATTTTAGAGAATAATACTTTCCCTTGGCTGGATAATTCCCTAATATCCATGCCTTCCGGTAGTCTAATAAAAAAAATAAAAGAAGGGAAGCGCATTCTTAGCGCTTCTTTCCCTTGCCCTTGCTTGCGTTCTGCGAAACGTACCATGCGCCCACGACCAGGAGCGAAACTATGACTGCAAGCACGTATGGGCTTACAGACATGTTCCCGATCTGGATGTCGTAGCCCTTCGCGGCAATGGCCCCGCCCCCAACCGTATCTGCAAGGCAGTTGAACACGCCGTCCTGCACGTTGTCGCCCTCATTGCCTTCGCTAACAGTGTCTCCGATATCCGCGGTTGCAGTGAGGTATGCCCTATTTCCCGAGCAGGAAATCGACATGGTATTGATGGCTTGCTGGCCTTTAGCCAGTGATGGTATGTTGAATATATTGCTTCCAGCTGCGGTTTGGGATGGCCCTGCGGCCTGGTCCCCGTTGTTGCGGGGGACAATGGTGACCGTCCCAGTTTTTTTCTTTATGGGCTCCAGCTTGAATGCCATGGATACTATCAGGTTTGCACCGGGATTGTAGCAGTTGAAGCCCTTCATTTTGCTGTTGCTCTCATCGTATTCGGATTCAATATTGGTGTAGTCGGCGGTCGCTGTGACATAATAGACGCCAGCTGTCCCGCAGTTGAAGGTAATGCTGTTGGAGCTGACTACGCCTGGCGCCAAAGCTGGTATGTAAAAGCTGGATGCCCCGCCGGGTTTTTCCACACGCGTAACCGTGTTGGGCTTGGATGTTGCCTGCCCCGTGTTTTTGGTGATTACCGTGGCTGTTACTGGTGTATTCCACATCATGGTTCCGCTCAATTGGATTTCCCAGATCATGAGGTTTGCGGTGTCCGCGCAGGTGAGGGTGACGTTCTTGCCGTTGTTGGCCTCGTTGGTCTCGGAAATGACCGAATAGATGTCGGCAAACGCGGAAAAGGTTTTAGCCCCAACTGACGGGCAGGTGTAATTAAGAGTTTTCACCAGCGATGCGCCTGCGTTGAGCGCTGAAATGGTGAAATCCTGGGATACCGGCGCGCGCAGCCCGGTTGTGCTGATTCCAGAAGCGCCGCCACCGATGTTCTTAGTATAGATGTATACCGTTACAGTATCCCCGATCTTCGGGTTTGCATTGCTGAAATTGATCGCATCAATTACTAGGTCCGGTTGGCTGGAGCCGCAATTCAGGGTGCCGGTGATGTTGTTGTTCAATTCATTCGATTCCGTCACTACCTTCGTCTGGTCGGCATTCGGGGTGAAGCTGAAGGTCCCGATGCTTGGGCAGGTATAGGTTGTGGTGTCGGTGTCAATTGCACCTGCATTAAGGGCTGGAACCGCAAAGTTGGTGTACGCTCCGCCGGGCTTGTTTAGCCTCGTAGTGGAGGCAACAGCGGAGTTGGCAGGGCCCAGGTTCTTTGTTATGACCGTAATTGTTACGGCCTCGCCAACAACCGGATTCGATTTGCTGAAAGTTAGGTTCTGGATGATGTAATCCGTCCCGTTGCCGCAGGTGATGCTTAGGGTCTTGGTGTTATTCGTTTCGCTAATTTCAGAATTGGTGGACATGTTATCCGCTGCAGCCATAAATGTAACAGGCCCGGCACCGATGCATGTATAAGTGGTCGTGCCCGTATGAACCGCTCCCACAGCCAATGCGCCTACTGCCAAATCAACCGGTGAAAGGAGGGGCTTGGTCACCCTGGTTGTCGAGGCAACGGAGGCGACGTTCCCATTATTTTTTGTAACTATTGTCAAGGTAACCGTCTCCCCAACTGTCGGGTTGCTCTTGCTGGAGGTGAAGCTGTTTATGTAAAGTTCCGGCTTGTTGGTTAGGCAATTGAGCGTTGCACTTTTCCCGTTATTAGTCTCATTTGACTCCGCAACGCCGCCATAGATGTCGGCTGTTGCCGTGAAGGTGTAGGTGCTCGCGCTTGGGCATGTGAAGGAATAGGTATCAGTGTCTATGCCATTTGCGGCAAGGATGGCAACAGGATAATCGGTGTTCCCACCTGGCCTATTCAATTGCGTCGTGGATGCGACAAGGGTGCTGGAAGTCCCAACGTTTTTTGTTTGGATGGTTACGGTGACGGTTTCCCCAACCACCGGATTCGCCTTGCTGAACGTGAGGCTGTTGATTATAAGGTCCGGGCCTGCGGCGCTAGCCGGGATTGCAGCAACAATCAGGGCAAATAAGGCAACAAGGCAGATCTTTACATCCATCAATAATCACCTTCAGTGGTAAATGGGTTGTAATAAACAAACTGAAAGGGTATTTATATATAACTAATGGGTGATAAACAAAAAGTTGATTTGTACTTCCCCCGCTTAATTCCTTCAAAACCATTTTTTCCGGGAATTTGCGGAAAAAAAAATTTCCAGCCCGCCTGCGCTTTCGCATTCCAATTCCCCTAGCCCGCCTGCGCCCGCGCAACATACCTCCCCCTTGTCTCGATTTCCATCAATTGGCGCATTGTTTCCTTCGGGTTTTTGCTCTCCCTCAAGTACCCCTTCCAGAACTCCCGGAATTCCCCTCCATTCGTGCTTTTCTTGAACACCAAAACATCCGTTGCCTTGTCCTCAACCGAGCTAGAGAATTCCGCCAGCCCAAAATCTATGATGGCAATTTCCCCATTTTCCATAACCATCACGTTCGCGGTTGAGAAATCGCCGTGGATGATGCCTGCATTATGGAGCTTTGCAAGTGCCGCCCCTGCCTTTGCAAGGATTTTGGCTGGCTTGGGCCGTATTCCCATGACCCTGTTTTTCCCGATCTTCCCCGGTTTTTCCTTTCCATTTCCGTTATCAATCAGGCATTCCCGAAGTCTAATCCCCTCAATCTTTTCCATCAATATTTCCGTCTCGCCCATTTTTACATCGTAGATGAGTGGACACTTGATCCCCGCCATTTTCGCCGCAAACAGCACTTTCGCCTCCCTTTTCGTGCGGGACTCTCTTATTTTTTTATCGAGTGAAGGGATACGATAGCGCTTCACCACTCTGCGCTTGAGGATTTCTGGTCTTCCCTTTCCCTTCAGCTCGAAAATTTCCCCTTCGGCGCCCTTTGCGATCATTCTCATGGAAATCAGCTAAATATCCGGCAATATTTTTATCGTCCATTTCCCCTTTTTTTCCTCAACTGCTGCCTCATGGTGCGTGACCGCCTTCACATACATCCTTCCCAGCTTGTGCACCGCCTCCTGCCCATACGCTTCCGCTTCAATGAAGAACATATCCTGCTTTTCCTCGAAACTTAGCACCTTGAGGCGCTTGAACATCATCTCCTTCGCATCCCCTTCCGATACAATGCGGTTTAGCAAGTAGGTTGTAAGCTCCGGCAGGCCTGAAGCTTTCTCCATCACGAACAGTTTCTCCTTCTCTTTCAACCCCTGCGTATCCGCAATCGTCTCAAATAGCCCTTGCGCGCAGTTCTCCAATGCCTCCGGGTAGCTCTTCCCGTACGCCTCGATGAACATGTCCGCCTTGTGGTCCTTGAATATGAATTTTTTTGTTCTCATAAATTCCCATCATATGATTCCGGTTGCAATCTGCCTCATGGTAATCCGGCCTAATCATGATCCCTTCGAATCCATCCATCAAGCAAAATCGTATATTTAAACCGCTTCCTCTTTTAATAATAAATATGTCCCAAAAGGGCGCAAATTACGAACGCCAGCTCAAGAAGATGTTCGAGGGGAGGGGCTTTTTTGTTGTGCGGGCAGCCGGCAGCGCGCATGATTCCACCTCCCCCGACCTCATAGTGCTCTCCTCCACCAAGAAATTCGCAATTGAATGCAAGGCATGGAATTCCGGCAACCTCTGGATTGACAAGGAAAGGATGGATGCAATGAAGGAATTCGAGAGGCGCACCGCGATCCCCTTCTATATCGCCTGGAAGGTGAGCCGCGAGGAATGGCGCTTCTTCCCCCTGATTACAATGAGGGAAACCGGAAAAGCGTTCACCCTTAGCGATAAGGAATTGAATTCCGGCATAGCATTCGATGGCCTAATCTAGAAAGGAGTAAACGCTGTTTACGCCACAGTTTCCTCGCATGAATCGAGGGGCAAAAAACCTCTGCATCACGTGCACGCCCTCTGGAACTTCCCGCCGCATCCACCGCCGCCTCCCGATGGCCTGTACGCAACGACCTTGATCAGCTTATTTGCCCATTTTCCCTTCGTGTCATCAACAACCAGTGTCAAATTGAACGTCCCCAAATCCCCCTCTTTTATTGGCCCCCAGGTCCAGGTCAAGTTGTCGTTATACTGACCCCCGCTTTGCACGTAATTTGGCTGCGTGAGGTAGGTTTTCGGGACCATGTTCACCTGCCCCCACGTAACCGAATCGTCATGGCACACATCCCTGTCGGGATCGGATTTTTGGAACTTCAGTGTCAGGGTTGCCCCGAGCTTGACCGATGCTGTGGAGGCTGCGCTTGTGGTGATAACCGGCGGCCGGTCAACGTTGCCTACGGAAATAGTGTGCGTCTGGATATAGGCAAGCTGGTCATTGAGGTAATGGTTGGAGTTGAAGACATAGTTCTGCGGCCCCTGGCAGAAATTGGGTGTCCAGGCAAAGACGCTGCTGGCGAAGCCCGTGCCCATCATTTGGGGCATCGTGGCGCCAGGAGGGAGCCCCTGGGGCTGGATCGCAACTAAATCCAATGGATTGGTGGTCTCCATCGTATCCGTGAATGTCAGCGTGGAGTTTTCCGTTGCATTCCAGCTCAAAACCGGTTCGTACACGTAAACGGTGACCACTTTCTCGACGAATGCGCCCTGGCTGTCAATTGCCTTCAATCTCAGCTCGTGCTGCCCCACATCCTGGTGCCTTGGGCTTGTGATGAAATACCACTGGCCGGCGATCTGGGAGAGCGTGGAGGGATTGATCATGGGGGACAATGAAAACTCCATCGTCACGGTGTCGTCATTGCATTCCGCCTTGTCCGGATCCGCCGGCTGCAGGTAATATGCCAGCGCGCCCCCTGCCGGAATGTACATCACGTTGCTGCTCCAGAACGGGTAGCCGGTGAGTGTTGGGGGGCGGTTTGTGTTGAGGACGGTGATATTTGTAAGATTTACATGAGTATAGTTATTTGGATATATATTGGGATCGATGTCCATATATCTCAAGACTCTAAATGAGTAATCTAAAGGTCGTGCCTGACAGTAATTTGGAGTCCATGAAAATGTCGACGATGCTTGCTGGAACACTTTATAATCCCAATTCATCATTGCACCCGGAACCGCTGTAGAAAGATTTACAGGATCCGTCCAGATAGGTTCACCGAATAAAACGTACCTATCCGTCCTAATCGCGTAGGAGTGGCCATTCTCTGCACCCCAATTTTCAGTATTTATTAGAATTTGTCCTTCAGTAGCAATAATGCTCCTCTGGTCAACATTCGCAGGAGG
>DATDZF010000059.1:0-7030 GCA_035288785.1 Candidatus Norongarragalinales archaeon
GGAGATTGCAGCAAACGGCGACCTGCTCGAAATCGACAAACCATACTCGAGGCAGGACGAAAAACTCCAATCAAGCAACCATTTCTTCTCCGTTTTCGCCCTCCAAAAGCGGCTGTGGACAACCTCGAATGCAACCAGGCAGATTGCCGACCGGCTGTATATCAACTCCGGCCGGATAAATTTCGCAGGCAATAAGGATAGGAATGCACTGACCGTGCAGCTCTGCTCGGCATTTGCAATCCAGCCACGGCAACTCCTTGCCCTTAACATCAAGGATATCAAAATCAACGGCGCATGGCTCTCAAACGGTAAGGTGAAGCTGGGGGGGCTTTCGGGAAACCGATTCACAATTACCCTCACCGAGGAAAACATCGGCTCAACGGATTTTCGGAAATTAAGCGCGGAAAAGATCGAAATGAAGCTTAAACGGCAGAATTATTGCATCCCAAATTATTTCGGAGACCAGAGGTTTGGGAGCGCAAGGAAAAATACGGCAATTGTGGGGAAACTCCTTGTCCAGGGCAAATTCAAGGAAGCCATCCTCAATTATTTGTGCCATACGGATGAGGGTGAAAAGGATGAACAGGCCTCCAAGGCAAGGAAGCTGCTTGAAAAGAGCATGAATTTCCATGAGGCAATGCGCACCTTTCCGTACTTCCTT
This sequence comes from Candidatus Norongarragalinales archaeon, assembly GCA_035288785.1. Classification (GTDB taxonomy): domain Archaea; phylum Micrarchaeota; class Micrarchaeia; order Norongarragalinales; family SBBD01; genus JACRGC01. Next base: position 662 of record DATDZF010000059.1, read on the forward strand.
AAGCACGAGCGCTATATGCTCTCCCACCTCACACAAAGCCCCAATGATTATTTGGGGGCCTTCAGGAAACTGCACCGCTCACTCCAGCTGCTATTCATCCACGCCTACCAAAGCGAGCTATTCAACAAAATCCTCGAGGCGCGCATCAAGAAGGGAAAACTGCTAAAACCGGCTTTGGGCGACTATTACTGCGGGATGAATGACCTGGGGTTTCCCGATGTGGAGCAGCATAAGAAAATCGAATCAAAGGCGCAGCAAAAGATGGTGAATGGGCTCATTTCCGAAAAACGTGCGGTAATTTTGGGCAAATTGGTTGGCTTCCAAACCGAGCTTTCCAAGGATGAGGAAAAATTGCTGGGAAGGGAGAAAGTCAAGAAGGAGGAGTTTGTCATGAAAAGCACACCGGAACTGAATTCGAAGGGCACCTACCGCCCCAATTTCGCATTTTTAAAGGACTTTGCGTGCGCGGAACAAAAAGAGGGGGGAAAAAGGGGAATCCGCCTCCGCTTTGCGCTTCCTTCCGGAAGCTATGCGACGGTTGCACTGAAAGAAATAATAAGCTGAATTGGAGTAATTTGACTGTTGAAGGGGAATAAAACCGATAAAGCGATTGATGAACATGCTCGATAGCAATACTTGGAGAAAACTTAAACGTGGCCCGCAGATAATCACCCTGAAGGACGCATCCCTGATTTCCGGCCTCACCGGGCTGCAAAGCGGGGATAGGGTAGTTGACGCCGGCGCGGGATCTGGCTATTTGGCAATTTATCTGGGGAGCATTGCCGCGCCGGATGGAAATGTCGTTACTTATGAGAACCGGGCGGAATTTGCGGATTTGGCAAAAAAAAACATCACTAGGGCAGGTTTGGAAAAAGTGGTGGAGCTCAAGGAGAAGGATGCTTTTTCTGGATTTGATGAGAAGGATGTGGATCTTGTAACTCTCGATATGGCCGAGAGCGAAAAAGTGCTTATTCATGCAAAGGATTCCGTTAAAATGGGGGGATGGATTGTTGGCTACATCCCCAATGTCGAGCAAGCCAACCGTTTCGTGATGGAGGCTGAAAAATTGAAATTGAGGGTGGAAAGGGTAACCGATGCATTCTTGCGCGATTGGAAAATCAGGTCATATGGTAGCCGGCCGGAAAACACGGGCCTCATTTTCACGGCGTTTTTGGTTTTCTTAAGAAAGGTTTCAGAGGCGGAGTTCGATAGCAGCAGGGAGGAGAATACCAAGGCGAATAGGAGGGAAAAACGGATTAAGAACAAGCTTGGTTAAACCTTCCCCTCATCCTGATCCTTTCTTATTTTGGCCCTAAGCGCAACGAGGTCTACGGAGGACTTATCCTCACTGTCCTTGCCCTTATCATCTGGAACCGGTTGCGGCACATCTATTTTTTGGGATGGCCTCCCATCATCCGATTTAACCTCATTGGCTTGTTTTGGAAGATCCATGTCCGCCATTTTCGGCACCTCCATTTGGGTCATGTGGATCTCGCCAGGCCCCGGGCTATCCGCATGGTGCTCTGGCTCTGACACTTTTGGGAAATCCACGAGCGGCACGGCAACTGGTTCCCCGCTTCCGGTTTCGTTTGTCCCAATTCTATAGGCAAATGCCGGCCTCCCCATTTCGCTTCGGATTTCCTTCAATTTTTGCTCTGATTCGCGCGATTTCCTGAAGGATATGCTGATGTAAAGCAATATGCCCACGGCAAGGAAGGACGAGAACAAGGCGAGCATCCAATAGAAACCCTCCCGCTTTATTGCCGATATGGCCGAAAGCACCAGAAGAAACAGGAAGACCGCAACAACCTTCCACATAACGATCGGACCCATTACCTTTTTGGGATTAAAAAAACTTGCCTATTTGCCGCTTTCCCCCTATTCGATCAGGTATTTGGCCGCCTCGGCAAGGTCCCCGACCCTTATGATGGAGATGCCCTTCCCCAGCTCATCCTCATCCTTGATTTTCTGGTTGCTTGAAACAAGGAAAATGTTCCGCTTTCCCTCCTTTGCCGCAAGGATTTTTTCCTCTATCCCGCCCACATCCCTCAATTCGCCTCTTTCGGTTATAAGGGCGCTGATCATGACATCCTTCCTTAGCCCCCGCCCGGTTTCGAGCGCAATTATCGCAACCGCAAACATCCCCCCTGCAGATTCGCCGGATACCAAGCTCCCTTCCCCCCTGACGGAGAGCACGATGTCGAATTTGCTTGACGAGATTCCCAGGAATTTATCCGCGTTGAAGCGCGCCTTCCGTAGCGCATATTCCACATCGTCCTTGAAGTCGGCATTCTGGATGTTCACAAGTGTCCGGCCTTCCCCTGGCAATATCTGCATCTCGAATTCAACGAGGTTTCCCTGGCCGGAATCGGTTATGGCCGGTGCGAAAAAGGCGAGTTTCTTTCCGGAAGGGAATGCGGAGTGCCCCAAATTAAATGCAATTGCCATTGCGCAAATGAGCAGGAATGCCGCGATTGCCTTATTTCCCATTTTTAGTTCACGATGTGAATAGAAAATGCCTAGGGGGGGATTTCCATGCCTTGCTTTTCTTTTCAATAAAGAAAAGCGGTGGCGCCGCAAAAGAAAACGAATTTCATTTGCGCATCAAAACAAACTGCTTCCCTTGAGGGGGAGCGGGCAGCCTGCTCAGGGGGGATGCTTCCCCCGCCGCAGACATTTGAACCCTCGGCTTCCAGATGCCACGAATGCCTTATCTTATCATTGCCTTTTGCAAGGCTCATAACTCGTAAGGTTTTCCTTATGAGTCTGGCACTCTAACCAAGCTGAGTTACCTAGGCAGATGGTAGATTAGAGCGGTGAAGGAATAAAAAGCATTCAAGGGGGGCATTTTTATTTCCGGCCGTTTGGCTTCCTCCCAAAGCTTATAAAAAAGCGCAACATTACCCCTACCATGGACCTATTCGAGCTTTTGCTCAGAAACATTTCAGTGATGTTGGACAAGGATTATTCGCCCGTCATAATAATCCTGACCCTGCTCGCGCTTGCATTCACGAAGCACCGCCGGGTGCTGATCCTAAGTTTCCTGGTCGTGATGCTGCTCACCCTGACTCTCAAGACCTTCTACCAGGAGGACCGGCCCTGCAAGGCGTTTCCGGCCCTCGTTGACTGCAATGATTTCGGGTTCCCATCCGGCCACACGATCACATCGGTCCTTTTGCCCGCAGCAACTCTTGGGAGCTTTGCATTCTTCCTATTCCTTCCGCTCTCCTTCCTTATCGCCTTCTCCAGGGTGTATCTGGGGGTGCATTCCGTCAACCAGATAGTTGCGGGGCTGTCCCTGGGCATGTTTGTTTACTTTGCGCTTGAAAGGCTCCATGAGCGCTTGAAAACCAAAAAAATCAGGGAAAAGGGGGCCTTTGCACGTTTCGAGGAGGGCAGGCAGCTCATCCATATCCTTGCCGGGCTTATGGTAATTGGCATGCTCTACTGGTTTGGCCTTGATGATGACGGGCTTGCCCAAACCGAACTCATACTGCTAGGGCTCCTCATCACCGGCCTGATGCTGATAAATATGAAAATTCTTGGGATGTGGATTGGGCCTTTTGATTCGGTCCTGAAAAAGTTCGGCCGCCGCAGGGATTTATTTGGCGGAAGGGGCCCCCTCATGTACCTTGTAGGGATATTATTGATCCTCTCATATGCCAAGCAGTTCGATTACATGCTCGCGGCAATTGCAATTTTCGCGGTTGGCGATGGGGTTTCCTCCCTGGTTGGGATGCGCTACGGGGTACACAAGCTTGAATGGAATCCAGTTAAGAGTTGGGAGGGCAGCCTTGCATTCTTCATTTCCGGCGCCATTGTTGCATTCCCATTCATTGGGATAATCGGGCTTTTCTATTCGGCAGTGCTAGCGGTCATCGAGACTTTGGATTTCCATATCGATGACAATCTGCTTGTGCCGTTTGTGGCGGTTTTGCTTATAACTTTCATGTGACCGAGATGGGAAAAATAAAACGGATGGGAATTGGCAAAAGGGAAGGCAAATCCCGGACTCTTCGGGATGATTCCGTAAGGGGAAGGCTGATCGTTATCGAAGGTACGGATGCAGTTGGCAAGCGCACGCAATCTGGGATGCTTGCACAAAGGCTCGCACGCAATGGGGAGAAGGTGGAAATTATCAACTTCCCAACCTATGAAAGCGAATTTGGGAAGCTAATAGGGCGCTATCTTGGGGGCAAGCTTGGGAATATCGATGCATATCCGCCAGAGGTTATTTCCCTCCTGTATGCGCTTGACCGCTACCAGCACTTGGATAGGATATCCGCCAAACTAGAAATGGGTGTGTGCATAATTTGCAACAGGTACTCGCAAAGCAACCTTTACCAGGCCGCAAAAGTAAATAATTCAAAGGCAAGGGCGGGTTTTATCCGCTGGCTGGATTTGCTCGAATCCCGCCTTCCGCAAGCGGATGCGGTGGTGTTCCTCAACCTGCCAGCTTCATCCTCGAAGAAATTGCTCAAAAAAAGGGGAGGGAAGATGGACCTGCATGAGAAGGATGCAACCTACCAGGAGCGGGTTAGGGCACTTTATTTGGCGCAATCAAGGAAACGGGGCTGGGCAATTGTCGACTGCTCCCAAAAAGGGAAACTGAAATCGAAGGGGCAGATTGCTTACGAGATATATTCCGCAATATCCGCTAGATGCGGTATCTGATTTTCCTAACCGCCTTTTTTGAGAAGGTTTCCGTCCTCGAATATATTGAGTGTATGTTGTAGGCGAGGTTGCGTGCGGGCATGTAGAAGCCAAAGTTCAGGAGCGCATTCCCGTGGAAATTCTCGACGCTCTTGAATTCCTTTATGAGCGGAAGGAAGGCAATCCCGGCAACAAGCCTTAGAATTCCCGAGAGCATGAAGACAAGGGGTATTCCCGAAAGGTTATGGATGGCCGTTCCCTCCACTAGGAAGGCGCCGATGATCGCCCCGATGAAGACTGCAATCCCCTGGAAGAAGTTGAAATTCGCAGTGTACTGCGCAGTCTTGTTTTTCAAGGAGCCAAAGCCGATCACGTAATTGAAAAGCGCAAGGTTCATCCCCGCCCAGGCAAAGCCAGAGAAGATTTCAGCGAATGTGAGGATAACCGGGTTTCCTGACATCAGCCATAGGAGCGGGACAAATGGGACCATCAGCCCGGTTACCGAGAGCACGAGCTTGTTACCGAACCTGTCTATTACCTTCCCCCAATAGCTGTTACCCGCAAGCATGGCAATGGCGTATATTCCCTCGATGATTGCATATGTGTAGTAGCTGAATCCCAAATTCCGGATCATGTATACCGAAAAGAAGAAGCCTGCGATTGCGGTGGAGAAGATGAGTAGGCAATAATAGAAAAGGAACAATCCGAACTCGTTGTTCCGGACTTCCCTAAGGAAGCCAAATACATTTAGCCTCCCTTCCGAATACCTTGCCGGCGGCTCTTCGATCCTTGTAAACGAGGCAAAAGACAGCAGCCGGAAAATGCTTGCAAGGATGTACAGCAAGCTAAAGCCAAGGAAAACATCCTTGCCGAAAAACGCCAGCAGGAATCCGCCGAAAAGTATGGCTGCAAAGGTTGCGATGCTCCCGACCATGTTCCTATGCCCAAAGTACCTCCCCCTAATCCCTTCCGGCACAAGGTCGGCCATCCAGCTCGTCCAAACGGGCATGCCCATCGGGGCAAGGATCGAATATGCCGAAAAGAACAATAGCAGCATCAGCTCGGCATTTTCCCGGAACAGGTGGGGTATCGAAACCAGCAGCAGCAAGGATGCCGCCTGAAGGAAAACAACGGCCATGATGTACTGCTTGCGGGAGCGAAAAAGCGCGGATATCCGAAGTGCGAATGGCTGCGCAACAGACACGAGGAGGGGCGGGATTGAGCGGATAAGGCCTATTGTGGAATTGCTTGCGCCAAGGGCGATCGCAAATGGGTTTATGTAATTGTCCGTAAGCCCTGCCATGACATTGTACATTGCGCCCTCGATCGTCGAATACTTGAGGCTGCGGCGCTTTTTTTCGTCGACCTTGGGTTCTGCCTGGACCATGTTCCTCAGCTTTGCGGTATTAATGCGCATAGCGCCCTTTTTTAATAATATGTGGGCACAATTTACTCTTATTCCCTTAAGGATGGGAATTGGCATGCGCCATCAGTTTTAGGATGGGGCAGCTTAGATTCATTTTTTTAGGGCTCGTAGCTCAGCCTGGCAGAGCGTTCGGCTCTTAACCGAAATGTCAAGGGTTCAAATCCCTTCGAGCCCGTGACAAAACTATGGGGCTCCGCCCCCTACTTTTGTCGGATCGTCACCCCCGTATTTACTTCTTCGAATCAATGTTTGCGTCGGGGGAGGTACCTCCCCCTTGTGCAAACTGCACG
>DATDZF010000060.1:0-3464 GCA_035288785.1 Candidatus Norongarragalinales archaeon
CTTGATTTCTCAAGGCTCGGGTATGATTACATGGGAGTGATAGAAATCACTTTTCGCAAGGGATCCTTGCTGGAAGTGCAGCATAAGATTGCGGGGATGATTGGCGTTAGCGCGGTGTATGATATTACAGGAGGCAGCGATTCCGTTGTGATTGTTAAGACCAAAAGCAGGGTCGAACTAAGCAAGCTGGTGAAAAGCATCCTGGCAATCCCGGAAGTCGAGCGGACAAACACCCACATTATACTGAATGTGATCAAGGAGGATTACAGGGAATTCGTTTAGATTCAGTCGAGGATGCCTGCAGGAGATGCAACTTTTTTCAATATTGCCTTGCGAAATAAACCCGGATCCCGTCCCTACCGCATGCAATGCACTTCCCATTCTCGGGTTTTTCCCCAAGCCGGATGCCCCGCACTTTTCCCCCTTTTGTAAATTCCTTCAAATCCTCGGCGCATTTCCTGCCATCCATATCCAGGGTGCAGATGAAAATCCTGGCGAATCCCTTCTCCTCTAGGATCCGTTTTGCCTCCTCCTTTGTGTTTGCGGTACGGATGGCCTGGGCTAATTCCTTTTCAGAATTTGCTTTCAGCGATTTAAGCTGGAGATCGGCCTGGGCAAGGACCGCATCCACCAATCCATCGATCCCAATCTTGATTTTTTCCCGCGTATCCCTGCGGACAAGCGTTGCGCATTTTTCTACTACCTCCCGGGAGCCAAGCTCTATCCTGAATGGAACGCCCCGCATTTCCCACCAGTTGTACTTGAAGCCCGGGGTTCGGTCGGATTTGTCAATTTCGGCACGGATTCCAGCTGACAGCAAAAGGGATTTTATTTCAATTGCTTTTTTCAATACCTCATCACCGGAGTCGCTTTTCGAGATTGGGACTATTATTACCTGTATGGGCGCAATCGCATAGGGCATGATGAGCCCTTTCTGGTCTCCATGCACTGAAATAACGGCGCCAAGGACCCGCCAAATTCCGGGGCCAAAGCATGTTGAATAGGGATTTTTCCTATTCCCCTGCGCATCAGTAAAGCTTACCTCAAAAGCAAGGGTAAAATGCTGCCCGAGTAGGTGCGTGCTACCGAATTGGAACGCCTTCCCATCTGGCATGAGGCAGTCATAGGCGTACGTCTTTTCGGCGCCGGCAAATTTGTCCCATTGCGGCCTTTCGAAGGGAATGAAGGCTATCCCCAGATGCTCGGTTGCGACCCTCGACATTATTTCCAGGTCCATTGCGGTTTGCCTTTGCGCCCCTTCCGCCGTTTCAAACAAGTCATGGGTTTCTATCCAGAGGAATTCCGATCCCCTAAGGAAAGGGTTCGTTTCCTTTTCCGCCCGGAAAACCGAGCAGCTCTGGTAAAGTTTAAGGGGCAGGTCCCTGAAGGAATCAACCCACAAATTGTACATCTGGTAGAATGCGGTTTCGCTTGTCGGCCGGAGGGCAAGCCTGCGGTCGAGCTTTTCTTCCCCCTTCTGCGTCACCCAGAAGACCTCGGGTGCAAAACCCTCCACATGCTCCTTTTCCTTAAGGAAATTTTCCTCGGGGATGAGCGTTGGGAAGATTACCGGCATGTGCCCATCGGCTTCCAATTCGGATTCGAACAGGCGGTAGATATGCCGGAATGCAAGTGCGCTCCAAGGCCGGTGGACGAGGAATCCCTTGATGTTGTAGCGGATATCCGCAAGCTCGGATGCATAGATTATGGTGTTGTACCATTCGGAGAAATTGCGCTTCTTGTCAATGTTGAATTCGCGCTGCTTCATTTCTACCATAGTATTAATCACTCAAATACTTTCTTTGGCGCGGCGCCATCGCACCTTTCTCCCATGAGAACTTCGTTCTCAGGGGCCGTGAAGAGCATTGCTCTTCTCGGTGGAAGAAAGGGGCAAGGCGTTGAATTCGCGCTGCTTCATCTCTACCATAATAATTATCACTTAAATTTGATGCATATGGGCTTTTCCCCCATTCGCGGTATTTTATTGGAAGAAATTAGCACCAGTCCGTTTTTTAGCCTTTGGAGAGCTCGGCACTCCGTGCCCTTGCGGCATGAACTGCACTGGCAACCAACCCATCAAACCCACCCTCCTGCAGCTCTTTCAGGGCAGCATGTGTTGTGCCGTTTGGGGAAGTGACTTTTTCCCGGAGTTCTGAGGGGCTTTCACCGCTGCTTTTCAGCAGGGCAGCGGATCCGATCAGGGTTTGGATGGCCAATTGCTTTGCAATCGTTGGCTCAAGCCCTTCCTTTACTCCGGCCTGCGCCATGGCCTCGGCCAATTTGAAAAAATATGCGGGGCCGCTGGCGGATAGGGCGGTTATTGCATCCATATCCTTCTCATCTACTCGCCAGCATTTCCCGATGCATTTGAGGATGCTTTCAATCAAGGGGGCATCCTTTTCATTGACATTCCCGTTAACCGCGTACGCGGATGCACTCTCCCCGCATATTGCGGCAATGTTTGGCATAACCCGCATTAGTTTAATTCCGGAGCCAAGCTTTCCCTCGTAAAAGGAGATAGGTATTCCCGCAGCTACGGAAATTACCATGGGGAAGGGCTTGAGTTTGGCCATTTCCGGGGCTATGAAAGCTAATAAGTTGCCAATATCCTGGGGCTTTATGGCAATTATCAACAGGTCGGATGATTTGAGGAGCTCGATTTCATTCCTTTCAATTTTTATATTCGGAGGAATTACGGCGTGCTTATCGTATGCATGAATTTGCGCATCGAACTTGCGCGAAATTAGGCCCGAGGCGATTGCCGACCCTAATTTTCCATAGCCAAGGATTCCGATTTTAAGTGGCATAGATATCAGGTAAATATTTTGGTTATTTGACTAAAGAACAGGCAAAAATTTTCATTCCCGTATGTGGCCGTGACCCTCCACTAAATATTTATACGATGTCAGCTCCCTTAGCCCAACCGGCCCCCTTGCATGGATCTTCTGGGTGCTAATGCCGATTTCGGCACCAAACCCGAATTCGCCCCCGTCGGTAAAGCGGGTGGAGGCATTCCAGTAGAGCGCAGCGGCATCAATTTCACTCATGAACCTCTGTGCCGATGCCTTGTTTTCTGTAATTATTGCCTCCGAATGCCGAGTATTATACTTGTTGATGTGCAAAATTGCCTCATCGAGGGAGTTTACAAGCTTTATTCCTACAATGAGATCGAGATATTCTTTCCCCCAATCCTCTTCAGAGGCCTTTTTGGCAGCTGCGCCAGTAGAGGTGACAATTGGATAGCTGGCCTCATCACATCTCATTTCAACCTTTCGATCCGAATATTCCTTCGCCAGCATGGGCAAAAACTTCTGGGCAACTTCACTATGCACAACCACCTTTTCAATCGCATTGCAGGTGCCAGGACGCTGGCACTTCGCATTTATCCCAATCCGGAGCGCCATTTCCAGATCGGCATCCTTATCAACATACAAATGGCAATTCCCAACGCCGGTTTCAAGCAC
>DATDZF010000061.1:0-13149 GCA_035288785.1 Candidatus Norongarragalinales archaeon
GATGAAAAAGACCGGTATTTCCGCATCCATTTCAAAGTACCACCAGCTCCATATCACCTTGCTGTTCCTTGGGGAGAGGACGGAAGAGGAAGCAGAAAAGATCATTGAGGAGGCGAAAATGATCAAGATGGGCAAATTCCCCATAGAAATAGGGGGAGTTGGCTTTTTCCCATCGGAAAATTACATTCGTGTCGTGTGGGTCGGGGCAAATGACGGTAATGGGGAAATCAAGCTGCTCCATTCCAAATTGGCAAAGGCGCTGGACATGCCGCCGGACAAGGAGTTCATCAGCCATATCACGCTTGCGAGGGTAAAATCAAATGACAACCTGAAAAAGCTTAAAGACCTCCAGCTCACACTTGCGGAAAAATCCTTCGGCGAATTCGAAGCAGACGAGTTCTGCCTGGTTAAAAGCGAGCTGACACCGGAAGGCGCAAAATATTCTGTCGTGGAAAAATTTTCCCTCGGATGAAGGTTTAATAACTTATTTCCCATGAGTAGTAACATATTCAGCAGGTGGTCCAAATGGATGTGAAATATTTTGCGATTCTTGGCATTATCTTTGCGTTTTTCCTTAACACGGCTGACGCGGCAGTGTGCGGCGGGCCCGTTCAATGCAACTGCGGGGATACGCTTGTTGCATCGCAGAGCATGTGGTACGACCTTTCCTGCCCGACGAATGTCGCGCTTTTCATCAATACCAGCAACGTCACTCTGGACTGCAACGGCCATGGCATAATCGGGATACCTCCCGCAACCTCGGGGATCGGGATTGATGGCTCTAGCGGGGTAACAATTACGGAGTGCAACATAAGGGGCTTCTACGAAGGCGTTAAGGTAACTTCATCGCCAAATTCGAGGATCATCGGCAACCAGTTCCAAAATAATTATGGAAAGGCAATCTACGTCCTATATGGCGCTTCCAAGGGCTCGGAAATAAGGGGGAACAAATTCGTCGGCAACAGGAATTACGCAATCCTGCTCGTGCACGGCGGGTTCCATAAGGTGACCGGCAACCTCATCAGGGACGGGGGATATGCGATTTACCTCGATTCATCTGGCGGCTCAAATGGCGAAATCTCTGGCAACATTATTGAGAACAACACTGGTTTTGGCATAGCCGTAGTTGGTGGCCGGAACGGGGTTTACGCGAACAACATAATAAAAAAGAGCCGGCTGGGCTTTTACGGCGGGGCATTTCAGCGCAACAGGATATACGGGAATGCCATCGATGGCAATAGCTACTACGGGATGCTTTTCGAAAATTCAGTGGATGGCAATGTCATCTGGAACAACAAGTTCACCAGCAATGCCATTTCCGCCCATGAAATGTTTGGCGCCGATTATGGCACCTACAATAACAGCTGGAACTTGAGCACCACCGGCAATTTGTGGAGCGATTTCGCATCCAATCCCGGCTATCCGAGCACATATATTATCGGAGGGCCGGGCGATGGGATTGATTACCATCCATTAAAGAAAAGGATTTGCAAGCCTTCTTCCCCATTGGCATTATCTGTGAAGGGCGGCCTCATTGACGCGGATCCGGATTGCGAGGTCGCAATTCGCGCAGAAGCGAAAGCCTAACGCCGGACCGGTGCTAGGATTATTAAATAATAAACCCACCTGATTAGCGATGCTGGGGTGGCGGAAATTGGCTAAAGCAATTTGGCAAGACCGCAATCCGGTAACGCGCTAGACTCGAGATCTAGTTGGCCGCAAGGTCAGTATGGGTTCAAGCCTCTTTTTCTTTTGAAAGAAAAAGACCCTTGGAAGAAAAAGAAATTTTTCCGGCTGCCCAGAAATCCCATCCCCAGCGTTTCTTTCCTTATGCGAAAAAAGGCGATTAAAACGGCAATCAACAAGGCATGGCACCTGAAAAACAGGATGCCTAAAAATTCCACGTATGAGCAAAGAAGGGAATGGCACATTGCACACCAGAATAATTGCCCCTGCTGGCCCATGCCGAAAAAAATGGCTAAGGAAATGAAAAAGGCACCTACAATTTAGCAAACTAGTTCGCATATTCGGATGCGATTCCGCCAACATCCAAACTTGGGCTAACCTCTAGTTTTCGTCAATTGGCGAAAACGCTTAAATTTATATATTTCATACCGCATTTTAGTAGAACGTCAAAGGGAGGTGTGGGGAAGGTTATGGAGGATTTATTGATAATGGCCTACTCATTCGTAATGATATCCGGAGCGGTCTGGCTATTTGTGCATCTCACATTCGGATTTGGAACCATTAAGGAAGCGGCCCTTATTACGGCAATTGGCGCAATAGCAGTTGCACTGCTCCAGGGCTCAACCCCGGAAATATTCGCTGCACTGGTAACAATTGCCGGGCTGGTTTCAATGAGAATTTACAACATCAGGCTGGCGCAGGCAATATCCGCCGTCGTCACAACAGTATTCATCGGGCTGTTCCTTTTCAGGTTCTCATGAGTGGTTTGAATGCAAATTACATACCTATCTGACATGATCGGGACCACAGATTTCGTGTATGCGCTTATTTTCCTGACATTCGTAATTTGGATGATTTTAAAGCTGCTTTTCAATTACGACAATTTTTCGAAATCGCTTCTTTTCGCGATTTTTGCAATGGTCTTCCTGCCATTTGTGATTTCCGCAATGCAGGTGGGAAGCGCATTCATTATCGTCCTCCTATTGGGCGGGTTCGCAATCTCAACCGCATACAAATGGCCCCTTTCCACGAGCATAATTGCCATCCTGGTTGCCATGATCGCGGGAATGGTGGTGCTGCCGGCATTGTGAGGATGGTTGTGAAGAAGAAAAAATAGGGGGTAAAGGATAAATTTGGAATGAGTTGCTGGAAAATATTTTAGGAACAATCCTGCAAAAATCGGCTATTTTCTCACGAAAAAACTTTATTGGGGGAACAAGATGGACTTCGGGTACCTTGGGAACATTGTCCTGAACGAGAATTTCATCTATGCGCTTGCGTTGATGACCGGCATATTGTGGGCGATCATGCGCGCGGGCCTTGGAAACGACAGTTTTTGGGGAGCGCTTGGGCTCGCATTCCTTGCACTGATTTTCCTTCCAGTAATGCTGGATGCGATGCAGTCCGGCGCGCTGTTCTTCCTCCTGCTTCTCCTGGGGGGGCTCATGATTTCCGAAATTTATTCCTGGTCGCTATCCACAAGCATCCTCGTAGCGGTCATTGCGCTCATTGCGGCGGTTGCAATCCTGCCAAAATTTTGAATTATTAGGGCTAAAATTAACCTTTAAAGGGCTAATCTAGTTAAATTATATGGTAAAATATTAAAATAAAGGGCTAATTGCAATTATTTAGGCAAATGAAGGCACATCCATCCTCATTTTACCTAAAAATAATCTCAAAGGATAGCCTTTTAATATGCATATGAGATAAATTCTGACCTCTTTCAATTTATGCGCGGGTTATCAACATGTACAAATGCGGAAGGTGCGGGAAGGAATTCAATGAGCTCGAATTCATCAGGTGCCCTGCTTGCGACAATAAGATTTTATACAAGACAACTCCCCCGATAGTCCATAAGGTGAAAGCCGAATAAGCAAATGGTAAGGGGAGCATTTGAATTACAGAAGAGAACTTCTGATTCTTCTGGAAAAAGAAGGAAAATTATCAATAGGGGTATTTGCGCTCGTAAAGTGAGATAAAATGGGAGATAAGGGTCCAAGGAGGGGTTCGCTGGCATATTGGCGACGGAAGCGCGCGCCAAAACTAGTCCCTAGGATCCGCGCTTGGGCGTATTCAGGGAAGGGGCTGCAGGGATTCCTGGCATACAAGGCGGGGATGGGCCAGGTGCTCATGATTGAGGATTCCGAATCCCCGTTCAAGAATCAGGAGGTTGCAAAGGCAGTGACCGTCCTCGAGGCCCCGCCGATGTACCTTTATGCAATAACCGCTTATGAAGACACGCCCAATGGCCTTAAGAAAATTGCTGAAGTGCCTGCGATGAACGCCCCAAAGGAGCTGGGGCGAACCGTTACCGTTGCCAAAAAAGCCAAATTCAAATTGGAAAATTTCCACAACCGCCCGCTTGCCGATGTGAGGGCGCTCGTCGCTACCCAGCCCTGGAAGGCGGGGCTCAAGAAAACGCCCGAAATTGCGGAAATCGGGATTGCCGGCAAGGACACGGTTGAGAAAATGGCATTTGCCAAGGAAATCCTCGGGAAGGAAGTTCGGGCAAGCGATGTGCTTGCGGACGGGGAATTCGTGGATGCAGTCGGGGTCACAAAAGGGCATGGCTGGCAGGGGATCGTTAAAAGGTTTGGGGTTGCGCTTGGGCCGCATAAGGCAACCCAGCGAAGAAGGCGCGGAGGGAGCATCGGGCCTGAAACCCAGGGCAAGGTCATGTACACCATCCCAAGGGCCGGGCAGATGGGCTTCCACAGAAGGACGGAGAGCAATAAGCGGATCCTCAAAATAGGCGAAGCTGGAAAGTCAAGCGAGGCAACGCCGGCTGGGGGATTCATTGACTACGGCAATATCGCATCAGATTTTCTTATTATCGAGGGAAGCGTCCAAGGGCCAGAGAAGAGGGTGCTCCTGCTCCGCAAGAATTACCAGAAAATTGCAACGCGCAAAGCGGATGTGAGGGCGCTTTTGTTCAATGCAAAAAAAGCGTAATGTGAAACAAGTAAATTGGCAAATGCAAATTGGAACTATGATGCAAAAAACAGATGCGGGCAGTCGTTACGCAAAAAAAATATATTCAAGGTTGAAAAAGCCAATGAATGCAAAAGTGCTTGATCTGGAAGGCAAGGAAATAAGGCAAATGGAACTGCCCATCCAGTTTGGCACAGAGCTTAGGGGGGATGTGGTGCGCAGGGCTTTCCTTTCGGAGAGGAGCATGCTTTTGCAGCCAAAGGGTGCATACCCTATGGCGGGATTGCAGACAACCGCAGAATATTACGGCAGAAGGCATTCCTGGAGGCAGATAATCAATACGGGGAGGAGCAGGCTTCCCCGTGAGAAGATCCCAAAGGGCAGGAGCGGAAGGGTGCTCCGGGTGCCGCATGCAACCAAGGGAAGGCGGGCGCATCCGCCAAAGCCCCAGAAGCGGATTATTGAAAGGATCAACATCAAAGAAAAATATTTCGCCATCAGGAGCGCGATTGCAGCGACAATCAACGCCGAGCTGGTCGCAGGTAGGGGCCACATTGTCGATGGAGCAACATTGCCCCTAATCGTGGATAACGCAATCGAAAGCGTCAAGAAGGCAAAGGAGATCAGGAGCATACTTGTGAAATTGGGTGTTGGAAAGGACATGGAGCGCGCCGCTGAAAGGAGGCGCATGCGCAGCGGAAGGGCGCGCCTTAGGAAGGGGGGCTACCTCACTCCCAGAAGCGTGCTCATCGTCGTGGGATCTGATAATGGGGTATGGAAGGCGGCAAGGAACCTGCCCGGAGTGGATGTTTGCAAGGTGGAGGAATTGACCGCTGAACTGCTCGCACCAGGCGGCGAAATGGGAAGGCTTACCCTTTGGACTGAGAATGCGGTGCAAAAGCTGGCGAAGGAAAATTTGTACATGTGAGAAACATTCAGTAATGAAAATCATTTTATCGTGATATAAATGGCAATCCTGTATGCGCTGACAACTGAAAAATCTGCCGCGATGATTGAGCGTGACAACAAGATGGTATTCATAGTTGAGCGCAGCACCACGAAAAAGGAGGTCGCAGATGAGGTCCTGAAGAATTGGGGAGAAAAGGTCGGGCAGGTGCGCGTGATCAATGGGTTCAATGGGAAGAAGAAGGCAATCGTGAAGTTCGTTAGGAAGGGCGCATCCCAGGATGTGGCAGCCAAATTGAAGCTTATCTGATGTGAGTGATTTATGGGAACAGTATTGATTTCACAAAAGCGGGGAAAGGGAGGCCCGATTTACCGCAACCCCGTGCACAGGTACATATCCGATGCAAAATACCCGTCGTTCCCAAGTGAAAAAACGCGCGGGGAAGTGATTGGGTTCGTCCAGGATCCATCCAAGGATACGCTGCTCGCAAAAATAATGCTGGAGGATAAGCGCGAAGTGTACATGCTTGCTGCGGAGGGAATGCGGATTGGCCAGATATTGAATTTTGGAAAGGAAGCCGAGCTTGGCATTGGCGCGATCACCACGCTTGAAAACGTGCCGGATTCAATCATAGTATTCAATGTCGAGCTCCAGAAGAACGATGGTGGGAAATTCGCCAGAACGTCCGGCGCATTTGCAACTGTCGTCTCCCATGACGAGGATACAGGGCTTGTCGAGATCAAGCTTGCATCAAAGAGGGTAATGATCCTTGACAAGGATTGCAGGGCGACGCTTGGCGTTGCCTCAGGGGGCGGAAGGACGGAAAAGCCCCTGAAGCGCGCGGGGACTGCAGGTTACAAGTGGCGCAGCCGCAACAAGTACTGGCCAAAAGTGCGCGGCACTGCAATGAGCGCATACGACCATCCGCATGGGGGCAAGAGCTTTGGCAAGTCCTCGATGAGGAAGCGCGGCACGCCGCCCGGACATTATGTTGGCCACAGGGCAGCAAGCAGGGTCGGCAGGAAGCAGGGGAAGAGCGCGGAGAGGGACGAGTCCAAGAAATAAGATCATGGTGACACGAAATGGCAAAGAAATTCACATTCAGGGGCATGGAAATCGAGGAGGTCAAAAGGCTTAATCTCGAACAGTTCATGAAATTGATACCTACCAAATTGCGCAGGAGCATGAAGAGGATGGCCGTGAAGATGAGGAAATTCATAGAAAAACTGCGCAAAACAGACCCCAAAAAGCCAATGAAGACGCATCTTCGCGAAATGGTAATTATCCCCGAGATGCTCGAAAGGAGATTCCAGGTATACAACGGAAAGGATTGGATTGATTTCATGGTCACCCCGCAGATGCTTGGAAGGCGGCTTGGCGAATATTCCATAACAATCAAGATGGTCAAGCATTCGGGCCCTGGAATCGGGGCTACACGGGGCTCCAAATCAGTGGAATTGAAGTAAGCATGGAACAGACCAACCAATGGAAAATGCCAAATAAAAGTCATGAGTGAAAAATATGGGATTGTACAAGTATTCATTCAAGGTGCCCGACGAGAAGGAGGTTGCTAGGGCGCAGTCATACGACATGGACGCAAGCTACAAGGATTTGAGCAACGTGCTTGCGGCAATCAAGGGAAGGAGCATTCCCGAGGCCAAGGTGATCCTCGAGGAGTGCATCGCCATGCGGATGCCCATCCGCTACAGGAAATTCAGCACCAGGCTCGGGCACCGCTCGGAACTGGGCGGATCCAAGGGAAGGTTCCCGAAGAAAGAGGCAAAAATCGCATATAGGCTCCTTAAGAGCGCTGAGGGCAATGCGAACTTCAAGGGGCTTGATGTCGAAACACTTGTCGTGAGGCAGGCAGCCGCCTATAAGCAGAATGTGATGCGAAGGTACAGGCAGCATTTTGGGAGCTCGATAACTTTAGGATATGGAAAGCAGGCGATCTGGGCAAATTACGAAACTTGCCGTGCGGAACTTCTCCTGGCAAGGGGCAGCCCGCGGGACCTGGAAAGGATCGCAAAAAAGAAGCGGAAGAAGGCGGAAGGGAAAGGGGGGCATGGCGCTCAAAATAAATGAAATTCACTGGTGATATGGTAAGTGGCAACTGAAAAGAAATTCCTGGCAAAGGCGATGAAGGACTTCCTGATAAAGCAGTACCTTGAAGGGGAGCTTAGGAATGCGGGAGTTTCCACCATCGAAATCCAGAAGACGCCCCTTGCCACAAGGATCGCAATACGGGTAAAGCGGCCGAGCATGGTCATCGGGAAGAAAGGCGCAACCGTAAAGGCCATCACTGAAAAGCTTGAGAAGGAATTTGGCGTGGACAACCCCCAACTCGATATTATCGAGGTTGAACGGCCTTCCCTGGATGCAAAACTTGTTGCGGAAAAGATAGCGCGCCAAATCGAGATCGAGGGCAACATAAAGCAGATCATGCGGATGAACCTAAGGGACGTGGTCGAATCGGGTGCCATCGGGACAGAGATAATCGTTGCCGGCAAGGTCGTGGGAAAAGGCGCCAAGGCGAAGGCGCTGCGGATGAGGCAGGGATACCTGAAGAAATCCGGGGAATTGAAAAAGCTTATTGATGTCGGAAGGGCAACGGCATACCTCAAAGCGGGCGCAATTGGGATTTTGGTGAAGATAGTGCGGCCCGGGACGGTTTTTCCGGATTCGATCAACATCGATTACCGTGCAATAGCCGCAATAGTTGCCGGCGGAGCGGATGTAAAAATTGAGGAAGTTCCGGCCATGGACGAGGCGGCAAGAATGGCCGAGCAGAGGATGCGTGAAATAGAGAAAGCCAAGGCGGAAGCAAAAGCAAAAGCTGAAAGGAGGAAGAAGTTCATAAAGCCGGTGAAGAAGAAATCCGCCTACGAGGCAGAAAACCTCATCAAGAGCGCCGAGACGCCCGCAGACCATGAGGCAAAGAAGGCAGCTGAAGGGAAACCGGCTGCAACGGAGGCAAGTGCACCGAAATAATTGGCGATAGGCAGAAAAGAAAACTTGCAATATGGGCAAATCATAAATAATTTTCAATTATCGTGATATTATGGCAATAATCAAAAAATCGGACCTGAGGCAATTCTCAATTGATGAGCTGAAGACCAAGTTGCTCGAAACCGAGCTTTCATTGAAGGAGGAAACCGCGAACATCAAGTCCGGGAAGCGCCAAAAAGTGATCAAGTACAAGCCTCTTCGGAAGCTTCGGGCAAGGATCAAGACTTACCTTTTGCAGAAGGGAGTTGTTGGTTAGTGGGGTTTGGACGGACTAATATTAGGGAATTCATAGCACTACAGTATAACCTAGATTGGAATAATTGGCAATTCAAATCGTTTTTATCACGAATTCCGATTAACAAGAGCAAAATCTATTTAAACCCCGGCAACCATATTTTTGCATTCTCTTAAGAGGAAATAACTGATGTCTGAGATCTGTCCAAAATGCGGCCTCCCCATGGATATCCATGCGTGCGATGAGCTCGCAAAGCAGTCGGTTGCCCAAATCCGCGTTTATACCACCAAATCCCGCTACCAGAAACTGGTCACCATAGTGGAGGGGCTAAAAGGCGAGGAATTGGGTAGCACAACAAAGGAATTGAAGCACAAGCTTGCATGCGGCGGCACCTTCAAGGACGGCCTGATAGTCCTGCAGGGCAACCACAAGGAAAAGACTGTCGCATACCTCCAGAAGATGGGCTATTCGAAGGATGTCATAAAATTGAATTGATTTGTTGAAATGGTACCCCTACCCCGTTTCTTTGCCAAATATATAAATAGGGCAAGACGGGCAGTTTTAAGAACACCACCCAGCGAAAGGATCAAGCTCGTTTTCGCCTGCAATTGGGGTGAATCAGCCAGCCCCGAAATGGTCCTTATTGCAACACAATATTTACGAAAACAAAGGGTAAGGCGGTTTTTCGACCTAAGATCCCTCGGGCTCAAAACCATAAAGCCGGGCGAGGAGCCCGTTAAATTCGCACGGCGCTTGGTCCGAAGACGGACGCACAGAATCAACGCAACTCGGCGGGAATTAGTAGCCTATGGGATCGAACATAACCAGAAAATCAAGGATGCGGATTATGTCATAACTTTTCCAAGCCTAGAGCGCATAGCGTACGAACATTTGAAAGCGCAAAGAAACAGGAGGGCAGGGGTATTCATCATACGTCCGGATGTCCCAGGGAACCCCGTACACGATGCACTCAATCTGATCATGGAAAAGGAGGGAATTAGGCCAAAAGTCAGGTCCTTGCTTTAATATGGGTTTAATCCGCTTATCCGTTTACGTTATTAGCGGATTACATTCACCAATCCTTAGTGGGCGGGATTAGTCCCCTAATCGTGTTATTTAAAGCACCGCCCTGGCGACCTCCAAAACTGGCCGGGATACCGCCGCCCGCTTTTTTCCTGCCCATCCCAATTAATCCACCTTCCTTACAATTCCCTTGGTCGCATCCACTTCCACCCTATCCCCGTCCTTGAAAAGCCGGGTTGCCACCTTCGTGCCGATGACGCAGGGGATCTTGAGCTCCCGGCTCACAATTGCGGCATGGCAGGTGACACCGCCCTCATCCGTCACAATTGCGGCGGCCTTTTTCATCGCAGGGACCACATTTGGGTTGGTCGCCGGTGAAACGAGGATGTCTCCCTTGTTCATCTTCGCCATGTCATCCGCCTTATGGATGAGTTTCACAATGCCGATTGCATGCCCCGGAAATGCCGGAGTGCCCTTCAGTTCCTTGATATTTGAATCCACCTTTTCCTCGATAATCATTTTGGACCATTTTTCAGCTTCCTTTCCAACAAGAATGCGCGGGCCTTTCTCGTCCGCAATGAACACGTAAAATGAGATGCGCTGGTTGAGCAAATCCGCATCGGCTTTGCCGGTTTTGAGCGCCTCCCTGACCTCATGGGGCATCATATGCCTAACCTGCCTTGGGGAAAGCTGGAGCCGCCGGCCTATTTCCCTAACAAGCTGGTCAGAATTGCGGCTTGCAATGAACACCGAATCCTTGCGAAGGCCCTTGAGGAAGGAGAAAGTCCTGGCTACCTTGCACCAGTAGATTTCATCCTTTGAGAGGCGGAGCGATTTTTCCATTTTCCTCTGGTTGGAAGGGATATCCCGCTCATGCCGCCTCATCTCATCCATTTTGGATTTCCCATCAACACCCTGCCTCAGCTCACCCCTCAGAATGTCGACAAAATAATCCACATGCAGGATTACGGGGCCATCATAATGGAATTGCAGCCAGTCATATTTTTCCGTGTGCGCAATTAGGGGAAGCGAAATCTTGGGGATGTGCGCAAGCTGGGGAATTATGCTTTCAGCCCCGCTCGAGAATATCGCACTTGCGCGCCTATCCTTCTGGATCTGCGCCAGGATCCCGAATTGCTCGGATTCCTCCTGCTGCATGAACGAGCGCTCTGTTGGCGTCCCGAGGAGGCCGAAGGCCTCACCGGCCGAAATATCCGAATTTGATATGTCAACGGCCTTTTCCAGGAACGCAATAATCTTGTTTGTCAGCATGAAATGGCCAAAATCGGAAAGGTTCACGATGTCGCCCCACACGTTCATGGTGCGCCAATAGGAAAGGAGGCCGTCATAGAGATCGGCAAGCTGGAGGTTTGTTTTGGCATGTAGAGGGGTTTGTTTTAGCTTGCGGGATTGCCCAATCAAAACATAACACGCGGCCTTTTCCTCTTTGTATACCTTAACTAGGAATTTGGGGTCCTCCAGCCGATTGAGGACAACCCTGCCAATTGCATCCCATTCCGACTCCTTCACCGCCATCCGGCAGCAGTAGCGCCACTGCGCGTTCCTGGAATCGAAGCAGATGGTGTAATTGTTCATCCCAAGGATGGGCTTCAAAAGGGTGCTTGCGGCTGTCGCGTAGCTCGCGGCATGCAAATATGGGGAAGCATGGTCCTGTGCGAAGGCCTTGTATTTTTTCACCGATTTTTTCACCGGAATAAGGGTTTGATCCACGTTGCGTAAATGCTTTGGACCTGCTTCAAGCCTGCCTATTGCACCCGCGCGGCAACCACTGTTGGGTTTTCTTGTCGTAATAACACCGTGGGCGAGAAGGTTGACTTATATTGGGAATATAGTATATGTCGTTGCCAGAATTCCTGCTATCCTCCCAAACGATTACCTCCCCGTAAATTGCCGGGTGATCCTGGCTGGAGGAATTTCCTGTGACGGGGATTTCCTGCATGGTTGCAACATCCATGGAGTAGATATCCGCATTGCCGTTCCGGTAATCCTCCCAGACCACACGGTTGCCGTAAATTTCGGGATCATATGATTCGCTTGAGGTGAGGCGGCTTTCCGTTCCGGTTGCCAAATCATACATGTAAATCCTGCCGAAATTGGCATTGTCCCTGAAATCCTCCCAGACAAGCCTTGTTCCGTAGATATCTACATTCATCGGGTACTCTGAAGCCTGCGTTATGCGGGTTTCAGTGCCCGAGGTAATATCGTAGATATAGATATCCCAGTTCCCCTCCCTTTCATCGGTATAGGCGATCTTGTCCCCGTAAATGGATGCGCCCCATTGGGATTTTGGATCCGTGGTCAGCTGTGTTTCCGTACCGGTTAGGATGTCATACATGTAAAGGTCATAATTAGTTATGCCGTTGCGGTTGTCTTCCCATACTATGCGATTGCCATAAATTGCAGGGCTGTATTGCGAAGAGGGGTTATTAGTGATGCGTGTTTCAAGGCCAGTGGAGAGGTCATACATATAAATTTCGTAGTTGCCGTTCCTATTGTCCTCATACACAATCCTATTACCGTAGATGTCGGGATTGGCCTGCTTGGATGACAGGTTCGTTATTTGCAATTGCACTCCCGTTGCAATATCATACGCGTAAATGTCATAGCCATTCCGGTTGTCCTCCCAAACCATTTTGGAGCCGGATACGGACGGATTTTGTTGCGCAGCGGTGTGGGTCGTTACGCGCGTGACTGCGCCCGAGATTACCTTCATTTTCGCCTCGCTCGACTTTCCGTTCGAAGGATCGGTCACACCCACTTTTACCTCGTGGACATAGGGATATTGCGCAAAGGTTGCGGAGTAATCCGGCCCCGATGCAGCCTGCAGGGCATTGTCCTTGTACCACGCATAAGTGCAGCCAGGGCAGGACCCCTGTGACTGGCCAAGGGCCGTTGCAACAGCGCCGAAATAGCCAATCACCCCGCCTGTTGCTTCGAGTACGTTCTGCTCCTTCGAGGGCGGAGATGCGAGCCCAGAAAGCAGGCCTATGTTGGGCGCGTTGCGGACAGTTATAATTACCATGTCGTTGCCTTGCTGGCCATCTGCATCAGTCACCGTCAGTTTAAGGATGAGCTTGCCATCAGGAAGCAGGCGAGTATCGTAGTCATTGAGGACTATTCCATCGCCGGGAATGGAATTTGAGGAGCTCAAAAATGCCCAGCTCCCGGTCGGATACTGGGACGATTGCATGTACTCCAACACGTAATTTGCGAAATCCTGGCCAGTAATGCTCGACTGCACATCCATGGGTCCAGAAACATAACCATCGGCGTTGACAGGTACATCCATCAATTCGACCATGGCAGAAATGTCCTTGTGAAACGACTCGAGCGCATC
>DATDZF010000062.1:0-4998 GCA_035288785.1 Candidatus Norongarragalinales archaeon
TAGGCAGGGGCCTTTCGCCTTCGCCAGTGTTCCTGAGCTTTGCTCCTGCAAGCGATGCAGACGACATAGAATTCCTGAAATGGCTCGATGTGGACGTGCCAAGCATTGTCGAGGCAAGGCTTTTATCGAGTAAAAGCATGGGCAGCGAATCTGTTTCCATTGCACGGGAAGTTTTTTCCTCAATCCACGGCCATTCCAAGAAAAACGCGGGCGTGGTGCCCATCTCCCTCA
The DNA here is from genome assembly GCA_035288785.1 of Candidatus Norongarragalinales archaeon. Taxonomy (GTDB): domain Archaea; phylum Micrarchaeota; class Micrarchaeia; order Norongarragalinales; family SBBD01; genus JACRGC01. Next base: position 232 of record DATDZF010000062.1, read on the forward strand.
ACGTGGAGCAAATCTCACAGCACAATTTCGAGTTCGCAGGGGATATGCTGGGGGCCCTTTGCGCCGAGATGTCCGGATGAAAAAAATGGGGTCACGGGGATTTTCTGCCTTGCCCCTTTCTTTCAAAAAGAAAGGTGCGATGGCTCCGCGCCAAAGAAACAACTAGTTCGCAAATCAAAACCGTTTTTCTTTTGCGGCGCCACCGCTTTTCTTTTTTCAAAAAGAAAAGCAAGGCTTCGAACCCCGATCCACAGGTATCCCCAAACTTTTTTCTTTCGTAAAGAAAAAACTTTACCAAAAAGAAACGTTTGGCTCGAACTCATCATCAAATCCGAGCTCCATCACTCACATCATCGCTTCTATCGAAGCTCAAAATACCTGCACCAAGAATCTGGAGCCTATTGTTCTACCAGGTTATACTATGACCCCAAGAAACTCCCGGGAACAATTCCACAAGAGTATGGCTGGAAGCATTAAAAAACAAAACGGGGTAGGAGTAGGGGGGAAACCTATGTTCGTGATCGGCGTTGACGAGGCGGGCAGGGGCCCGGTGATTGGGCCGCTAGTCATATGCGCCTATGCGATTGAGGGGAATAAAGAGGCTGAGCTGAAAAAAATAGGCGTGAAGGATTCGAAATTGCTCTCCGGGGAAAACCGCGAGGCGATTGCAAAAAAAATCATCCACCACCCACACCAGATTGCCGAGGTTTCCGCCGAGGAGATCACGCATTACATGAAAAGGAAGGTCAGCCTCAATGAGATGGAGGCGGAGAAGATCGCAGGCGCATTATTGAGCCTGTCAAAAAAGCTCGTTAAATCGGATGCGGAATCGGGGGGACCCAAGGACGGGATCATCTCCACGATTTTCGTCGACTCGCCAGACCCCACACCGAAAAAATTTGAGCTCAGGATACGGAAGTACCTTAGGGGAACGCCTCTGGAAAAAACGCAAATCGTAAGCGAAAACAAGGCGGATTTCAAGTACCTGTGCGTTGGCGCGGCATCAATCCTTGCAAAGAGCATGCGGGAAAGAAGGGTCATGGAAATCGCTTTGGAAGTTGGGGACTTTGGAACGGGCTACCCTAGCGATGGGAGGGTCATTGAATTCTTGCGCAGCCACCATAGGGACGCCGTCTTGCAAAAATACATAAGGCATGGCTGGGCAACGATGAAGGCAATTCGGTCAACCGACCTTAAATTGAAGGATTTTTTCTAGGAATATTCATCGGGCGGATTAGGCCCAAGGAGGCGGCGGGAATACCAACTTGCATCACGGATGCCTTGCCATCTCCAGGTTCGCCGGCACTACTGCTTGGATAAATAATCAAAATAAGGCTGGACCCACTGCGACCAGAACTGCGCAGGATTCCTAACCGGAATTGGGGAATACGAATTCGAGCTTGGATGCGGATTTTGGCCCTCTGGAAGCGCAAACAGCTCGTGGTTGTAAAAAACCGCCCCCTCATCCATCTGATGCTCAAGGTTGCTTTCCAAAATCTCCAATGTCCGCGGGTCGCGGATCCGCGATAGCAGCTTAAGCAGGGGAACACTGTCCCGCGGCCAGATGACGGCGCCATGGTATTCGGAATCGCCCAGGAATATGCGGTTTGGGAGGTTGCGCACAAGAATGCCAAACAGCTTCCGTTCGCGGTAGGCAAGGGATGGCTCAAATGTGCGGATGAGCTTTTGTATCTCATCGTCGGAGAAAAGCTCGGGCAGCAGGCTGGCAGCGCAAATTGATGCGCTCGAAAGCTCGGATGCCTTCTCGAATTTCTCGTTCATCGTGGCGGATGGCGCATCCGTGAAGAAAAATGATTTGAAGTTGAGGGAGGCGGCAGTCTGCAGGGTTTCGAACTCCTTTGAGGGGTATAGCGCATTGAAATCCGCAAGGAACCGGATCCACAGCGCATTCAGCTCGACTAGGTAATAATGCGGCCCGTTTGCCTTTTCCAGGAATTCCCCTACTGCCTTGGCATCGGATTCTATGGACTTGACCCATTCTGCGGGAAGGCGCGTTGACACCGAAATTGGCTCGCCGCGGTATATTGCAGCAGTCTTAGAATCCATCCAAGAATAATGCGGCGGGGTCTTTAGCAGGTAGTTTTCAAGCTCCGCGCTGGTGCCTGTCAGGGAATGCAAGAACGCTTTGACGCCCTCCTTTACTGCGGACGAGAGGGTTTTGTCATCGGAATATTTCAGGTATTTAAGGCAGCAAAGGAAGCACAAGAGGGTCGCATCCATTGAGGAATAATCGGCGCCTTCCTCCCGCTTTTCCGGGAGCTTGTTTGGGATAAGGCCGCCGCGCTGGAGCTTTAGGGATTGCAGCAATAATGACTTTAGATACGCCTTCTTGGCCTTGAAGAAAAGGTCGAAGTTGTCATACATTCCCTGGAAAGCATCCCGAAACCAAATGTTCCTGAACCAGAACGCGCCTGCATCGGGGGCTGTGAGCGTATCGGAGGCGAAATCGAAGGAGTCAATTAGCGCAAGAAGCCTTCCGTGGAGGGCAAGCTGCTGGTTTTTTGGGAGCGCATCCGCAAGCCGCAGCTGGGAGGCGAACAGTTTTTGGGTCCGCTTGATCTTTGCCACCAGTTTCTTCTCGTTATGGCTGACAAGCTCCACTGCGGGCTTCTTCTTGCATTGGAATGCGCATGTTAATTGGACAGAGGCAAGCGACTTTGAAAGAGTAAGATCGAGAGCCCCGGGGATGAAAACATCACGCACGTCTGGGATGAACCGCAATGCGCCTCCAATGTATTCGCGGCTCCCGGATCCGAGCTTGTAATGCCAGGGCTGGACGTGGCGATCCTCGGCGAAGGAGGAAAAATTCTTGCTTGAGATATACAGCTGGCGGTCGTCTTTTTCGATGCAAATGCCGTCTGCAAGCTCCTTTACCTTGTGTTTTTCCGGGAGTGATGGGCCGTACATGTGGCGTATGTCGGCAAATGGCCGGATGCGCAAAACCACATCGTGGGAATGCATGTTCTCAAGCTTGAAGGTTACATTCAGCGAAGGCAGGGGTGCATCCCGTTGCAGGCAGTATTCGGCGTGCAGGATCGCATTTTGAAATTCAGGCATCCCTTCAACCAAATAAGAGTACCTTATTTTCCAGGGGTGGATTCTTACTTTTCCAGGCCGTAAAATAGCTGTTTTTCCAGCAACCTTTAGGCAGAACGCGATCCCATCCAGAAATTTCCAGTTTTCGCCGCCTAGTATCGCAAAAAGCCCCTCGTAGGGGTAATCACGGTTGGGAATCGTGAATTCGCCAACTGCTGCCGAGTATGCGCTGATGGAAAATTCCGAATTCGGGGTCCGAAGCAGCGCTCGCCGGCTGCGGGCATAGCCCCAATCCGGATTTTCTTCCGATGGAATTTCAATGCTGATGTGTTTTGGATCCATAAGTTCACAAATATGTACTGGTTTGGGGAATGGAAACGGGGGCATATGCGGCCCGGCATTCCCGGCCCAATCGCACGGATTATTGCCTCAATTTATATTTGTACAGGAGTGGCACCTCGCCTTGGATCTCAACTTTGCCCTCCCGCCCAAGCCAGCCAAGGCCGGCATAAACCTCCGAGTCCGTGAGCTTAGTCTTGCGCTTGAGCTGTGCTATTGTAAGCGCGCCGAACTCGTTTAGGGACTGCCACACTATTCCCGCTTTGGCGCCAAAATACTCCTCCACCACCACCATTCCAATCACCTTCGTCATTTTTCCTTTTTAATATTTTTTTATATAAAAATGATAATGCGCAAAGTGTCAAACGGGATTGCGGAAACGAAATTTGCCGCTCTTAAAAAAATCCCCTTTGAAATTTGCGTTATCCTCAAACCCCATGATCGTTCCTTTCGAACCTCTCGAAATTCGACTCGGCATGGCCGTAAATTTCGAAGATGCGCTGCACTATGAAATCCCAGTCGAAGAAGCGCTGCTGCACGCGTTCTGCTGCGCCCTTTGATATTTTTTTCTTCAAATGCTCATCCTTCAGGCAAATCTTAAGTATCCGTGCAAGGAAGCTGGGGTTGAGGTCGAAGCGGTCTTCCTCCATTGGGACCTTGAATCCGTTGACCCCATTCCTGACAACTTCGCTCATGCCCCCGGTATCCCCGACAATTGTGCACGGGCCGTGCGATCCGTTCAGCTCGCTTGCCATGTCTGCGGCAAACACCTCGAGCGTCACAAGCCCGAAGGGCTCATAGAGCGAGGGGAGCGCAACTATGTCGGATGCGCAGAAAAGCCCCTTCTTTAGCTCCTCCCCAAGCCAGCCGTTGTAGATTATTGCATCGTGCTCGATTTTCAGCTTCGTTATCGCGTTGTAGATGCCCGCGTATTCGTCGTTTGAAAGGTTGCTCGAAATCACAAGGCCGGCATTGATCTTGGTCGTCCGCTTTAGCTCCTCGAATGCCCGGAGGAGCGCATCTATCCCCTTGCGGTATTCTGCCCTGCCAATGAAAAGCACGTATTTGTCCTTTTTCGGGAGCGCTTTTTGAAGGACTTTTTTGCCTGCATCGATATCGGCTTTGGTGACCTTGCGCCATGGCTCAAGTATGATGCCATTTGTTATGCCCGCCACAGCCTCGGTTATCACTTCCAAATCCGAGCCCGCCTCGTAGAGGAGAAAGTCCTCGAAGCGCTCTTCCTTCCAAAGCTGGTATTCCGCCCACCTCTTCCCCCTGAAGGGCGCAAGCTCGTTGCGAAGCCTCTGCTTTTGGGGCAAAAGATTGTAGACCTCAAACTGCGCCTCGTGAACGGACACCCCCTGCACATAG
>DATDZF010000063.1:0-21090 GCA_035288785.1 Candidatus Norongarragalinales archaeon
TGAAAATGCACCCCGTATATCTTCGGCCGCCATGTCCATCAAGGCACCTTCCCGCATCACCGGTACAAGAAGCCGGAAGAGGGCGCTTTTTGTGTTTGCCTTCCATTCAATGCTCCGGCCTATCCGGCGGCTCTGCACAACGCCATTATCCCTCAAATCATTGAGGGCGATGAGCGCCTGAGAGGCGGAAACGCCGGCAAATCTTGCGGCCTCCCGTCCAGTGAAGCCGCGATGGGGGAATTTGGCCAGAAGCCGCAGCACCTGCACCCGGGCCTTGCTCCCGATCAGGATATCGGCACCCTTTTTGAACTGCATTTTTCACCACTCGCCCCAAATATCGAACATGTGCACTATTTATCGAACAAGCAGGCATATAAGCGTTGCGATGGGCTCCATCGGTTAAATGGGAAAATGAGCCCGAGTAGGAATTCTGCACGGCTAACTCGGTACCGCTGGGGGTAATTAGCCGAAAATTGAGCCAAAGCCGCTGGTCGCGGAGTTTTCCTCCTCCTCGATTAGTGAAATGATTGGGGTACTTTCATTCTCCGCCAGCTCTTTTGCGGACACCAGCATTTTCAGTTTTTCCTTGAGCTTCTTTATAAGTTCCGGATCGGCGGATTTGAAATAAAGCACATAGGAGCCGCCCTTAAGCCCCATCGGCTTGCTTTCCTTGAGAGTATAGCCAACAATTGCGAACGAATCGCGCTCGAAGGGGTTTGCCGCGAGCATGTCCTTGAGCTTGCCGTAGTCCTTGCCTTCAACCAAATAAACTATTTTTTGCATATTTTTACCACCGAAAAACTTGTTGGGAAAGGGCGGACCCCACATCCCTAAATTCCGTGCCTCCACTCGCCATTTGGAGCAATAATTACCTCCGAGAAGGATAATAAAGTTATCCGGCTTATAAGGAATTATGAAGCTCACAAACAAGCAGGTGATGGTCCACAATTTCACGCAGAAGGCGAAGTTGAGGCCGGAGGAAACGGCCAAGTACGACCAATTATTCACAGCTGAAAAGCTCTTTGGCGACCCGCGCAAATCCGGCGAGAGGGGTTGGATATATGCGAACATCACAACTAAGGACCTGTCGGCGTTCATCACCATCGGGTATGATGACATCCAGCGGGCGCTTTTCCACGAGCTTAGGTACAAGGGGAAAACCTACAAGATCGGGGATGGGTTTGCAAATGCCGCAGCAAAGTTTGCGGATGGGAAAGTCACAATCAAGGAGGACGATAGGGAGCTTTCCTGGATCGGCACGCCCTCGGAATACGAGGTAATTGCAACTTTCAGGAAGAAGGGGCAGGGAAGCGAGGGCGAGCTGAAATTCACATACAAGTTCGAGAAAATCTCGGACGAGCTTAGGAAATTCAAGTGCGTATTCAAGGAATTCGACCAGCTTTTGGCATATTGGATGATTTCACCTTGCAAGGGCTCGCTTGAAATTGAAGGGAAGGGCGACATCTCCTTGTTCAAGCTTGGGGAAGCAGAAGAGCTGATAGGGAAGAACATCACGAGCAATTTCTGCTACAACGAAAACATCCACATGAAGATGCCCATGGTCTCGGAGGGCTGGCATTGGACGGTGCTCGATTGCTTCCAGGAGGATGAGCAGAAGATGGAAAAGTTCATATCCTTCATGCACTTCTTCTTCCAGAAGGGGAACATCAACATCCCCATTTTCATACAGCTGATCGAGTTCGACCCCGCAACCGGGGAGGCGGAGGTCTACGAGGATGCGGAAATAAAGCTCAAGTGGGAATCGCCCAAAACGCCCCTCCTTAGCGTGCGGAGCAAGGATGGGAAAATCGAACTGAAAATCACCCCGAAATACGAGATTGATGTGCATTCCATCAAGGGGGTCAAGCTTGCCAACCTCATCCTGAAGACGGACATCGACTATGCGACCTACCCCTGCAATGCGGAAGTGCTGCTCGATGGGAAGAAGTATAATGCGATCGGGAGCGCGGAAATTACCGGCGGGGGGAAGACGGGGTATTGGTTATGAAACCGGCACCGGGAGGTCATGAAAGATTGGTCGAGTTGCTAATGGAATATTCGAAAGGCGATCTCGCGTGCAAAAAAATTTTAGTAATCGGGGATCGCCATGGCTTCCTTACAGATCATCTGCTTCATCTCGGGGCGGATGCACACGGGATTGATAGGCATGAAAAGGGTTTTTCAGGCTCTGCCGCATATAAACAGGGACGCCTGATAAGGGCTAATGCACGGAATCTGGGGCTATTTGGAGGAATACGCTTTGATTATGTGGTATCCAATGCGACGATGACCCCTGACGGCCTGAGCGTTGGCAGATTTCCGAGAATGGAAGAAAGGATTTCCTGGGATATGGATCCTGAGGACCGGGAACTTAGGGATAAGATGAGGTCAAGGGCTTTTGCTGCAGATGCAGTTCCAGTCCATAGTGAAATATTCCGCATGCTTAAACCCGGAGGTACGGCAATTCATGCAGCTGACGCGGGCGATCAATCAATCTCACCGCGCCCAGAGAAATTGCGCGAAATTGGTTATGAAATACTTCAGAGCGAGCATTCAGAGCATAGGCACGAACTGGTATTGCGGAAGCCCCTAAAAATGCCAGAAATTACTTGAAATTGCCAAAAACCGCCTAATTTGCCAATATTTATAAATTTTGCCAATTATATAATATAAGTGGTAAATTATGTATGAAGTTGGGAATGCGGAGGTAAAAATGGACAAGGTTGGGAGGGTGTTGATCCCCGCAGAATTGCGCAAAGGTTTGGGAACTGAATTCAATATTGTCAGGCTGGATGATAAGCTGATTTTAAGGGAGCGCAAGCATGGAACATTCAAAAAGCATTTCGATAGCGTCAAACTAACAAATGAGGATCTGGAAAATATGGAAGAAATGATCGCAGAAGGCGGCGTAATGGGTAATTACGAATGATTGCAATCGATTCCAATGTACTAATCTATAGGATTATAGGGGATGAAGCGGCCCTTAATCCTGATGCCAGAAAGATAGTGCAAGTGGCCAAGAATAAATTCAACGAACTTTATGGGAAGCATGAACGACTTGCTATCCCATTACCTGTGCTGACAGAATTTGCCAATTATCTTCGCCGCAAATTCGGGACTGCTGATGCCAATGCAAAAATTGGCGATCTAATTGCAGATGGAAATTTTACCATCGTCGAGGCAAAGGAGGAATTTATCCATATGGCAGCCTCGATTGCGGAGGAACACGATGCCGACTTTACGGATTCGCTCATTTTTACAATCATGTATGCCAACAACATCAAAAAAATACTCACATACGACAAGGATTTTGAGAAATTCCCAGGGATCGAAATCATCAAGTAATCGGGTTTTTAGCCGGACAATTAGAGTTCCTTGCTCATATACACTCCCTCCAATACATACCCCTTCTTCTTGTAATACTCCCTAACGCCAACACCGGAAATGATGAGCATCTTCTGCATCCCGTATTCCTCCTTTGCAATGCGCTCCGCTTCCGCAAGGAGCTGCGTCCCGTAGCCCTCGTGCTGAACAGGGCTGAATTTATCCAGCAAGCCCCTGCCGATGGGAAGCTGCAGGCCGTAAACGTGGAGCTCCCTAATTCCCATCGTGGTTTCATCTATCTCTGGACGGAAAACATCCTCCGAAAATTTCCTCAGCCTTATGAAGCCCATGAGCGCATCGTTTGTCTTGTCCTCGAAGGAGAGGAAGGTCTCCTTCCCGCCGGATGCATCGTAATTGCGGCGGACAAGTTCCACCGAATCATAGTCGACCTTAATCTTGCGTTTCAGCATTTTTATCCCAACTTCGCGGCAGCGGATGCACCTGCAGGAGATGCCCTTTTCCTTGCACTCCTTTTCAACCATTTCGCGCAGGTTGCTTTTGAGGACGCCATCAGCAATCAGGTTGGAGGGGATGTCCCGGTTGACCCTCATAATCCTGCAATACTCCGGAATGAACCTTTTTGATTCCGCAATCACCTTGGCGGCGGTATCCGCATCATAGGGCCTATATTCGCCCCGCTTCCACATCGCGTAAAGCTCGGTCCCGGGCATCACGAGTGTCGGGTAAATCTTGAGCATGTCGGGCTTGAAAGAGGGGTTAGAGAAAAGCTCCTTGAAATAGGCAATGTCCTCCTCAGGGGTTGCAAAAAGCCCGGGCATCATGTGGTAGCAGATTTTCAGGAGGGAGTCCTTGCATCTCCTTGTAGCATTGATTACATCCTGGACAGAATGGCCGCGCTTCGTTAATTCCATTATCCTATCATCCAGGCTTTGGACGCCAAGTTCGATGCGGGTTGTCCCGAATTCAAGCAATTTTGAGAGCTGGCCCTCCGCGCAATAATCGGGCCGCGTCTCAATGGTAAGCCCAATGACGCGGTGCTTTGCTGTTTCATTTGTCTTTTTAGCTTCCTCAAGCGATCCTGAAATCATCCCATTGAAGGCATCATAGGCGCCCTTGATGAAATTGTACTGGTAGTTGTATGGAAGGGCGTTGAGAGTGCCGCCCTGGATAATCAATTCATTTTTCTCAGCGGAATGGCCAAGAAGGGAAAATTGCCTTAATCTCGCCTCGACTTGGCGATAGGAATCAAAGCCGTTCTGCTCGGCCCTCCTTGCAGCCGGCTCCTTGCCAGTATATGCCTTTGGGGAATTGAACTCCGGCCCGCCGGGGCAGTAGATGCACTTTCCGGGGCAAGGGAGGGGTGCGGTCATGATTGCGATGTTGGAGATGCCGGAAAGCGCGCGGATGTGCTTGATTTTCAGCGCTTTACGGAGTTCGGGAGTCAGTTTGCCCTCGGATTCAAGCTTCTCGAGAATTTCCGGGTTCTTGACAACCCTCGCCTGATGGTAGTGCTTTGCGAGGGAATTCTTCAGGAGGAGCAATTCCTGGGAGGTGAGGTTGGGGTTTTCGCTGATTTCCTCGTAAATCTCGGTTATTATCTGGTCCTTCTGGTCACCCATACGCTTCACGTGATGCACTGCTCCCACAAAATTGAAAATGAGCAATTATCCGAAAATGTTTATTTCTCCTTGGGATAGGTCACAACCCCCGCAAACAGCAGCACAAGCCCCAGTATCCCATCGACGAGCCCGCCGAACATATACGCATTTGAAAGGCTTGCCGCAGACTTGTCAAGGAGGTCCATTGCCTCCTTTGAGCTGGCTGCGATTTCAGCATCCGTCTGGCCGTAGCTCTTTGCGAGCGCCTCGTTGGCGGTTATTTGGATCCTAACTGCCTCCTTGCTGATGTCGGATTGCGCATTGTTCACCATGAGCGCATTGAACTGCGAGAGCGCAAGCGTTGCGAATGCGACGCCAAGAAGAAGGAGCGCGATGCTAATTGCCTTGTTGTTCATGAAACCCACCTCCAATTTTTTGAAAATCCAGCCTTAAAATACCCACCTAAAATGGAAGCTAGTAAGAGCCACCTGCGAGATTCGCCAAGCGCCTTAGGGGCACCATGCGGTTCACCCTGCTTTCGTTGAGCAAGCTCAACTCGTCGCGAATGATCCCTTCACGATACCCTTGGAAGCAAACCCCCTCCAAAAAAAATAAAGCCCCGGCGCTCCCTTAGAGCCGGGCTAGTTTCCTTCCCCTAACAGGCACAATTGCGCTAGATTCGGCACGAAAGTAATTAGTGCGCTTAATGACCCAAAACAATGCCCGGGCCGAGCTTTAGTGCCGCATTTCTTCATAACCTATAAAAACAGCCAACCCCATACGGTATATGTGGAGGAAGGTGCTACGCATGTATTCGCATATTGAGACTTTTGATTGGTTTACGAAGAACGCAGCCAAATTCGACAAGTACGCGGGTAAATGGATTGCGGTCGTAAAGGGTAAACTCTTGGCGGTTTCGGACTCCCCAAAAGACCTCATGAAAGACCCGCAAGTAAAAGGAGCGAAAAACCCATTCATTACAAAAATACCACTAAAAGAGGAAGCGTTTAGCCTGCTTTAGGTGGTGGGCATGGCCTCAAAGAGCTTCCAATATAGGCACCACAATAAGGGGCTTTATCCATCAGTTCCCATTAAGTTGATCCATCTAGGCAAGGGGCTTATTGTCGACGGGATAGTTGATTCCGGTTCCAATTACTGCATCTTCCACACCTGGGTTGCGGATCAATTAGGCCTCCCTTGGCAAAGGGGCAGAAAGCTTGAGATTTCAACTGTTTCTGAAAAGGTCGGAAGTTATATCCTTAAGGCCCAGATGCAGGTAATCGGGGATCCTTTTGAATGTGAAATTGGTTTCGCAAAATTAGGGACAAGCTTTAACTTGCTTGGTCGGATTGGCTTCTTCGATAGGCATGAAATTACCTTTAATGAGAAGGAGAAAACGATTGTTTTGACTGAAATTTGAAAATAGAAAAAGAGGCGTAATGATCCACCTCCGCAAACCTAATGCCCCATCATGACGCCTAATCCCTGAAAACATCACCCCATTAATTCGTAGAAACCGATTCTTTCGTTTTAGGCGCAATTAGCATCCAGATCTCTTGTTTATGCGCAGAATAGGCGCAAAAAATGGAGCAGTGCTTAAATTGCTGTCTCGTATCAGACCAAGCGGACGCAATGACGAAAACCAGTTGGTCGAGACACTAGACCTGAACTTAGAGCCCCCGGCGAGATTTGGAACGTCGGCGACGGGGGACGGATCCCCCTTGAGCCGACTGCTCGTTCCCCCTCTAAAGAATTCATAAAAGCCCCCGGCGAGATTTGAACTCGCGACCTTCTGCTTGCCTTGTCCCAAGCCCTTTTTGGTTTTCTTTCCGGCGGAGCCATCGCCGCTTTCTTTTTCCAAAAGAAAGGGGCAAGGCGCATACAAGGCAGACGCTCTACCGCTGAGCTACGGAGGCAGGGGAATAATTTGGGTTTAGGGAAATAAAAAGGGTTTGCAATCAGATGTACTTCAATTTCGGGAACTCCTTGACACAAAGGGGAACGATGTTCCCCTATGCTCCAGAAACCCTACGTTTCTGGGCATGCTAAGAACCTTAGGGGGTTCTGACGCATCGTGTCGCCTTACCCCTCCTAATTACAGGTATTTCAATTTTGGAAATTCTTTGACTCCGCCTTCCGGATCGATCACAATAGGCACGAACTCGCCCAAATCGCATTCGGAAAGGATAGGTGAGGTGTTTTCAGGCGCATACATACCGGAGACCATATCAGTGCCGGATGCGAGGGGAGAAATCGAGGGAAGCACAATCAGCTCCTTCCCGCGGAATTCACCCTTCAGGAGGCAGATGTACTTGTGGGGGACGCCAATCTCATCCCGGAGGGAAACGGCAGGATGGACGTGACCAATTACCAGAGTGCTAGTGCTTTCCCATTCCGGGATTTCCCCATACCCCTCCAATTTCTTGTGGCCGTGGATGAATAGGATCCCTTTTTCGAAAAAATAATCGTGCAATTTGAGGTTTTGGTTGCGCAGGATTTTGGCAATGTAGTTGTCATGGTTGCCCCTGACGAGAATGAGTTCGACGCCCCTTTTCTTTATGAATTTAAGGAGCCCCAGCACCTCGTCCCACTCCTGCTGCGCGGCCCTTGAGAACTCGTGCTTGATGTCGCCATTTATGAGTAAACGGGGGGCGGATGTTTCCCGGAGCATGCTTTCTATGCCCTCAAGGATAATGCCGAATTGATTGATGGGAACATCAATTCCCTTGTTGTGGAGTACCGCCTCGTGCCCAAGCTGCAGGTCGGAAATTGCAAGCAGTTTCAAATCAGCAAAATAAGCTCCGCCCTCCTTCAACACGCGGACATTCGAGCGCCTTGCTGGCCTAGCTACCCTAGCCTTCAATTTCCTTAACGAGCTTCTTAACTTTTTCAACAATCTTATCCCTCACTATAGCGTAGGATTCGGGCCTTTCCAGAGTGGGATCCTCAAGCCCCCAGTCCACAACATATTTTGTTGTTTGAGGGCATGCCTCCTTGCAGCCCATCGTAACTATCTTGTCCGCCTTTTCGACCATTTCCTGCGTGAGTTTTTTGGGATGAAGTCGCTCTGCTGAAATCCCTAACTGCGAGAGCGCCCTGGCCGCGCCCTCGCTGATTTTTTCCGCTGGGCTGCTGCCGGCGCTGATCGCATACGAGCGCCTAGAGCGGGAGTTATAGATCGCCTCCGCCATCTGGCTCCTTCCCGAATTAGAAATGCAGATGAAGAGCACGATCTTCTTGTTTATCCGCTTTTCCTTATGGGAAATCCCTGCAAGGAATGCGCGCCTGTGTTTTGAAACGGCCATATATTGGATGCACCGATTATGCGAATAATCCCTTCATTCCTTTATTTTTCCAATCCTTTTAAGCACAAGTGTATGCAGCTGCTCGAGTATCGCCTTCCTATCCGCCATCAGCACAACATCCGAAATGCCCTGCGTGATGAGGAGCTGCGCAAAGGGGGAGGGAAGATCGTACGCCGGCAGTGCGGAAACGGATATCTCGCCGGATTTGAATGCCTTCTGCACGAGCCTTGCGTTCTTTAGGTCCATATGGTCCTCGAGTATTTCCCGGTACGTCTCCTTGATTATGGGAAAATCCGCCAGCCGCGAGGAGATCCCAAGCATCACATGCGCGCTCATCTGCTGCCTTCCAACGGATCGCCTCTTGCCCATGTAATTTCGGAGGATCATGAGGGAGCGGACCGCAACTTCCCTGAATTTGCGCTTGAGGGTTTCCGTCTGCTTGATTGCCTCCTTGGCCTCGTCATCGAGGTCGAGCTGGGAGAACACGAATAATTCCTTCTTGATGTCAACCAGGATCGCGCGGCTCATCGTAAGCACGAAGCCGTTGTCGTTGAAGGCGATCACCACGTTGCGGTTGATCTTGTGGGAGATTTTGGCCGCGAGCACTTTTGCGAGGACCTCGTTGACACGGCGGCCGAACAGGGAATGGAATATGAAATGGCGTTTCCCCTCGGAGAGGAATTCCTCGATTATGAGGTTCCGCTCGGAATGGAAGGAATTCACGCGCAAAAGGTTGAGGAAGCTCATCTGCTCCATGAAATAATTGTAGATTGCAACGGATGCCTCCGCATTGCAATGGCAGCTTTGCCGGATGAATGCGAGAACTTCAGGCTTGCTCTTGTTTTTCATCATTTCCCCTAGTACTCCCCGGAATTTCCCAATTGCAATTGCCAAATCAAAGCTCAGCGGAAGCATCTCCGAAAACCATTGGGGGATGGTTGGCTTAAGGCCGGCTGCGAGCGAAACGTACGCCTGCATCCCCTTCGCATACTCGTACTGGTAGGTTTTCCCGCCGAGCACGAAACGGTCGCCCTTTTTCAGCCTCTCAAGGAAGCTCTCCTCGATGTTGCCTATATGGCGGCCAAGGGGAAGCATGTTCACGGTGATGGAAACGGAATCCGGGATGGTGCCTATGTTTGTGGCATAAAGCACGCGAAGCATCTTTCCTTTCCTTCCAAACTCCTGCTTTTGCTCGTCATACCATATTTTCCCATACACGCGGTATTTCTCAAGCGAGGCAAATGAGCCCGAAAGGAAGAGGAGCACGTTATGCAAATCCTTGGGATCCAAATTCCGGTAGCAATAACTCTGCCGTATGAGCTTCAAGGCTTCATCCACCGTCCAATGCTTCGTGACGGCCATCCCAATCACGTGCTGGCTAAGCACATCCAGCGAATTTTGGGGGATCTGCACCTTGTCGACATGGCCCTTGTAGGCCTCCTGAAGCATCACGCCCATCTCCACCAGATCGTCGCGTTCTAGGGCAATCAGGGTGCTTTGGGAAATTTTGTAGATGTCATGGCCGCTCCTTCCTGTCCGCTGCAATGCACGGGAAACGCTCTTTGGGGATCCCACCTGGATGACAAGGTCGATGAAACCTATGTCTATTCCCAGCTCGAGGCTAGTTGAGCTCACGACCACTTTTAATTCGCCCTTCTTGAGCTTGTTTTCCACATCCCTCCGTTCCTCCCTGGAAAGCGAGGAGTGGTGCGCCTCGATTCTGTCGAGGTAGTTTTTTGGGAAATAGGTCTTCAGGTGGTGGACGAGCCTTTCGGTTCCGGACCTTGTGTTCGTGAAAATCAGAGTGGTGTGGTGCTGCTGGATGAGGTCGTCGAGGATCTTGTAGGTGCGCGTCTGGAGCTCATCCTGAGTCGTATGGATAAGCTCTTCGGAGGGCGAAACAAGCTCCATTTTCATCCCCTTGGCATATTGGGCGTTCACAACAATGCAATCCCTAGGATTTCCATCCTCATATCCAACCAGGAACTCGGCAATCGAATCAAGCGGCGCAATTGTGGCAGATAGGCCAATGCGTGCAAACTTTTGCTCATTCATCCCCTGAAGCCGCTCCAATGTGAGGGAAAGGTGGGTTCCGCGCTTGCCGGATGCAAGCTCGTGGATCTCATCAACGATCATCCATTTCACCCACCGGAAATTCTCGATGAATTTTGGGGAGGAGAGGATGATTGCAAGCGATTCGGGGGTAGTGATGAGGATGTGGGGCGGATGATCGGACATTTTCGCACGCTCTGCGGGAGTGGTGTCGCCGCTTCGCATCGCAACGCGGATCTTGTGCGCCTTGCCGGTTTTCTTTTCGTAAATCCCCTCCATTTCCTGCAAGGGGCCATTCAAATTTTTCTCAATGTCTGCCGCAAGCGCCCTAAGCGGGGAAACGTAAATGCAATAGATGCGGTCCTCCAAATTTCCCTCTTCCGCAAGCCCCACAAGCTCGTTGATGACGGAAAGGAAGGCGGTTAGGGTCTTTCCCGAGCCGGTGGGCGCAGAGATGAGGACGTTTTTCCCCTCATGGATGAGCTTGATGCCAAAGCGCTGGGGAAGCGTTAGCTCCTTGAAGCGCGAAAACCATTCCCGGACGCTCGGGTTGAGGAGCGCAAGCACCTCCTCGCGCGAATTTTCCCTTGTAGCAAAGGCGGCCATAATGATTAAACCTGCAAATTCTGGAGAATTCCGGGCGGAGGATTCCTCTTTTCTGGGGCATCTTCCTGCGGCCAGAACTCGAGGTAGTTTTATGCCTCCCGAAGATTATAAGAGTTGCGCTTTTACCGCCCCATTTTGGAAGGAAAACTAGCTGAGGACGAAGATTCGGATGATTGGAAAGGCCGCTTGAAAATTTTCAGCGCTTCTCAGGTTTTTTTTGCCCTGAGGGGCTGGCGGGCTCGCCTTCGCCTTCCTTGACATGGGGAATCGTGCTTTCGGTATAGTACTTGCCCATGAAGAGGTTGATGTCCTCCATCTTGCTGACCTTGTTTTCAAGAAGGTATTGGAGGAGCTTTTGCCGCGCCCTAATTTCCGCGCTAACCTCGGCCGGGCTCTTGCCAACCGAGGATGCCATCTTCTCCACGCATTGCGAAGGGAGGTCGGTGCGCTCCGCCTGCATCTTATCCATGTTGAACCTGAAAATCTCATTCTGGGTGACAACATTGTCGAGCCAGCCAAGCTCGGAGATTTGCGTGACGCGCCGTATAAGGCCGTGGGTCTTTGTGTAGATGCGGTGCATGATGAACACGAGATCAACTGCAGGGATCAAGTTAGCGGGCACGTTCATGGGGTAGTTCTGCAGCCGGGTCACCACATCCTTGGTGTTCTGCGCGTGGAGGGTCGCCATCATTCCGCGGTGGCCTACATTCATGGCATAGAAAAGCGGGTGCGCCTCCGCGCCCCTAACTTCACCGATGATCAGCCGGTCGGGCCGCATCCTAAGCGAGTTCTTCACAAGCCCCTCGAGGTCGATTGCATCGGTGGTCTTTGTGGCGACCCAATTCTCCATCCCGAAAAGGTTGATCTCGCGGGTGTCTTCCATGCTGACAATGCGCTCGGATGGGGGGATGAAGCTGCTTAATGCGTTCAGCACGGTTGTCTTCCCGCTCGCGGTCTCGCCAACGACCAGGACGTTCATGGGGTGGAGCCTAAAGCCCTCGATTGCAACCCACATGAATGCGGCGATCTCAAGGGAAATGGTGCCATTGGCAATGAGATCGATTATTGTCAGCGGCTGCTGCTTGAATTTCCGGATTGTGATCGAGGTCTTCTCAACTGCGGGCGGATAGAGCACATTTGCGCGGCTACCATCCGGCAGCCTGATGTCCTCGGCTGGCTTGCGGTCGTCGGGCACCATCTGCTGGAGGAATTCCATGAGCTCCTTGTCTCCCTTGAATTGCAGGTTGGTCCTGCAGGTACCCACCTTGCGGTGGAACACAAAAATATCCTTTGGCCCATTGACCATGATCTCCTCAAGCTCGTCGTCCTCGAAGAGCGGCTCCAGCACCGTGACGCCATACAGCTGGCTTATTATCTGCTGCGCAAGCATTTTCTGGGATGCGGAATCCGCAAGCACCTGGGAGAAAAGAACCATGAATTGCTCCTTCATTTTCCTCCGGTCCTCCTGCTCAAGGGGCTTCCAGAGCTTGGTCGGATCGAAAGTAGCAAGGAATTCCTTGAATAAGCGCTCCTTATCCTCGAGCTTGTAGGCGCGGGAAAAATCCTTGAGGGAGGTCTTCTGGGTCAATAGCTTTATGAAATCGTTGAGGATGTACTCGAGGTCCGCGGAAAGCGGCTTTTCGATGATCGTATAATGCGAGAATGGGTAGTCGATCTCGACACGGGCTTCGTACATGAATTGGATAAAGCGGACGCTCTTTTTAAACATAATTATACGGCAGCGAAATCCATGCAAAATTCAGTGTTTGCCGATCGTCGAATAGCATACATTTTTATTCACCAATTCGCAAAAAAAGTACGCAGCCTTTCAGATAGCCGGGGAGCTAAGGGTTCCTTACAATCGCCAATCCCTTTGAGGCGAGTGATAGGCGCGGGGAGGATGGGGAGCTTTTCTGCAGTCTTCCATGTTTCCGTCGAAGCGTTGCCTTGCGTTTTGCGCTTGTTTGCGAACGAGCCAGGCCGGAAGGAGCAACTATAAGCGTGCAAGGGCAAGCTCGTAAGATACGACGTGGAGGATACGTGGGAGGTCAAACTGCGGGGGAACTTCCAATTCGACTTGCGCCAAGCTGGGGGGCTGCACTTGAACGTCCCTAGGGGAACCCAGGTCGCGTAAGAACCGGAGGTTCTTAGCGTGCCCAGAAACCTAGGGTTTCTGGAGCATCCCCTGGCTACCACTCCAAAGCCCACCCCTCTTGAATTTGTTTACGAATAAATCGATATTATAAAGCCCGTATTCCAAATGGAAATAACTATTTTTCGAGGGGATGCGCATGGTTCGTCATCTTGTGGGGATGGGCGATTTGTCGCCTTCTGAAGTCGGGAAAATTATTGATTTGGCAATCAAGCTCAAGGCGAATCCGGAAAAATATTACCACCTTCTGGACCATAAGAGCCTGGTGATGCTCTTTGAGAAATCATCCACAAGGACCCGCCTCTCCTTCGAAATAGGGATGACGCAATTGGGAGGGCATGCGGTGAATTTCACGGGTTCGCAGCTCTCGGTAGGGAAGGAGGATGTGGCGGATACGGCAAGGACCATTTCAGCGTATGCGGATATCCTGATGGCAAGAGTGTATAAACATAAAACGGTTGAGGATCTTGCGAAGTTTGCCTCTATCCCAGTCATCAACGCCCTCTCGGATCTCGAACACCCCTGCCAGGCGCTTGCGGACATCCAGACAATCAAGGAAAGGAAAGGCTGGAAGGGAGTGAAAGTGGCATATGTAGGGGATGGGAATAACGTATGCAATTCGCTCATGCTTGCATGCGCCATGGTTGGGCTCGAGTTTGCTGCAGGCACGCCAAAGGCATACATGCCTGATGCGGAGTTGATCAAGAAGGCCGAGAAATACGCCCATTCCTCCAAATCCAAGCTCGTTTTCACAAATTCAGCCAAGGAAGCGGTGAAGGATGCCGACGTGGTTTATACCGACGTTTGGATATCGATGGGCGAGGAGCATTTGAAGGAGCAGAAAATGTTGGAGTTCGGGGAATTCCAGGTGGATGAGAAACTGATGGCGCATGCAAGGAAGGATGCGGTCTTCATGCACTGCCTGCCGGCAAAGAAGGGCTATGAGGTAACGGAGGGGGTAATTGAGGGGAAGAATTCGGCTGTTTTCCAGCAGGCGGAGAACAGGATGCATGCGCAGAAGGCACTCATGCTTTTCTTGCTCGGGAAATGAGGATTGAAGGCGTTTTTTTTGGTGAAGCTTTCTTTTCCAAAAAGAAAGGTTCGCGCAGAAGGCGCTGATGCTGTTTTTGCTGGGAAAATAATGTCAGAATAATTCCATTTGATAAAATGGGGCCCGCTTCCCCGGATTTCCATGCATCAGCTGATTATTTCCGAGTTCCCGGGAAGGATGTGGAGCAGGTGCTCGTAGGCGAACTCGATCGAATCCGCCTTCAGCTTGTGGACGAGCGCCTTTGCAACATCCTTCTTTTCCATTTCCCCTGGCTGGATGGCAATCTTTCGGATGAATGCCCTTGGTGAACCCAGGAAATCATAATTGCCGGGAATGACTGCCAGTTTTTCCACGTTGTTTGTCCGCTCAATTGCAATTATTAGCCTCAGTTCCATGTTCTTGAACCATTTCTTCTCGCCCTTGATCATGAACCCGCCCTTGGGCACGTATTCACCATGGGAGTATTTCTCCACATGCTCATTGTCCACGTAATAGATGTTGGCAACGTGCAGATTCGCCTTCCAGGCGGAGGAATAGCAGGCGGAAAATTGCGCGGTTTCCTTGAGTGATTGCTCCCTTGCGGTTTTCCCATTTTTCAGGATCACGGCAGATGCGCCATGCACATCCGCGTGGAAGAACAGGTCATTTTGCTCGAGGTATTTGGAGAACAGCAGGTCATTTTGCTGCGCGTCCCTGCCGCCTATTGCAAGCAGCATCTCGGATGTGAAAAAATTGTTGAATTTCTGGTACCATTCGCGCTGCTCAAGGATGCGTATTTTCTTCTTGTGCTCCTCCTTTTCCTCCTGTGAGGCAAACTTCAGCTTGTTCCTCTCCCGCTCAAGCTCGCGTTTCGTCTTCTCGATTTCCTTCTCGAGGTTCTCCTTTTTCCTCTTTGCATCCTTGGATTTGCGGAAAAGCACTTGCGCGTTCTCGTTGGCGCTTTTGGTTATGTCGAGCTCTATTTTCATGGAAGGGTTTGGACGGGAGGTTTTTTTAACTGTAACAAAATTAGTCGAGGGTTAGGCCCGGCAATGTTTCATCAAGGATTGCCGGCCTAACCAAGCCACCGCAATATTTTTCCACTAAATCGCTCATTTCTTTAGTTGCGGTTTCAATTTCAGTTTTTCCAACCGGCGGCAAGCCCTCGACGACCAAGAAGCAATTATTCGTGCCTTCAGTCAGTTTTGTCCTATCGGCCTCGCGCCAATTCCATCGGCGGCATATCGCGGAAATGTCGTCCTTATAGATCACTTCCCCCTTGTGCGGAGGGCGGGGTTCCTTATCCCCGAGAAGAAGCACGGGCGGTTCGTTTTCTCTAGCAAGCGTCAAAATAATGCCGCCCCTCACTTTGCCCAAATCCTCCCCTCCAACCGGCAGCATGTGCTTTATGGAAATAAAATTGTAGATATCTACCAATTTGTTAATGGGCCGGACTGTGCCCCCTCTCAAAATTAGGCTATAGAGGTTTTCCACAGACGATTTATGCCCCTTGGGCTTTGCTCCGAATGACGAATAGGCCCTCCTCCAACAGGCGATTTTAGGTTGTTGGCTCAAAAGCCCATGATTTAGCTTTAGACGGACTTCCTCCTGGAGCGATTTGAATTTATCCGAAAATTCACCGGAATTGCCCACATTCGAGATATTCTTCGCAATGACGGCCCCCAACCGGAGCCCCGGATAGTTCCCGAAAATCGCCTTATCTATGGTAAACCTCATGCAAATCATCCAAACAATCGGGCATTTTAAGCTTGTTTCAGCTGCAGGTAGGCATCCCGGAATGGCACCCCCCTTAACGCAAGCTCGCTTGCCCTCCCGGCTGAGAGCATATCGCTTGTGATTGCAGCTTTCATCTTTTCCCGATTGACAGCAATATTTTCCAATACCAGCGCTGCGATGGCAACGGACGCCAAAGTGGTTTCGAAGGCCTCAACCAGCGGCTTTTTCATTTCCTGGATGTCGCGGTTATAGCCGGAAGGCAGGTTCAGGGAGAGTTGGCAAATATGGGATTCGCAGGAGAGCACCTTCGCTGCCTTTGCCCGCAACAATTCCAGGACATCCGGATTTTTCTTATGCGGCATGATGCTGCTTCCGGTTGTGAGTTCTTCCGGCAACCCTATGAAGCCGAATTCCTCGGTGCACCATAGCATAAGGTCGGTTGCGAGCCTGTTGATATCAAGCATCACCTGCGAAAGGGCAAAGCTGGTAAGGGCGCCAACCTTCCCTCTTGAATTCTGCGCATGTATCCCGTTTGATTCGATGCGGGAAAAGCCCAGATCATACGCGATTTCCTCCCAGTTTAATCTGATAGGGGAGCCATAGCCCGCAGCCGTCCCCAGCGGGGAGGAATCGTTTTGGTCAAATGCCGCCTTCAGGAGTTGTTGGTCATCCTCCAGCCCTTCCGCAACCCCTGCGCACCAGTAGCCGAAAGTTGAGACCATGGCTTTTCGCATGTGCGTATATCCCGGCA
Source organism: Candidatus Norongarragalinales archaeon (assembly GCA_035288785.1). Classification (GTDB taxonomy): domain Archaea; phylum Micrarchaeota; class Micrarchaeia; order Norongarragalinales; family SBBD01; genus JACRGC01. The sequence continues at coordinate 16,577 of DATDZF010000063.1, forward strand.
TCGGCGTATTTTTGTGTTCGGCCTCAAGGCGGTAAAGGTGCTGGGCCAAATTCCCGGTTTCCTGGATGATTTCCGAAAGCTTGCTCTTGCTGAACAATCTCACTGCCGCAAGCGCCTGGTCGTTCCGGGATTTTCCAATATGGATCTTCTTGCCGGTTGCACCCAATTGCCCAACGAGATATTCCTCAATTTTCGTGTGGGAATCTTCTTCCTCGGGGGATATCATAACGGTGCCCCTAGAAGCCTCGGTTCGCAAATCCATAAGGCAGCCCTCCAGCTTCCGCAGCTCCGCAAGGCTGATTATACCTGCCTGGTGCAGTGCCTTGCAGTATGCGATCGTTATGTCGCAATCGTAAGGAAGCAGCCTTGCGTCCACATCGCAATTATCCCTGTTGAGAAAGTCAAGCAACTTCTTTTGCATGTCCAGTTTCCTCTTCCATAGCACCATGTTCTTCCACCTTCAGCCTGGCAGCCATCCTTGTCTGCAGGCTCCACAGCTCGATGAAGCCCGGGGAGCTTGCCTGATTGAATGCACCTCCCTTGCCATAAGTTGCCAGCTTGAAGTCATAGAGCATGCTGGGGGATTTTCTTCCCACCACCTGCGCATTTCCCTTGAACAGCTTCAATTTCACCTCGCCGCCTACATTCCCATTAAGCGATGCAAAAAAGGCATCCAGGTTGCCTTTCAGTGGGTCGTTCCAAAGGCCGGCATAAACAAGGAATGCCCATTTCTCCCTAAGGCCGGCTACAAATTGGTTCTGGTGGATTGTCGAAACGGATTTGAGCAAATCCTGGTGCGCCAGAAGGATGCATGAAGCGGCAGGGCATTCGTAAACCTCCCTTGTTTTCAACCCCACAATGCGGTCCTCCAAGTGGTCGATGACGCCGATTCCGTGCCTGCCTGCAATGCCGTTCAATTCCTGCACCAAGAGGGCCAGGGGCATTTCATTGCCGTTAAGTTTTACCGGCAGACCATCCTCAAACGTAAGGGTTGCATATTCGGGGGAATTTGGCGCGTTTTCAGGCAAAGCGCACCATTCGAACGCGTCATCAGGAGGCTCCTTGGAGGGATCTTCCATAATGCCGCCCGCAACACTCCTGCCCCATAGATTCTCATCGACTGAAAATTGGGATTTTGGGGAAATTCCTATGCCGTTTGCAAGCGCGTATTCAATTTCATCCTCCCGGTTCATCTGCCATGTCCTGATTGGGGCGATAATTTTCATTTCGGGCGCAATGGAAAGCACTCCCGCCTCCAGCCTAACCTGGTCGTTGCCCTTGCCGGTGCAGCCGTGGGCGATGGCATCCGCGCCCTCATTCAACGCGGTTTCCACAGCTTTCTTTGATAGCAGCGGCCTCCCAAGGGCGGTGCTTAACGGGTAGGAATTTTCGTAAAGCGCATCCGCCTTTATTGCCTTTGAAACGTATTCCTCTGCGAACTCTTGCTTCGCATCGATGACAATCGCCTTAGCCGCACCAAGATCAAGCGCTTTCTGGGCGATTTGATCAAATTCCGCAGGCTGCCCCAAATCAACAGTAAGGGCGACTATTTCCGAACCGTATTTCTCCGGGATCCATTTGAGCAGGCAGGAAGTGTCCAGGCCGCCCGAATAGAGCAGCACTACCTTTCCTGCGGACGTTGCCTCATAGCCCGAATAGACATTGTTCATTCCACCAACTCCACATCTAAAACAAATTGTAACTCCAAATTTCGAAAATAAAAAAGAAAAGGGGAGGACTTGCCTCCTTTGAATGAAAGCTACGCCCGCTTACGCCGGCATCATGCGGATCACTTCTTCTTGTGCTTCTTCTTCGCCATTCGATTCACCCTCCTTCATGTGAAATTTCGCATATATTTATTTTTCGGCTAAAAACGAACATTTTTTAACATTAATGTCCAAATTTGGTATATGGGAAAATCAGTGGCGGCAAGGGTCTGGGAAAAACTGGAGGCGCAGCCCTACCTGCTAAAGGCAATCGAGGGCGGATATGCAAACCTTTCGGAGATAGCGCGCAAGCTGCAGCGGGAGATGATTGGGAAGGGGGAGGGCGGCTCGATTGAGGCGGTACGGGCGGCGGTCAAGCGGATTGCGGAAGAGAAGGAAGCGGCTACCGGGAGTGCTGAAGGAAAAATCCGCAAGCTATTGAAGGGAGGCAAACTGGAATTATCAACGAAAATTTCAGTGCTGGTGCTTGCGGCAGTGGCATATGATTCGCTGAAGCTGCACCTGCACGATGCGCTATCTGTTGTCAAGAGCCGCAGCGGGGTCACAATAGTGCTCCCGGACGAGCATGTGGAAGAATTGAAAAAGCGCGTGCATTCCCACGACATCCTTATTGAGAACAAGGATCTTGTTGTCCTTTCGTTGATCACTTCCGAAAACATAGAGGAGGTCCCCGGAGTGGTTGCATATTTGACCGGCAAGCTGGCGGAAAACGGGATAAATTTGAAGGAATTCCTAAGCAGCTATAGGGATACCGTAATGATATTGGGAAAAAAGGATTCCTTGAAGGCATACCAACTGCTTGAACGGCTAATTGGCTGATTAATCGAATAATATTATGGTTTATTAATCAGGAAATCATATTTGGTGCTGAGAAGATTATGCAATTCGACCTAGACCTGATGAAGGCGCTCTTCCCGCCGAAGAAAAAGCCGGTGCACACGCTCAAGTGGGGGCTGCCGGAGGCGCGGTACACGGCTGCGCTTGAGGATGTGGAAAAGAAAATACCCCTAATGAAGAAAAGCGCGAGGTTTGCAGGCGGAGGCGAATACATAGAGGAGATCCATGCGAAGGACTACGGGAATGGCATCTACGCGTATTTCGTGGTGCGCATAGACAAGAAGACGGAAGAGGAGCTGGTGTTCTCCGAGGCGTACATGCTGCGGGAGGAGGACAAGCTCGGGTTCGATGCCATGGATGCCGTCAAGATTTCAGGGGATTTTGACCGGATGGGATACAAGCACCTCTTTGATAGGGAAATCATGGTCTGGAGCTTTAGGAGCATCGCAAGGGTCATCAACGCATTCGACATAACGGATTTTGGCAATTTCGTGGAGGTGGGGCTTCCCGCAACGAAAATCGCATCGGTCAGGGACATCGATGAGAAATGGAAGGATGGATTTTTCGAAAAATTGGGCGTCAAAAAGCCAGACATCATCCCAACCGATCCAATCACGCTACAGCTTGTGACGATGATGGATAGCCAGCAGCAGGAAGAATTCTCGAAAAAGCAGGCAGCGGGACCTGGCGGGGCGGAAGGGGCATCAGCCGGATCCGTAAATCCGCAGCAGCCCAAAAAGGCAATGGGATTTGGGAAGGGGAAGGGGAATTTGTTCTAGGGATAGGGCAGGGGCTGGGAAAATATTGATTTTATCTAATTAGGAAGTGGTGAGCTTGAAGAAACAACAATTAGGTGGCAACAGCTTTTGCATACTTCTCCAAGAATTAGAATTTAGGCCGCAACGGCCTTAGCAGACTTCTCCAGCAGTTTTTTGCCGGCGTTAGTGATCACGCGGCCCACCTTCTCCTTCTTCACAAGCCCCGCCTTCTCGAGCTGCTGCATCGCAACGCGGATGATCTTCCCGCCGGCCTTCCGGTGGTGGGACCTTGCAACGGTATGGGAAGTTCTGCCGCCGTATTTGTGCTGGAGGCGCCTTACTCCAAGAGATTTCCTTTCCGTTGTAAGAAGAGTCCTTAAAATCGATGCGCACCGCTTGAACCAGAAATCCTCATCGTCGGTCACGCGCTCATTGTGGGAGCCGGACTTGACCATCATCACCCATTCGGGGGGCTTTATCTCGGGGACCGACTTGAGCTGCTGCGCCGTAGAGACTATCAGCTTGTTTGCCGAAACTTCCAGACTTTTCATTACCATATAGACTCACGTAAAACGAGGTATGATTTGAGGCAAAATAGGTATATAAAACCTTGTATGAGGGGGATAAATGCGGGCGGGAGCGTGCCGAATGTTATAGGCAATAACCGGCTATTTTTTGCCCCTTTTAGCCCTTTTGGCATTTTTCTCCTTCGCATAGGGGTAAATTTTACCGGCATGGCAGGCAAGGCATTCGTAAATGACGGCCTTCTTCGAGCTTGCGACCCTCACCCTCAGCGTCTTTCCGGGAATGAAAACCACGCCGCACTTTTTGCAGAAGGATTTGGACCCCAATGGGAGCCGGTGCCTCATTGCTATTTTCCTGGCAAGCGAAACGTAACGCTTCGAGAGCGCCTCATCCTCACCATATATCCCAATTGCCATTTTGAGGAGCTTCTCACACCGCCCAAACGCGATTTCATCAAGGTTCATGAATATTTTTTTAGGGATGAATGAATATTAAGGGCGGTGAGGCACGGCATCGCCCAAAAGGAGAGTGCGCTCAACGCCTGAGGTGCAGAATTCGCTCAATTGCGATATATAAAATGCCCCTAGTGCCTGAAATGCCTAATTCCGGTCAGCACCATCGCAATCCCGTGCTCGTTGGCAGCATCGATCACTTCCTTGTCGCGGAT
>DATDZF010000064.1:0-8230 GCA_035288785.1 Candidatus Norongarragalinales archaeon
CGCCCCCAAGGCCCAATTGCGACCGGATAATTTTCAAGGTGGACAGCATCTTTCCCGCGGATGCAATCCGCATGCGGGTTTATGACTCGACCAACCGGGAAACCGACAATTTCAACCTGAAATTTTCCGATAAGAACAACCCCTCCCTTAATGTGAACGAGTGCTTTACATGGGCATCCTCCTTCAGCACAGGGGGGAAGGCGCTTCGCTATTGGCCCAAAGGCAACTGCCCCTACAAGCCATCGGGGAATTCCGTACCTGCAGCCGAGTTCTACATGAACATCACAGATATCATCACGCAAAAAACCCAGACAATAACCATAAAGGTCGAAAACGAAACCACATTCCCGATGAACGTGCCGCTGAATGCCATCGATGCATCCTACATCCAATACAAGAGTGATCCTGGCGTGAAGCTCATGGTGCCCAAATCATATTTCAAGCAGGATGACGACGATCCGTACCTCTTCCCGGTCTACATCCTGAACAACCGCCAGCTGGAAATAGAGAATGATGACATATATGCAGGAGTATTTGATGCGGGAGTTTTCCATCCCGCGGTCCCAGGGGTTGCGCTTGCGAAGAACAACAACAAGGGATATGCGAAATTGATTGCCTGGGATGTGTCCGATTGGAGGAACCGATTGGGGGCGGGAAAGCCCTTGCAGCTGCTTACCTCGAATACCGTAGATAGGAATTTCCTGACAATCCCCCAGGCGCAAACCGTGCAGGGGCTAACCGCAAACATCAATTCGCAGGCGGCGCAAAAGGTCGGCGGGATCTCATCGGGAACCGCTTTTTCCGCATTTCCATCGGAGAGGATTGCCAATTTCATCGACAAGGCACTTTATGCTGCGCTGAAGGGCCCCTGGCGCCGCGCATACAACAATTCGGTTATGCCGGTTGCGCAAATGAGCGACCTTGAGCCATTTGCCCCCATGAAATATTTCGTTGCGAGCCCGGAAACCAACTTGCCCACATTCTCGATGGTCATTGCGGAAAGGGCGGATACGATCTATAATTATTACCTGAAAAACGTGCCAAAAATTTGGTATGCGGTCCCGAACAACTTCCTTCCTGCAGCTGACCGCTGCAAGGTGCGCGGCGGGCTTTTCAAGTTGACCACCCGGATTTCCCGCATTTCCGATTACCGGGCGGGCTTTACCATGCCATACCTTGAGCCGATGCAAATAGCCATCACAACAAACAGCCTAAGTTGCGCCTCCTTTTTTGCGTGCAACATGATCACGGAGAGGCAAAAAACGGGCATCGGCAAATTGTGCTTCCAGTTCGACAGCCCGATCATCCCGGACGGAACCCAACTAGGAATCCCAGACCTTCGGAAACCATATACAGATATCACCGGCACCGGAGCGCCCCTGACATTCTCGACATTTTACCTCACGGACGATGCAAAAGATGCGCAGCAGGTGGGATTGGAATACACCGGCATCAATTACATGGACGAATACGGCAATTTCAGCGATGTCGAGCCGTACCATATCGAGGCATAACCGAATGTATTCGCGAATGTCCCGAATTCCGGCGGCGGGCTTTGCGCCCCTATTTCGCAAATAGCAAGCAGGTGCACCTGCGAGGGCACTATCCAGGACCCCTCGCTATACACGGATGCGATTTATTGCTGCAACGACAAGGTTGAAACCGCGGAATGCTACACTTTGGTGCCGGCGTGCACCCTTGGGGCGCAAGTCCCTTCCTCCGGCTGCAATTGCGGGCCCTACAACCCAAAATATTCTGGCTATTGCTGCGATAATGGCGCAAGCGGGGCGGCATACCAGCTAAATGCCTGCGAACCGGTTTGCGCCGATAGCACGGCATTCTATTCCACGTGCTGGTGCGGCGGCTCCAAATACGGCTCTGGAATTTGCTGCGGCGGGGTGTACACTGCAAGTGATGTGTGCCCGATTGCATTCGATATTTCGGCTGCGACGGTGAATGCGGACCAGATTACGGAAACCTCAGCAAGGATCAACTGGCAGACTACAAATGTTTCGGTGAATAATTTCGTAATATACGACACCAACCCTGCTGTTACGCCATCCTCTCCATTCTATGTGAGCGTATCCGGGCAGGATTACACCAATTCGCAGCACGTGCCCCTTATCAACCTGGTTGCGGGAACAACCTATTATTACTACGTTACTTCCTGCGAAGCGGAAAACCCGACTAATTGCGTCCAATTTCCGCAGGTTGGCCAGCAGCCACTTACCTTTACGACAACTGCCGCTGCAACCCATAAGGAATGCGTAAGTGGCGCGTGCGTTCCCATTCCAGGAGCAGGCAGCAATTTGTGCACTGGCGATGCCCAATGCGCCGCGGCATCCCCAACGCCAGTGCCGGGCACGCAATGCACCGGAAGCGGGCCTTACTGCTGCGATTACAGGACCGGCCCCGGAATGACCGCCGACTTTGTGCCATATTCCTCCTGCAATTATTACGAATGGGACAATTTCGGAAATTGCGTCCCGATCGATGTGACAACCGGACGCAACCCGACGGTTTGCGGCACATATACCTGTGGTTCCAAGCCCGTGACCACCTGCCCGATTTTATGCGATGCTTCAACCGGGATCTGCCCGGCAGCGCCTGCAACCCATTCGGAATGCATCAATTCCCTTTGCACAATTGTTTCCGGTGCAGGAACAAATCAATGCTCAGCTGACAGCGATTGCGCCCCCGCCGCCCCCGTTGTGTCAAACATGAGGGCGACATCCATCAACGAAAACACTGCAACTATTGCATGGGATACCAATCCCGCAACATCCATGAACCTTATCGGATATGGAGCCACAGGAGAGCCCGGATACGGGAGCTATGTCCAAACGAATCCGGCCTCAACAACCCATTCCAAGCTGATCAGCGGCCTTTCGGTCGGCACCACGTATTCCTGGAATGTCAAAAGCTGCCTAGATTGGAGCAACGAGGCAACATGCACATTAAGCGCAGTCTCAACTTTCACAACCGCGGCTTGCGGCAACGCGCGATGCTGCTTTACGCAATGCTGGTCGAACCGTGGCGAATACTGCTACAATGAAAAATATGATGCAGACCTTTGCACCCCAAGATGCACAACCGACCACGACCTCGCACTGGCAAAGCCATGCAGGGGCATATAGGCAGCCACAAACATTTTTAGCCTGCAAAAACCGCCCATTATTGGCGGGAATGCACCCGGTTTGAAAAACAGCAATCCATTTTTATTCTTTTAGCGCCTTGCTTTGAGGGGGGGAATTGTGGCAGAATCCGAGTACGCAAAGCTCATCGAGAATTTCGCAAATCCGCAGGTGCAGCAGAAGGTATCCGTGCCCAAAGTGCTCGAGATACTCCGGGACCAGCTGACCGATGTGAGCAAGAAGAACCGCTCGCTGCACCTATCAAGGCTCAACATGAAGCTCCACTTCGATCTGTACGAGCTGTTCCATGAGAACAAGAATGAAGCGTTGAAATTAGCGGATAAAATCTCAAACAGGAAGCCCCTTCGCCTCGTAAAGGTAATCACCCCAAAGGAGGACGAGATGGCCGCAAGCTACCGGCTGACCCACCTGCAGCGCGAGGCGGATTTCATCGAGAAGGAGACCGGCAACTACGATGTGTTCATCGGCTACCCATTCGTCGAGGGCAAGTTCGGGGACGGCACGCACTTCAAATGCCCCCTGGTGCTTTTCCCGGTTTCAATTGAGAAGGATTACAAGAAGCTCGAGTTCACGGCAAAGCCGGATTTGGATAGGGAGCCAATGCTCAACAAGACATTCATCATCGCATACCAGAAATTCAACCGCGTTAAGTTCGACCCCGAATACGATTTTGAGATCGAGGAGGGGAAAGAAGGATTCATCGAATCCGCCATGGAAAAATGCGAAGGCCTGGGGATTAGGTTCGATGGGAAGCCCGTGCTAAATGATGGAATTATCCAATATGAGACGACACGGGGCGCCAAAATGGACCCCGGCTCCAAGGTAAAGCTTCGCAATTTCGCGGTTTTGGGGCTCTTCCCGCAGACCTCCTCAACGCTGCTTTCGGATTACGAATCCCTGATCAAGGAATCGCCCAAATCCGGGCTCCTTTTCGATTTCTTCAACGGAGTTGCGCCGGATAAGAGCGAGTGGCTCCGGCCCGAGGACCATTTGAGGAAGACATATGGCGTAACGGCCCTTGATGGATCGCAGGAAAGGGCGCTCCTCTCTCTTGAAAAACTGGGTGGAATTGCCGTGCACGGCCCTCCAGGCACCGGCAAATCGCAGCTTATCGTGAATGTAATTGCGGACAACGTGGCCAAGGGCAGGCGGGTGCTTTTGGTTTGCGAAAAAAGGGCAGCGCTTGATGTCGTCTACAATCGCCTCTCCGCAATTGGGCTTGGCGACATGGTGGCCCTTGTCCATGATTTTGGCAAGGACAGAAGGTCAATATACACCAAGGCATCGCGGGTGATAGATGATTTCAACTCATCGGATGAGCTCCCCCAAATTTCAGTCGACGACAAGGGCGAGCGTCCCGAGGAATTGCTTGGCCAGATAGTTGCCTACCACCAGGCGCTCAACACAAAACTCCCTTCCGGAACAACGCCAAAAGAGCTCTATTCCTTGGACAAGGACCCCCTGCTCGCAAACATAAATTTGAACGGGCTGGAGGGCAAATTTTCATTGCAGCAGGTGCATGAAACGCTCGAGAAGTTCTCCGAAATCCTGCCCATGATGAAGGTATCGCAGAAAACCGCATTCAAGCCCATTTCGCAGGAAAAAATCTCAGCCCTAAGCGAGGAGAAATTAAGGGATGCAGAGATCCATCTGAGGGAATTATCAAGGATCCACGAAACCCTATCCGAATTGACCCGATCCCCAGCATGGGGCGGCCTTGCCCTTGCAAATAAGAATTCCCAATACCCCAAATCTCTCGAGCTTGAATCCCAGATCCTTTCGCTTCCAAAGAAATCAAAAGCGATCCTTAAATTCGCGGATTCCAAATGGCGCGACATGAAATCCTACATCGAAGCCGTTCAATCCAACCTTGGTGAGCGGAAGTTCCCATTCGAGCTTGTCTTGCGCGAGCTTTCAGGCGAAACGCTCAAGTTCCAGACCAAAACTTTCGCCGCTATCCTCAAGCTCGGGGAATACAACAAATTGATGCAAAGGTTCGAATCCGAATCGAAATTGCTGGAATCCATTCTCGGTATAGATTTCGCGCTTGATCTGGTAAGGCAAGAGGCCCTCTCATCCGAAACCGCGGATGCGATAATGCAGCAGCTTGAGATGAACGTGAAAAACAAGGAAAAAAGCAAGGTAGTGCAATCCCAGCTTGATGACCTCTCCCCAAATGAGAAAAAGCTCCTTGAAATCGCCCTTGCAGCTTATGATGATGAAAAAAGCGCCCAAGCCGCAATCCTGGCAATCCGCCATACCTTCTACTATAAATGGATCTTTTCCGCTGAGAATGATTTCCCCATCCTGAAAAAGCTCGACCGCAAAACATACGAGCGCTACAGGCGCGAGGCGCAAACGCTCCTTGAAAAACGCAAGCACAAATCACGGCAGGAGGTCAGGCGCGCCTGGCATGAGAACATGTCCAAGCAGAAGTATTCCAACCTGAAGGAGATGAAATTCCAGTGCGAAAAGGACAAGCAGCCCTGGTCGGTAAGGAAGTTCCTCCGCGAATTTGAGGGGAAAGGGGCCATGGATGTTTTCCCGGTATGGCTAGCCTCGCCTGAAACCGTCTCCTCCATTTTCCCCCTAAAGCAGGGGCTGTTCGACACGGTTATATTCGATGAGGCCTCGCAGTGCCCGCTTGAGCATGCGATCCCAACGCTATTCAGGGGCAAATCCGTCCTCGTTGCGGGCGATGAGAAGCAATTGCCGCCATTTGATTTGTTTGAATCCTACCTCGATGCAGGGGAGGGCGATGAGGATGATTCAAAAAGCGCCTCCGAGCTTCGGGAAGTCATGGGGATCAAGAGCTTCCTGCAACTCTCCAAGCGCAGGTATCCGGAACTGCTCCTTAATTGGCACTACCGGTCAAGGCGCGAAGAGCTCATCTCCTTCTCCAATTATGCGTTCTATGGCGGGAAGATCCATACGATCGCCTCGGCTGAGCACCCGAAAAAGTCGCCCGCAATCGAGTGGGTGAAGGTTGAGGGAGTTTGGGAAAAGCGGCGCAACAGGGCGGAAGCCGAGCACATCGTGAATTTTGTTGCGAGGGAAATATCCAGGCCAAATCCGCCCTCAATAGGCATCGTCACGTTCAATTCGAGCCAGCGCGACCTGATTGAAAACCTCTTCGAGAAAAGGGCAATGGCCGATTACAGGTTCTACATCAATTACAAGCGCGAAAAGGAGCGCGTCCAAAATGAGGAGATCCAATCCCTCTTCGTCAAGAACATCGAGAACGTGCAGGGCGACGAGCGCGACATGATAATCTTCTCAATTGGCTACGCCCCTTCAGCGGAGGATGGGAAGGTGCTCACGCAATTCGGGACGCTTTCAATGGAGGGCGGCGAGAACCGCCTCAATGTCGCAATCACAAGGGCGCGCGACAAAATATTCGTGGTTTCCTCGATTGAGCCCCAAATGCTTAGGATCACCGAGGAATCGAACGTGGGCGGGCAGCTCCTGCGAAAATACCTTGAATATGCCAAATTCGTATCCGAGGCAAACACAGAGCAGGTTTTTGGCATCCTTCGCACGCTTGACCCCCAGCTTTATGAGAGGTCCCTCCAAAAGCAGCACACGCTCGCAGATTCGCTCTCGCTTGCAATTTCCGAAAGCCTTAGGAAGGCAGGGCTTGAGGTTTCGGAAGGGATTGGGCTATCAAATTATTCCCTTGACCTTGCAATCATTGACAAGGCCGACCGGCATAAATTCTCGCTTGGGATTGAGATAGACAAGCACACCTATTCCGGGCTCCTGGATGCCAAGGAACGCGATGTTTACCGGCAAAACCTGCTTGAAAGCAAGGGCTGGAGGATCTACAGGGTATCCCCCCGCGACTGGTGGAGCGATTCCGAAGGGATAATCCGGGAGATAAAGGCGGAGTTGAAAAGCGGCTAATTTGCAGGGCGATTCAAAAGGATCGATGCGGAATTGAAGAACGCCCATTAAACAAAACGGAGGTGGCAAATCCTAAAAGGCCGCTGCGGCAGGCCGTTCCCAATAAATGCGTCATCCAACATGCTCCAGCTTGGCCTTGTGGTAGCCTATAGTCGCATCCGGATCCTTGAGCAAATTTCCAGTCAGGATGCAAACCACCTTTTCTCCTTCCTTGATAATACCTGCTTGCACCAGCTTTTTCACACCGGCAATTGTTGCAGCCGATGCCGGCTCGCACCCGATCCCCGCTCCATCTATCGCCGCCTTCGCATCCATAATTTCCTGATCCGAAACCTTTTCCACAATGCCATTGGTAAATTTGATGGCACGGAGCGCTTTTGGCCATGAGATCGGGTTGCCTATGCGGATGGCGGTTGCTATTGTTTCCGGCTGGGTTTCGGGAGCCAGCCCCTTTTCCTTGCCGATCCACATTCGATAAAAGGGCGCTGCACCTTCCGCCTGAACCGACAGGAGGCGGGGCACTTTCTCAATCAAACCAAGCACCTTTGCCTCCTTCAACGCCTTCCCAAATGCGGAAGTGTTGCCCAAATTGCCAGCTGGCACAACGATCCAGTCGGGAGGTTCCCATCTAAGCTGCATCAATAGCTCAAAAATAATTGTCTTTTGGCCCTCAATCCTCCAGGGATTGATGGAATTCAGGAGGCATAGCCCCTCCATTTTGCTTTTCTTTTGCACCTGCTCCATTGCGGAATCGAAATTGCCCTTGACCTGCTCGATTTTCGCGCCGTAGGCGAGGGATTGGGAAAGTTTCCCAACTGCGATCTTGCCTTCCGGGATAAAAACCGTTGATGGAATGGACGCAAGGGATGCATATGAGGACATGGATGCGGAGGTGTTGCCAGTTGAGGCGCATGCAACTATTTTAGCGCCTGCACGCATGGCCTCGGAAATCGCAACCGTCATCCCCCGATCCTTGAACGACCCGGTGGGATTTTCGCCCTCGTGCTTGAGAAGGATGCCGGAAATGCCGGCATATTCATCAATGGATTTATGGGTGTAAATGAAAGTGTTCCCCTCGTTCCTCGAAACAATATGCCTATCCCCGATTGTTGGATGGACAAGTTCCTTGAACCTCCACACTCCCGAGCCATTGCGGGAAGAAAAAAGTTTCC
>DATDZF010000065.1:0-2979 GCA_035288785.1 Candidatus Norongarragalinales archaeon
ATCTGCGTACCAAATGCCAAGAACCCATGCAGGTGCTGGATGGGTTCTTGGCATTTGGTACGCAGATGAAAATTGAGCGGCCTGGGAAGGGATGCATCGTAACCCCCTGCAACACCATCATGGGCCCTACCGTGAAATTAAAGAGCGGGGAAGTGAGGCAGATCAATGACGAAAAAGAGCTGCTTGAAATTCGGGACCAGATTGAAAAAATAATCTCTCTTGGGGACCTCCTTGTGAATTACGGTGATTTCCTGAAATCAAACCATCCGCTGGTGCCATCCGCTTGGTGCGAGGAATGGTACCAAAGGGAACTGGAAGCGAAGGGAGTCCAAAAGAGCATTGCGGAAATAAACAGCATGACTGCGGACGAGGCATTTGCCATCGCCCAGAAACACTCCATACCCCTTGCGCCAAAATTCACTTATTTCTGGCATGATCTGAGTGCATTGGAATTAAAGCAGCTCGCGGAATGGCTCGCTGGAGGGAGGCTCGTGAAGGAATGGTTTGACCTTAAGGGCTTTTTGCTCGAAATGGGCGAAGGCACGAAAAGCAAGAAGGCGCTGCTCGAGACGCTTTGCGTCCCGCACAAAGTGGCGATGGGAGAAATCGCAATCGATAAGGAGAATACCATCGCGCTTTTCCGCACACTTGGGATGCTGCAGGATAAGCTGAGCTTGGAGAAATTCAATGCGGCATTCAATGAGGAAAAGGATGCGATGCAGCTTGTGAACGAGCTCTCGGGGATAAAGGTGCAAAGGAAGGCGGGAATCTATATTGGAGCGTCCATGGGAAGGCCGGAAAAGGCAAAGGAGAGGAAAATGAAGCCGCCGGTTCATTCGCTTTTCCCCATTGGGCAGTGGGGCGGGAAGATGCGCGGGCTCGTGAAAGCGCATAAGGAACTTCGGGACAAGGGCAATGGGATGATCGAGGCGGAAGTTGAGATTTCCATCTGCCCCATCTGCGGGAAGAGGGTTTTTGGAAGGGTTTGCAGCACGTGCAATGAGATCGCGGAAAGGCGCGCAAAGTGCGTAAACCAAAGCTGCAACCGCATCGGCGGCGTTGATGAGGAAAAATGCCGCAAGTGCGGCTCCGGCATGCAGAAATACGATAAGCAGGTTGTAAATTTTGCCGAGGAGTTCGAGAGGGCAAAAAGGAGGGTGGAATTCGAGCCCGATGAGGTTAAGGCGGTGCAGGGGATGATTTCCGCAACGAAGACGCCTGAATCGCTTGAGAAGGGGATCCTACGCGCGAAGCATTCGCTTTCAGTGTTCCGGGATGGGACGTGCAGGTTTGATGCAACCGAAATTCCCACAACCCACTTCATACCTTCGGAGATTGGGATTTCGGTTGAGAAATTGATGGAGCTGGGCTATAAGCACGATATGGACGGCAAGCCAATCACCAGCCTTGATCAGGTAGTTGAAATGAGGCCCCAGGACATCATCATCTCAGCGTACGCCGCGGAGTATTTCCTGCGGGTCTCGAAATTCATGGATGACCTTTTGGTATACAGGTATGGGAAGCGCGCATACTACAATGCGAAAAGCGCAGGGGACCTCATTGGCAAGCTGGCGGTTGGGATTGCGCCCCACACATCAGCGGGAATTGTCTGCAGGATTATCGGGATCACCCCGATGCGGGGGGTTGTGGCGCATCCGTACCTGCACTGCGCGGCAAGGCGGAATTGCGACGGGGATGAGCTCTCCTACATCCTGCTCCTTGATGCGCTGATCAATTTTTCCAAGTTGTTCCTTCCGGAAACAAGGGGCGGGCAGATGGACGCCCTCCTTGTGCTTACAACAATACTTGACCCGAATGAAATCGATGACGAGGCGCATGCAATGGATTGCGTAAGGCAATATCCGCTTGAGTTTTACCACCTCACATTGAACATGGCAGCACCGGGGGAGGCGAAAATCGGGAAGGTCGGAGATAGGCTGGAAACGGAGGCGCAGTACGAGGGGATCGACTACACCCATTTCGCGAAAATGGAAGGGCCAATAGAGACAAGGTATGTGCAGCTGACGAACATGGGGGAGAAGGTCGAGGAGGAATTGACGCTCATGAGCAAAATCGTGGCGGTGGATGTGCGCAATGCAACGGAGAGGATCATACTTTCGCATTTTTTCCCGGATTTGTATGGGAACCTGCGCAAATTCTCGAAGCAGAAATTCCGGTGCGTGGATTGCGGGATGAAATTCCGCAGGGTGCCGCTGCAGGGGAAATGCTTCAAGTGCGGCGGGAAATTGCTCCTCACGGTCAACAAGGGCGGGATCACCAAATACCTCGAGCTTTCCAAGTCGCTCGCGGAAAGGTTCGATTTGCCGGATTACCTTAAGCAAAGGCTAATGCTTATAGAGAGGGAAATCAAAAGCATCTTCGAGGATGAGAAGGTGAAGCAGTTTTCACTTGCGGAGTATGCATGAAAGGAAATTAAAACGGAATATTTTACCCAATAAACGAGCTGGATTGATCTATGTTTAAGGAGTTGGACATCCGGGGCAAATACCCCTCAGAAATTAATGAGCAGAAATTCCATCTGCTTGGGAAAATCCTTGCGAAGCGGGCAAACTCGATTCTCGTTGGGATGGATTACCGGAAGAACAACCCCGCCCTCTTCAGGGCGTTTGCGGAAGGGTACGGGAAGCCCATTGATTTTGTGGGGGTGCTGCCAACACCGGCGGTTGCGACGCTCTCCGGGGATTACGGCGCGATGCTTACTGCCTCGCACAACCCCGCGGAGTATTCGGGAATGAAATTTTTCAAGGGAGCAACATATATTTCAAAAGGGGAGATGGAAAAAATCAGGGAGGAATTTGAACGGTTGGATGAAAAACCCGAAAAGGAAAGGCGGGAACAGAAAATTAGGGGGGACAGCGAAGGCAAATCCAACGCAACATCCCAAGGGGGAAAAATCCACCCCGCCCAGCCCATGATCATCCCCCGGACGGAAATGGTGGCGGAGTATTTGGAGCTGAT
>DATDZF010000066.1:0-9731 GCA_035288785.1 Candidatus Norongarragalinales archaeon
ATTGATTGTGGTGGTGCTGAATTTTGCGCTTTCCAATATTTAGGATGGCCGGGGGACGCGCCCATCCCGGCTTATTTTTCAAATTAGAACGGCATTCACAACTCCGTGCTGCGAAGGCCTGCTCGTCACGCGCGCTTTCCCAAGCTCCGTTTCGAGGATGGCTCCCTTTGTGATCGTGTTCTCGCTGGCATAGTGGCGGTTGTCGGGGCTTTGCGCAACGTTGGTTATCTTGACCTTTTTGATTTTGCCGTCCTTTTGGACCACATTTGCATAGATCGCCGCCTTCATCTTAACTTTCATATTCGCGCCCTTCCCCCGTTGGACTTCCCTTACTTCCTTGTCCGATTCCTTTTCCAGCCTCGGCCTTGCAAAAAAGCCGCCGTAGTTCGCGAGGATCTTGTCCCTCGTTGAGCGCTTTTTGGCGCCAGTGCCGGAGTTCTTGGTTTTGAATGTCGCGTGATATTGCACCATATTTCAACACCCTTAATGCTAGGAAACATTTAATATTTCGGAGGGAGTTTTGGAAGCATGGTTCATTTTTGCTTCCTTAAAACCCGCCTTAGAAATGAGGAGATAATTAGCGCCATCAAGGATTATAAAGCTATATCCATAAGGCCGGAATTGGCTAGCCTGAAGGGGTTCATCGGGTTTTGCTTCCAGAAGGCGGAGGAGGATTTTGTAAGGAAGGAAAACGTCGCAAAGGATTTTGCAATTGAATGGCTATGCCGGATTGCCTGCACGCGCAACATCGGGAAAGCAGTTGAATTTTGCTTGCGGGAAGGGGAGGTTGCAGGGATTGCCAGTAAAATAAAAATACCAAAACGCATAATCGATGCGGTCGGGACGGGGGTAAAATTTCCAAATTCCAGGAAAGCGTTGATGGGCCTGCGGACGGACTATGCAATACCTGCCGGCGTCAATAAAAATCTCAAATTTGAAAATATCCTTAAGGAGAAATGCATTGTGGCGTTCCTCGAATGAATGGCGGTCCCGGCCAGGGATATGGCAGCCGGACAAAGGAAATCAAAATGCCGCACTGGTAAGAAAGACCGGGTAATTCCGGAAATTTTTCCCTCTAGAAAATGCGAATTTCGCGTGAAAAGCCAATTCATACCCTTATTATGGTATACGAGCATAAATTGCAAAAGGAATATATATTTTCTCTGAGTAAGGATCCATTATGCGCAAAGTGCCCAGACGACCCAAAGGGCCTGACTTCGTCAGATACCTACACGAATTCGTGCTTGAGAGCATCGGCAACAAGGGTTTGCAAATATTGCTCTGCATGGGCGAGGGCGCAACTGACGAACTGATAGAGCAGAAGACCAGGCTTAAAATTGCGGAAATACGCTCGATCCTCAACCACCTCCACTCCTACGGGTTCGTGGAATACACGCGGGAAAAGAACATGCAAAACGGCTGGTTCACCTACACATGGAAGGTCAACATGGATCGTGCGATGCAGAATTTCCTGATGATAAAAAAGAAGGAGGTGGAGAAGCTGAAAACGGGGCTTGAGGCCAATGAGGGCGCGGTGCTCTACAAATGCAGGAAGGGCTGCGCAAACCTCCACTTCGATAATGCGATGGACAATAAGTTCAGGTGCCCGACATGCAACTCCGACCTCAAGTACCTCGACTCGAAGGATGAGCTGAAACGGGCGGAAGTGCGCATCAAGACAATTGAAAAGATCCTCTCGGTTCGGGGGGAGATGCCAGTTGCGGAAAGGTTCGTGCGCACCTCGTATTAAGAGACTGATTCAAGCCCGGGGAGGCGCATTTATTGGGCAAATTGAAAGCGAGGGCATCACGCCCCACAATAAATCGGAATACTCCCATAAAGCTTAAGCATTGCCGATTTCCGAGCAAACCGAACCGTTTTTAATCGAATTCTTGCATAACTATTCTCCTTATAGCGGGGTAGGGTAGCCAGGAGTGCCCGCTGGGCTCATAACCCGGAGAGGGGAAAGCTTGCTTTCTTCTCGGGGAAAGACCGGTGGTTCAAAACGCCTCAACGTGTAGGCGTGAAAGTCCACCCTCCGCTATTTTTTTCTTTTTCCAAAACAGCACAAGCGCACGCCCGGCTGGTTAGGAAAATTGCTCCTGATTTGCAATCCAAATTTACATGCTCACTTCGAAGGCGCCGTCGTGAACTCCTGGCAGGTGCTGTACGCAGGCCGTATTGTAAAGCGCCTCTTGGGCTCGTTTTTTTCCGTCAGGATAACCTCATTGCCAACGACCTCGAGCCTTAGCGAGGGATCAGAAAATAGGCTCATATCGCCTTCGTTTTCGGACTGCAAAGCGTAGCCCTTGCCGTTCTTTGGGAAATCAGGAAGCTGCTTTAGAATCTCATCCTTCAGGACTGATGGCTCCGTGTCAAAGACGAACAGGACGCTGTTTGGCACAAACGGGCTTTGGGTAACGGTTTTCATCACCGCATTTACAATGAGCCGCTTGACCTCATCGCGCTGCTTTGAGAGGGGGATGTAAATGACCTTGCCCATCCCGTCCTTCCAGGGCGCAGCAAGCTCCTCTGAAATGTTCTTGCCAAAAAGCATCGGATTGGTTTTCTGCAGCACGGATATCACCCTCACCGCACGCAGGATGATGAACCGGGGGAATTCCTTGGTTTCCTTGAACGCATTCAGCTCTGCGATGAGGTCGCCAAGGACCGAAAGCTTTTCGCGCTTCTCGTCGTAGACCTTCTTCACGAGAACGGCTATATCCGCCTTCTCGAGGGAAAAGGATGAGAGGAAAAGGTCCGAGCCGATGAGGCTCAGGTCTACGAAGAGGCCCTTGCCCAGCTCGAATTGCTTTAGCTGGAAGCCAATTGGCATTGGCTTCATGGAAAATTTTTCAAACTCATCCTTGCTCTTGTTTGGGATAGTGAGCCCCGCGAATGCGTTCTGCGAATCGAACACCACAACAGGCATGCTGTTGATGAGCACGTTTTCCGCAAGGATGTGGAGGATGTGGAGGCGCTTTTCCCTCCCATCTCCAAGAACAACAGATGAGAAGATGGATTTCAGCGGGACCTCGACCTTCTGGCCCTCGCGGTCGATCCCCAAAATGACCTTCGCTGCCTGTGGCGAGCGGCCATCATGCATCTCCCGCATGAGGACGCCCTTCTTTGAGAATGAAAGGATTGAGACTGGATCGCCAAGGAGGTTTTGGATCTCGTCTTCCGTGCCGGATTTGAGCTCGCGCGCCTTCACTTCGGTGGTGCTCTCAAGCCCCCTCTTCGTTATTTTAAGCAGTGCATCCAGCTCCTCATATTGCTTGGCAACCTCATTGGAAAGCTCCGCTTCCGAATATGGGATGAACGCGGGCGTCGAATCCAAGATGAGGTACTTGAAGCGGCTTTCACGGGTAATTTTCTCGACTAGGGTCATTTCGCGCTTTTGCTGGAGCAGGAAATTTGAGATGTCCCCCTCCGCGATGAGCGCGCGCCTTTCAAGGACGAGCACCCCCGTAATCTCATCGTCCTTCTTTTCGAACAGCGCAATGAGCAGCACCTTTTCGGGATTCTGGTAAATTTGGACCGGATAGCTTCCCCACGTCGCCGAAACTATCCGCTTCCACGGCCCGTGGGCTAGGTCAAGGTCTGCCATATTGCATCATGGCTATTAGTAGCTCTCTTGAGCTTTTTAAAAGTAACCAACCGGAAAATGCGGAAACAATTGTTAAAAACGGAGTTGATTGCGAAGGGAATAGGGGCTAAGGCCCATAAAATTTTCAGAATCGGTGGATTAAAAAAAATAAAAAAAGGAAAAAGACAATGAAGCGCATTCAAAGCACTTACATCTTCATCAAGCCTTTCCTCTTGACGAATGCCCAGATCTTCTTGGTCATCTCAGAAGGCGAGATAGGTGCGCCGCCGAACACATCCTCGAGGCTGCTGTCCTGTCCCTTGAAGGAAATCTTCATTCCTCCGAACGCTTTTCTTGCCATGCTTGTCACCCCGTTTCCCCTCTAAAAATAGTAAAATTAGGAGGGAGGGGGGGTTAATAAAGGTATCGCTTTTTACGAGCTAAATACGAGGGAAAAAATGGTTTTTAATTGATGATTGACGAAAATCCCCTCGCAAAACCTGAAAATGCTGAAAGGAGGATGCTATCATCGCATCTATTTTTGGGAAAAAAATAGACCGAACGGTAGCGCT
The DNA here is from genome assembly GCA_035288785.1 of Candidatus Norongarragalinales archaeon. Classification (GTDB taxonomy): domain Archaea; phylum Micrarchaeota; class Micrarchaeia; order Norongarragalinales; family SBBD01; genus JACRGC01. The sequence continues at coordinate 4,162 of DATDZF010000066.1, forward strand.
TGGTTAGGGCATGGTCAGAGCAAAATGACGCACATCACTTCAACCGCATCGAATCCAGAACCTGCGGCGCCCGGCTTTCCACGTGGAGCATCTTCCCAATAGTCCGCGCAAGGTCCTCGCACTTGCTTTCCTCGCCGTGGAGCATGAAGAACTTGGAGGGGCGGGGCTTGATTGCGCGCGCGAAGTTGATCAGCTGAGTGCGGTCGGAGTGGCCCGAAAAGCCATCAACGTTCGCGACCTTGAGGTTCACCTTGAGCGAATCCAACTTGTTGTTGTTGAGGATCGGCACCTCCTTTTCCCCATTCAGCAATTTCCTTCCAAGGCTCATGGGCGCCTGGTACCCGACAAACATGAGCGCGTTCTTGGGATCTCCGGCCATCAATTTCAGGAATTCGACCGAAGGGCCGCCCGAAAGCATTCCCGAAGTGGCAACGATTATCGCAGGATCATTGTCCTCCACGATGCTCTTGCGGTCCATCCCAATTGCGCTTCTGAAAATTGGCTTGTCAAAGGGAGAGTCGTTTTGGAGGATGCGCCTTTGGACATCCCGGCGCAGGTATTCGGGATACACCGTGTGGATCGCGGAAGCCTCGCGCACCATCCCATCGATGTAAATTGGCACATCGTCATTGCGCATGTATTTTTCCATTATGAGCATTATTTCCTGCGCCCTTCCAACTGCCAGCACGGGGATCAAAACCTTGCCCCTGTTCGCAATGGTCTCCCGGATCACGTTCACGAGCTTTTGCTCGCTCTCCTCAAGCCGGGGCTTCACGTCCGATGCGCCGCCGTAGGTGGATTCCATCAGTATCGAATCCACGCGGGGGAACCTTATGTCCGCCTGGTCGAATAGGTTTGTGCGCCCGAACTTCAAATCGCCGGTGTAGACTACGTTGTGGAGGCCATCCCCGATATGCAGATGGATCATCGCACTTCCAAGGATGTGTCCGGCATTGTGGAAGGTGAACCTGATTTTGGGCGTTATGTCCGTGACCTCCCCGAATTTCCTGACGATCACATGGTTAAGTGTTTTCTTGATGTCCTTTTCGGAATAGGGCGGGGTTTTGCCGTCCTGCGCCATCACGTTAATGCAGTCCTGCTGGAGCAGCACCATCAAATCGCGGGTAGGGGGCGTGCAATAGGTGGGGCCGTCATAGCCGTATGCGTAAAGGTAGGGCAGGAATCCCTGGTGGTCAAGATGGGCATGGGTAATTATGACCGCATCAATCTGATCGAGCTGGAGGCCCATCGCGTTAAGGTACGGGTAGTTCTTGCTGTTGTCGGAAGTATCAACGTTAAGGCCCACATCCATGAGGATGTTGCTGTTGTTTGTCTGCAGGAGGATGCAGCTCCTTCCTACTTCCTTGAAGCCCCCAAGGGCGGTGATTTTCACCCATTCGGGGTTCGCCTCATCCTGGAGCATCTTTTTCCCAAGGGTATTGAGGAATTTCTTGCGCTCCTCGGAGGTGTTGAGCATTGAGGCGCGGATGGCCTTTTCGACCTCTGAGGGGGAAGTTGGGGCACGCAGTACTTTGGGGCTCCAGGCGGTCTCGAGGATTATGCTCTTGAGCACCATCCCGTTTTTCCCGATCACAACGCCGGGCTTCATCGCTTCAATTACGACTTCATTGAATGTGGCATCGAATTTTATCTCAGTAACTCCGGCATCCTTGGGGATAAGCTGCTTGAGTACCTCCATTGCCTTCTCTGGCGGCATCAGCACAGATGAATCGCTCCTAAGAAGAACCTTTTTCCGGATATGGGATGCGATGCGGGTGATGAGGTTCTCATCGCTTGTGAAGGCGCGCATGTTCTTGAGGTATAGCACCACCTGCGGGCCCTCAATTTCTATCCGGGTGAGGTCGCACTCCTTGGGGAGCACTTCCTCGACCTTGTCCTGCAGCTCTTTTAGATGATTATTCGTAGCCATATTCCCTATACCCCTATAACAGCGGATGTCCAGACAACGTAAAAACCCGTCCTTTGCCTAGCGATGTGCTCCCTGAAAAAACGGAACCCCAAATGAGATTTGTTGCATTTCAACCATTCAGGAATGTTTGCACTTGGTCCTTCGTGAGGCGCTTTACCTTATCGCCAGTAATCGATATCAGGTCTATGCCCTCGCCAGTGGCATTGTCCCTTTTCATTGCAGCAGCAACAGCCTTGGCGGCCACCTTGATTGCCTCATTTTCCGTAAGGCCGTCCTTGTAAAACTCGTCCAGGATTCCGTACGCAACCACGCTTCCAGAGCCGGTGGAGACGTATTTTTCCTCCATCATCCCACCGAAGGGGTCCAAATCGAAGATCCTCGGCTTCTCATCGATCCCGCCTACGATCAACTGGACCAGGTAGGGGAAGTACTTATTGCCCTGCAATATGTTTGCAAGCAATGTTGCAGCGCCCTGCACGGTCATGTTCTCGCCGTTGGAATATTTGTAAAGCTCAACTTCCGCCTTGATGAACCTGACAAGGGCCTGCGCATCCCCAACTCCACCAGCAATGCTCATGGCCATCTTGTCATCGATCATATGGATCTTTTCCACTTCCTTGGAAGCGATGAATGTGCCGTAAGTCGCGCGCTTGTCAGCAGCTATGATGACACCGCCATTGAAGGTTACCCCAACAGTCGTCGTGCCCTTTAGAATCTTCTTTTCCTCATCAGACATAACATCGCCTTTTTCATGGTAAAATCGAAGAATGCGCACAAATGGGTTTGCTCCGGATAGCATGCCGGCGAATGGAATAACAAAACAGGAAACGGTAGGCTTATTGCACTCGAAGGTAGAAAGGTATAACCTGCAAAAATATATAAACATTGCTGAAAGGAGGCACTTCGAGAAAAGAAAAAAAGGAAGGGAAAAAAGGAAAAGGAAGTGAACCTATTTGTTCACCTTCTTCTTCAAATCCGAAATGACCGCCTTTGCCTCCTCTTGGCCGCCAAGGCCAAATGCGATCCCGATAGCGAGTGCAACGCCGTACGCGAGCGCCTGCAACACGGTAATGAATGCGTTCTCAAGCAAGGCAGTTCTGAACCCAACTGCGGATAGGCCCATCACGAGCCCGAAAAACACCACCACGAACTTCATCGCCCTTCCAACAAACGCAACCCAGCGTGATTTGGAATCGATCTCCTTGATTTTTTCCTTGACAAGCTCGCCTACCAGGGCCGAGATCACTATAAGTACCGCAGCGCCGATGTAGGCGGGGGCATATAGCAGCACGAGATTCGTGAACTCGGTTAAAGTCCCAAGTTCCAGCTTGGAGACCGCCGCCTGGAGGAAGATGAGTATCAAGTAGTACTTTGTTATCTTGACGAAGAAGGGCGAGATTTTCACGCCCCAGAGAGCGCCATCCATCTTGTGCTCCTCCATCACCTTCTCAAACTTTACTGCGATTAGGGCCTTCTTTAGCACGTTCGAGAGAACGACAGCAATGAGGTAGCCGATCACGAAGATTATCGCCGCCATGATCAGGTTCGGGATGAATGCAACCATCGCCCCCACGAAATTCCAAACGACGGCTGTCACTCCCTGCATGAACGCCTCCGGGGAACTGAAACTTCCTGCAATGTCTGCCATTTATGAAACACCTCGGAACAACCAAGTCGAGCCCGCTATTTAAGGGTTTTTATCGATCGCATAATGGCAGTATGGGCAAGAAAAACAACGGCAATTAGGGCCAAATCAAAGATTGCCGTTCCTTCCAACCAATTTAATAGATATTCCAGGCTAACATTTCCAGATGATGAGAAAATCTGATTCGACACCCAATTGGGGAATATTCCCCCACCACGTGTTACGTAGAGCTGCGCTCTACTAACATCCAAAACAGGTTTGGATGTCGCCGCCTCCCCCTTTAATTACTTTTGCGAATTAATCTAGTCAGATGATGAGAAAATCTGTTCCTGAGCTCACGCAATGAGGAATGACGGACGGACTGATGCAATTCTTACAAGGACTACTGTAAGCGCTCTCTCCTGCAACCGAAAGCCTGCTGCTGGTGCTCGAACCTGGATATATAGGTTGGTGCAGAATTGGGCACTTTTGTGCCTATAGGCGCCAATTTTCTCGGATTTTGGAACTACTGAAACGGCACACCAACACTTATATATTAGAATATTCTAATATGTTTATGAATCGAATCTATCAGCTCCACGCGGAAATGTGCAAGACCTTTGCCAACCCGATAAGGCTTGAAATTCTCGACCTTTTGCGGGATCGTGAATCTACCGTTACGGAACTCGTGAAAAAGACGCAGTATAGTCAAGTGAACATTTCCCAGCACCTTTCTGTAATGAGGGGTAAGGGAATCGTTGTATCGGAGAGAAGGGGAAAAAATGTCTATTACCGGCTGTCCACCCGAAAGATCACGAAGGCATTCGACATCATAAGGGAAATATTGAACGAGAGATTGAAAAACGATAAAAATTGGGTGAGCGCATGAGATTTGCGGCTTTGGTTTTATTATTGTTGACAATTACCGGATTTGCCTTTGCAATTACCCCTGCAGAAATAACCGAGGCCGAAAACCTGATCACTTCCAATCAGAACTGTATTAGCTTATCGAGCGGACAGCTAGAACTCATCGGCGAATACGTCATGGAAAGGATGCATCCCGGAGAAGCGCACGAATTCATGCACAGGATGATGGGCTTGGAGGAAGGGTCGGAAGATGAAGGGCAGTTCCACATAAATTTGGCAAAGTCAATATATTGCGGCGACAGCTCGAATTACGGGATGATGGGCGGCGGAGTACGCGGCAACATGATGCGGGGCATGATGGGGTATGGAACCGCAGGAACCGGTTACGGAAATGGGATGATGGGAAATTACGGCAATGGCGGCATTTTCGGATGGAATATTTTCGAACTCCTTGTTGCCATTCTGCTAGTAGGGCTGATTGTGCTGGTTTATCTAAGCGTTTGGAACAAGGCGAAGGAAAGTGGGAAGGTGAAAAAATGAAGCTCGGAATCGTCATTAGCACGGACGAAGCGGAAACGGCATGGAACGCATTAAGACTGGCGAATTTTTCAAGGGCGAAAAATGATGAGGTCCGGGTTTTTCTCGTTGGAAAAGCTGTCGAATATGAAACTTCCTCAAGCGAAAAGTTCGACGTTGTTGGCGAGGCTAAAAAGCTGATTCAAGCGGGTGGCAAGATCATGGCCTGCGGCACCTGCCTGAAAATAAGAGGAAAGGGCGGGAGCAACATTTGCCCCATTTCGAGCCTAAAGGACTTATACGAGCTTGTTCAAGAGAGCGAAAAAGTAGTGAGCTTTTGACCCCTTATTTCCTCGGAATTGACGTGTGCCTCAACGGTCAGGCAGGGCACTTCATAGCTAGCGGACATTGTGCCCCCTAAAACCGTTGTGGACCCTAAAGTTATCATAATTCGGCATTGTCCCGTAACATCTGTGATAACCGGCAGTTATCATAGAAATGATTATATAGTTTGTTTTTCTGATAACTAACGTGTCCAGAATTGCAAAACGCATCGTCAAGGGAAAGGCCTACTATTATTTGGAAGAAAGCCATCTGGCGGGCGCAAAAACAGTGACCGAAAGCAGGTACCTT
>DATDZF010000067.1:0-2871 GCA_035288785.1 Candidatus Norongarragalinales archaeon
ATCAAAATTCTTCGAATGGAAATCCGCAAGCTTCCTTGGGATGAAACCCTCCTTCAAGGAGGGGCACTTGCTGTCGGTTTCGGAGATGATTTTAGTATTATTCGGATTGAGGGAGATGGGAAGAGCGGCAGGATTGGCGGATTTGCCTGCGCGGGGATGCAAATGGGTTTTCGGGGAATTTGATTTTTTCCAGGAGGCATGGCTGCTTTCAACTACTGCCGCCCCGAATGTGTGCGCTGTTGATTCGAAACCAAGGATCAGCATAAATATTCCCCAATATTATCCAAAACAACAATATTAACAAACCGGCTTTCTGCCCAACACCTGGTTACATTTAATTCGCCGAACCAAATAAGGGGGAGGCGGCGACATCCAAACCTGTTTTGGATGTTAGTAGAGCGCAGCTCTACGTAACACGTGGTGGGGGCTTAGCCCCCATGGGGTGTCGTGGACTCAAAGCCCAAAATCAGCATGAGTTTTAATCTGCCGGCGAGCGTTTAATAAACTATTGCAGCTTATCTAGATTCAGGAAAAAAAATATTTTTTGGGGGGGAGTTTGGGACTTACAATCACACACCATAGTGGTCGAAATGCCCTTTGAAAAGGCGCTGCTTTTGCAAATGCTCAAGGAGAAGGAGCTTATGGCATCACCGGAGGCGCTAACCGAACTTGCTGAGGCGGATGACCCGCAAAAGGTGGTGGATGAGCTCGCGAAGCGCAGCTTGGTAGTTGTGGACCACGAGCAGGTGCATGATATTATTGAAAGCCTGGGAGTTGGGAAAAAAGTAATACAGGTGGAAGTTGCGCAGCAAACCGCTTACAATCCACCCGCAAAGGGGGTGGAGGCAAGGCTATCCCTCTCAATTAGGAACGATGTCACCAACAATTCCAGGTGCACGGGGAATGTCGAGGATTTCGTGAGGTATTTCAATGACCGCTTTGACAAGCACCGCAAAAGCCTGCGCGGGATGGCGACCAATGGCAGCGGCATTTATTCGATCAGGGACGTGAAGAACCACCTCAAGGGGAAGGAGGCGCGCATCATCGCAATGGTTTACGAAAAGCGCGTGACCAAGAACGGCCACCTCATGATCGACATCGAGGATGATGACAGCACCGCAAGCGTCCTTGTCCCTAAGGAATCGAAAATATTCTACGAGGCGATGCAGATCCTCAATGACGAGGTTATTGCCTTTGATGTGTTCCATTCGGATTCCTCGCTCCTGATCGCAAAAAATTTCCTAAGGCCGGGGAGGCTTTTGCAGGAGCGCACGAAAAAGCTTGCGGATGAGGAGGTATTCGTGGGGTTCGTGTCGGACCTGCACGTGGGATCGAAGTTCTTCCTGCAGGAGAATTTCCAGAAATTCCTGGAGTTCCTCAACGGCAAGGGTACCCCCGAGCAAAGGGAAGTTGCGGGCAAGATCAAGTACCTGAGCTTCGCGGGGGACAATGTGGATGGGATCGGCGTTTACCCGGGCCAGGAAAAGCAGCTGATCACAAAGGGAATCCACACCCAATACGAGATATTTTGCGAATTCGTGAAGAACATCCCCGAGCACATCGAGATAATTATCGCGCCGGGCAACCATGATGCGGTAAGGACTGCCGAGCCGCAGCCCGCCCTTCCGCAGGAATTCTGGGAGAGCTTGAAGGGCTTTAGCAACATCCATTTTGTCGGCAACCCTTCTGCGCACCTTTTGCACGGCATCGAGCTGCTGATGTACCACGGAACCTCGCTAGATGGGATCATTTCGCACACGCAGATGTACAAGGATGGCTACGAGCACCCGGAAAAGGTCGCGGTAGGGCTCTTGCAGCGAAAGCACCTCTCGCCGCTCTATGGGGAGGATCCGCTGGTGCCCGAACCGAAGGATTACATGGTAATCGAGGAAACGCCCGACATGTTCCATTTCGGGCATGTGCACAAGAACGGCCACATCGAAAATTACAACGGAACCATGATCGTGAATTCCGGCACCTGGCAGGATAGGACGGATTACCAGGTAAGGCTTGGGCACATGCCGACCCCGTGCATCTTCCCATATTACAACCTCAAGACGGGGAAACTCAACCACCTGAATTTCAGGGAAGGATAAGCATTCTGGGAAAAAAACGTCCATTTGAATTTCGGGGATGGAAAAGCTGCATGGGAAAAATTGTTGAGTTTATGGGAAGGGTAAAGTGAAATGAGGGCATGGCGCAATATGTAACATGCATTGTTTCATTAAAGGAAAATAACTTTCAGTGAATGAAAATATGCCAATCGCAAGCGCCGAAATGCAGGAATATTTCTCCGTACTGGAGGGGAAATTCAAGGAGCAATGGCAAATTGCCTCTGAGGCGCGCGAGCTCCACCTGGACCCGCAAGATGAGATCGAAACCAAGCCCGCAAAGGACATCTATAGCAGGGTCGAGGGGCTTGTTGGCCCGAAGGGGATTGCGGAACTTATGGAGCCCCTTGCGGAGGGAAGGTCGCGGGAGGAACTGGTGTTTGAGATTGCTAGGCAGATTTGCGAAGAAAAGGCGTTCCACCCAAGCTATGAGAGCGAGCATGAAAGGAAGGAGAAATTGATCGAGCAGGCGGTGCGCACGGGGCTTGCAATTTTCACCGAAGGCGTGGTAAGCGCCCCTATTGAGGGGATATCGCAGGTGCGCATCAAGCAGAATGCGGACGGGACCGATTATGTGGCGGTATATTTCGCGGGGCCAATCCGGGGCGCGGGGGGAACGGGGCAGGCATTCACCGTCCTTCTTGCGGACTACGCAAGGCAGCTTCTTCATGTTGGGAACTACCGGCCATCCGAAACGGAAATCGAGCGCTACATCGAGGAGAGCAACCTTTATGCGGTGAAAACGCGCGCGGGCCAGTAT
>DATDZF010000068.1:0-8492 GCA_035288785.1 Candidatus Norongarragalinales archaeon
AACGCGCTTGGCGGGGTGCTGGATGGAAATTCCCCAAATCCCGTAATCAACAACCCCCCTCATTCGGAAAAATACGGGGGGATGGATTTGCTCTCCTCACTTAGGATGCCATCGGGTATCGTCCCGGCAACGGTGCTTGAGCCGGAAAACGCCGCCATTTTCGCAGTTAAAATATTTTCGATGAACGATACAAACCTCAAGAAGAAATTGGATGATTACAAGAAGAAGCTGATGCATGCTGCAGCCCCCAAGTAGCTATGCTGGTGGCGATTTCCGACAAGATGCCCATCGCCTGCCCTTGGTTGAATGGGGTTAGGCGTGCGCATATTGCTGCATTGGCACTTTCCAAACGAATTAGTATATTTCCTCGGTGTCCCGCTCCCCGGCTAAGTTATCTCCTTTGAGTCCCGCTTTTCCGCCTTCTGCATCTCCGAGGCGCTTGCCCTCCATACGCTGCCGTACTTCTCCTTCAGCTGCTCTTCAATGTTGCGGTTGCGCTTGATTGCCTCCTTCACGAACTCGGGCACGATGAGTTCAGCCTTCTCGTGGATGGCAATATCCCCTGCGAGGCGGATTGCCCCGCTCAAATCGCGAAGGCGAAGGGTAAGGGCATTGGATGTATCATCGTTCAATTTGGCCCTCTTGCGGGATTCCTCAATTATCATATTGACTGCTTCCATCGTCGCATGCGGGATTTTGCCATCCTTCCTTATTTCCTGCGCGATGAACTGGAGCATCTTCGCACGATTTTCAGGGGAATCGGGCATATAAGTATCGAGCAGCACCTCGTACCCGTTCCCGATGATGCGGGACCTTAGGGGCGGAAGGACAAAATGCAAATCGTTGATATTACTCGCCGCAATAAGGATGAAGTCGCATGGCACATCGTCAACCCTAACGGATGCCCCGGAGCTTTGGGGGTTCCTTCCAACGATCGGGTATTTCTTATCCTGGATGGCGGTGAATAGGAAGCGCTGCAAATAGCTCAAAGCGGAAAGCTCGTCGATGAACAGCACCCCCTCGTGAGACTCATGGATAGCCCCCGCCATCACCCTCTCATATGGATGCGACCCGATGGATCCCCCGCTTGGGGTTGGCGACCTTCCTCCATAGGGCTCGTGCCTAACATCTCCGAGGAATTCTGTCTCTGATGCGCCAGTACCGATGACGAAATTTTTACGATTTATTGGTAGGAGGATTTTTCGGGGCTTTTGCTGCTTGATCATGTCGATCTTTTCCAGCATTTTTTGGTCGAGCAATTTTATACGGTCATCCATGCGCTCGTAAACTATGATCTCCTCCCTTCCGGAATCGTTCATGCGCGTTGTGTGGACGCGCTCCGCGCGCTGGGAGGCGAAATAGTCCGAGAGCAAATCGCCAAAGGGCGAGTACTCCTTCCGGAACTTCTCGGTCCCGCAATTGGGGCAGCTTGGCTCGCTTGCCTTGCTTAGCCTATTGCACTTCCTGCACCGGAACCCGAGCTTTTCCGCAACAAAGGAGGGCACATCGCGGGGCTCCACAATCTTTCCTTCCAGCTCCTTTTCAAGCGATTTCTCCTTTTGCAAATCCGCCGCTGTCTTTATTTCCACGATCGGCCGCTCGGGATTTTCGGGGTTGTGCAAAACTGAAATCTCTTCCTTTGGCTTTGGGATGTGGTAAGCGATGCTTTGCGCAATGAGGGATTTGCCAATCCCCGGGGGCCCAACAAGGAGCAGGTGCCTTCTTTGCCTGGCAGCGAGCTTGGATATCCTGACCGCCTCGTCCTGCCCAATCACCTGCTCGAGGGGATCCTTGGGGATTATTACCTGGGCAGTGTTCTCTACCCCTTCCATTGCATTTGCGAACTCCGCCTTCATGAAAATCATACCTAGTTCGGCGTGAATGTTATTAAACGGTTTGATTTGATTTGGCGCATCCTTCGGAATTAAAAAATAATTGCACTTGGTTGGGTTTTTTTCCTGCTTTGGGCCCCAAACCGTTGAATATCGTTAAAAAGGGGCTTCACGTTTATTTTCTTAGGTGCTGCAATGGGGCTTATTGAATCCCTCACGGAATTTTATCAACAACTCGAAGAGGGGTACTACTCTGTTTGCGACAAGCTGCGTGATGCGGGAATACCCGTTTATGATTATTTTATAACCCCCCTCGAGGATAGGGGCATCCAATCCCTTCCAGTGCTCATTTGCCTGTTACTGCTCGTATTCGGAGGCATTGCATTCCTCCTGTTCTCGAATACCGCGGTTTCGCTTAAAATCTACGTCGAATCAGACATCGGTGAGGCGATCGATGACGCGAAAATAACCCTGACCTCAGGCAGCCTCGTCAGGGAAACCCGAACCAAGGAGGGTTTTGCAGTTTTCGGCAACCTTCCAAAAAATAAGGAAGCGTCTGTTAGCGCCGAAAAGGAGGGGTACTCCGCGCCCCCACGGGCAGTTATGCTTGGGAGCGTGGATTCAATTAAGATCATAATGAACGGGCAGGGAGGCATTGCAGTGCCCCTCCAAGTCGTTGATTTTCAGGGCGCGGCGCTTGAAAACGCCCTCTTGGAATACTCATTTGCAGACGGCCAAGGAAGGGAGGTTTCGGGCAGTGCCGTTAGCGACCCTTCAGGAAAGGCCACAATCACTGCAGCTGATAAGGCCACTGTTTTCCTGACGGCCTCGCTATCCGGCTATGAGCCAAGGAGCATGAATTTTTCTGCGGAAAAAGGGATGCCAATCAAGCGGGTTGTGCTAAGGAAGATAGAAGCGACACCAGAGCCATCCCCCGACTCGGAGCACGCGCAGCTTGAAATCCAGGTGAAGGATGATGCCGACGAGTCTGCAGTGGATGCGGAGCTTACGATTTTTGACCAGGAAACGCAATCCGTCCTGAAAGAAGGGAGGTCAAGCCAGGGGCTGTTCAGGACAACCGCCATAAGGATTGGCGCAAAAATCAAGGTGCTTGCAAAGGCAGCAGGCTATGAGGATACGATAAAGTTGAAGACGCTGGTCCCAAGGACCGTCCTTCCGATCCGGATGGTTAGGAAAAGGGTCGATCCATCCCAGCAGCCTGCTATTAATGGCTCAGTGATATCCGTTTTTGATGAGAAGGGGCTGCCGCTTTCCGCGGAAATCCGCGTATGGGAATTTTCCGAGGAGGCAAATTATACCTTGCTGAAAAAGGCAACCGGCACGGAAATCAGGCTTTCCTTGAACCCAGAAAGGCTGCATTATGCGACTGCATGGAAAGAAGGATACCTGCCCGGAAAGCTCCCGGTTTTCATTGGCTCGCAATCAGGCAACATTACCCTCGTAAAAGGGAGCGCAAATAATTCCGCCCCCCTCAACGTGGTGGTTGTTGATGATGAAAACAAGAAGGTCAGCGGGGTTTCAATTGCGTTTTTTGACGAGCTTGGCGACCAGGTGGCGCCATTCGACCTGAAGACGGATGTTTCAGGGAAAGTTGCCGTGAAATATTTCCCCAAGGGGGCATTCAAGGTGGTTGCATCAAAACCGCCGCAGCTTGGGGTTGCCATTGTTGATACTTATGCCACTAGCAATGTCATAATCGTGCTTCCGTCCTCAAGGGGAACCCTGGAAATAACCGCAACCGAATGGAACGGCAACTCTTCCATACTTGAATTTTCAGCAAATGCCACAATTTCCGGCGATAAAAACGCCACCTATTCTGAAGGTTGCGTTGCCGTTGATGGAGTTTGCAGAATGGAAGTCCGCGCAGGAAAGGACCTTAAAGTGGATGTATCCTCGCCCGAATATGAGCCGGCGAGCCAAGTTGTCAAGCCCATCCCAAATGCACTAAAGCAGGTAAAGGTAAAGCTAATGAAGCCCGGCCAGGGCTCCATGGCCAAGATTGCATTGGACCGCGTGGTGGACTTGAACTATAATGAATCCGAGGTCCTAAGCTCCGGTGCATATTACATTGCCATATTTGATGTTTATGCGCGCAACATCTCAAAGGGGAATGGCATTTTCATAAAGCTTGAGGACGAAACTGGCGGGGAAGTTGCCCACATCACAAATTATTCCTGGGAGGGCGTATCGCCAGACCGGGTCATAGGGTCAAGGTCCATCAAGCCTACGAATGCGTGCGCTGAAACATACGATTCCTCAGCTGGCAGCAGGCCTGAGCCCCTGAGCTGGATGAATGCGGAGTATTCCTTCAAAGGGAGCACGAGCGTTGCTTACCTCTTCAAGATCGATTCGTCCATCGCATCGCAGGAAATGCTGCTGAATTACCGCTCCTACGTAATAACCCCGGGCGATGATTATTTCCGCGATCCGGTCGATCCAGAATTGGGCACTAGCCCGGAGAGCTCCGGCAAGGAATGGTGCGAGGCAGCGGTGAAAAATGTCTCGTTCAAGCTTGAAGGATGCGGGAATTTAGGTGAGGCATGCTGCATTGATCGGCCAATAGTGGAAGGAGGCACCTGCAACGGCCTTTACCAGTGCCAATTGGACTACGAAACAAATGCGAGCACATGCGCGAATCCGACCGCATGCGGTTCAAAATCCTATTTCTGCACCAGCACATCAATTTGCTGTGCAACCGATGCGGGCAAGCGGTGCATAGAAGGGGAAGAGTGCCCTTCGCCAAAGAGCCGTGGATGCGACCCAGTATGCAACCCCGAAACTGAGTATTGCGATTCCTCTGGAGGCCCGGATGAGGCAGGGGTTTGCATGGACAAGGAAAAGGGGCTTTGCGGCAAGGCCGGGCTCAAATGCTGCCCCGATGGGGATAAATGCTCCTCCGGCCTGAAATGCGGATTGGATGATGTTTGTATTGCCTGCGGCGGCCTCACGCAGCAATGCTGTCCCTCTTCTGCAAGTGCCCCTGAAACCGCCTGTAAAAATGACCTGCAATGCTTGGGCTCGTTTTGCAATATTGCGCAGCTTTGCGGGCCCTCCAAGGAAAAGTGCACCGGCGCAACCATATGCTGCAACGATCCATCCAAGGCAGGTGAATGCGTTCCGGCATCCGAATGCGCATCGCCTGTGCGGTGCCCCACATGCGCAGCAAACCAATATTGCGATTCGACAAATCCCATTGCACCTTTCTGCAAGGCATGCTCATCCAATCCATCCGCATGCAATATTTGCAGCATGACCGACCCGGCATTCAAATGCAAAAGCGGCACTTGCATCGTCCCTCCCGGCAGCCAGTATGGCTCTTGCCAGCAGTGCGGGGGTGATTCCCAGCAATGTTGCGAAAATGATGTTTGCAGTCCGGGTTTTGCCTGCTTGCAAGGAAAATGCACCAACTCGAGTGAGGCAACCTGCGGAGGTGAATCCCAGCCATGCTGCGCAGGGGGCACTTGCACTGAAGGCTTCTCATGCTCTACTGAAAACCTATGCACAAAGTGCGGGGAAATGAGCGAGGCATGCTGCGCATCAGACCCACAATGCGTAACTGCAAATTCCATCTGCTCCCCCGACTCTGAAACATGCATTGCCGGAGATGAGGTTTCAGATTCCGAATCCCGCCTTTCATTTGGGTTTTCCCAGGTGCAATGCAACCTGGAGGGCGCAAGTTGCGATTCGGAGAGGGGGACAAGCGGCTTTAGGGTGCATTCCATCCAAGGCTGCGGAACAGATTGCCCTACGGGGAACCTTATTGCCTCTTATGAAATTGACTATGGCGGTGAATTTCCCGTCGAACTTACAATTTGGATCTCCGACTTAGTTTCCCTAGAACCCGTTTCCCTTCTATCCTCTGAAGGAAGCCTCGTTCAACTTTCTCCGAGCATATCCGAAATAAACATCCCTATTCCCGATGAATCATGGCTTTCTGGCAGTGTAATTCTTGCCCCGCGTTCCCGCAATGCGCGCGTCATCATTTCCTACAGATTCAAACACGACGGAAAGGAGCTGACTGCCCGGCCGTATGTTTCGGTCATATCCAATGTGCCAATAACCCCGCCCATCCACCTGCCGAACCTGTTCACCTGCGACAAGCTCGAGCTGAAAAGCGTCGTTTACCCCGGCACAATCCGGCCAGTTGTTGAGAGCTCATGTGAAAAAATAGTATTCCAGGTTGATTCCATTTTCCCCGCAGATGCAATTCCCCTGGATGACCGCGGAATGGAGGGCAACTGCGGGAACCTCTACGACATTCATTACGGAACTGCAACAAATGCCTCATTATATGACAAATGCTTCGACACCGGGTCCGCGCCAGGAGATAAGGCGCTGCGTTATTGGCCCTCGAAGAGCGTGGAATGCCCGCTTGCACCAGTTGGGAACTTTGTCCCTGCCGCAAACGTAACAATGACCGTGCGCTGCTTCCTTGACGAGGCCGCAACCGTTGGCGAATCCAAGAAAATAAGCATCGTAATAACGAATTACACCCTCGTGGACATCCCCGCAACCGACATTTCCGTGGTCAATTACAAGACAAGCGCACTCCCGTCCATGAATGTTCCCAAATCTTATTACGGCTATGATGGCGAGGGCTACTCGCCGCTGCGGCTCGTATATGCTTTGAACAACCGGGTACGCATCCCCTTCGAAGTAAATAAGTTCAATATGCGGGACACTTACTGGGCCTCGGATTATGCCCTCGCGGATGGGAGCTATAAAAAGCTCAAGTCAAGCACCCAGCTCCTGGAAAAAAGCTCAATAGCCGACCTTATATCCTGGAACACCGACAAGGCAAGCCGGCTGAAAATATATTCCGATCCGGATAATAGGGAGTTCAACCGGAATATGCCAAGGACTTCGTTTGAGCTTTCCTCCAAGGAGCCACTCCAGAGCAGCCTTGCCTCGAAATTGGTGTCAAGGACGCTGCAGATGATTGCCCCGAAACTGAATGAATTGAAGGATGTTGAGCTAGCGTGCATAGAAGAGTGCAGTTCTGTAGCAGGAATGGCGGCCATTTCCTGCAATGACAAATGCGATTCGGAAGCGCGTTCCTGCGTTAGGGGGTGCGGTTATGACGATGGGGAGTGCCTAGCGGGTTGCAATAATGATAAACAGGTGTGCACTACGCTGTGCGATTCCGTCTATTCCGAGCAGAACGACACCTGCACCTATAGCTGCGCCGTCAACTATTCGAACTCCGTTGATGCCGAGTATGCAAAAGCAATAATAGAAAAATTCCGCGAAACCGCAAAGGAGGTTGCGCGGAAGACCGCATTCAAGCGCAGCTTCGAGAACCGCATCTACTGCACGAAGCAGCAGCCAACTGAGGCTGAAACCACGAACCCTGCGATATGCAGGGGCTCTGTTGATTCGTGGGTCAGCGCGCGCAACATCACCCGCCCGGATACGGAAGCGTGCCTATTCTGCAATGACCTTTTTGCACAGCAATTCGGTGCACCTGCGCCGGACAATGAATACGTCGATAATTGCGATTCAAGGTGCTTGCCGGATGCTTCCGCAGAATGCGAGGCCGCCTGGGCAGGCAAGGGAGCGGAAGGCCAATCGCTGTACTGCGCAAGAATCTATGAGGGAAATAATTATACTGATCCTTTCGGGAATTTGAAGGAATGCCCTGCCTCTGAAGATCCTGCAGAATGCGTTTACCGCTGCTCCCCAAAATCCCCCCAAAAAGGTGGCGATTATTGCGGCACAGCCGATAAGTGCGCCGAATGTTCCCCCGATGGGGTAAAGGATTCCCTGACAATAACGGGATTCGAGTTCGTCTGGGCAAATACCTCCAAACTTTTCGAAGTTGTTTTGCCCACAAGGGACGAAGCGCTTGATGCAATGATCCCTTATAAGTATTTCACTGATCCACTGCAAAACCCGTTCATATTTTCCGCAGTACTGCCGCTCAGCGCGAATGTGGTGTTCAACTACTTTGGCAAGGCGCCCGATTTCAGCCTTAGCCATGAAAATCTCATCGACATTAAATGGGAAGGGGATCGTTATGGAGACAGCTCAGTTGAGGCTGCATGCAAGTTCCGGCAGGGAGTTTACCAATTGCAAACATACACGCAAAATGGCGTGCAGCTCTACATTACTGACGATCCTGCAGGGGATAAAACCTTCAGGCTCACTCCCTTATCTGTAACCGAAAATTACCCCAATTCGATAGGAAACAACCAGGATTACTGCGGCGATGTGGTGGCATGCAACCTTTTCGACCCATACAATGTGGAAACTGTGAACCAGACGAATGTTGAAGGAAGTGACTGGAAGGAATCAAGGGCAAGCATGGCGGCATGGTTCAACAGGACAATATACAAGGATCGGTGCTTTACCTTCGAATGGCCAATTGTGCCGCCATCCCTGAATGGCAAGATTTACGGCGGGAAGAAAAACGAGCTGAAATTCACTCCGGATAAGGGGCAGGATGACGATGACCCGTATGTTGCGAAATATTTCTATTCATGGCGGAATGTGCCAAAGAATGGAGAGCTTGCGTTGGAAACTGTCCTTATCTCCAAGCTCACCTTCACAATAGGCCCACATTGCGGCAAAAGGGAGTGGCTTGACACAGAGCAGTATTCCTATGCGCCCTATAACCTCGAGCTTTACCCGGATGTTTTT
>DATDZF010000069.1:0-3740 GCA_035288785.1 Candidatus Norongarragalinales archaeon
TTCGATAGTTCCTGCTCGGACAGCATTCGCGAATACTTTTCAATTTCCTCGGGCTTGCTCATAAAAATTCCGTATTTAGCCCAAACTCCGCCGTATCTCCGCCGCCTTCAAAAGCTCGCTCGAAAGGTCCTTGCCTTCCTCAAGCATCAGCCGGATGTTGGAGGTTATGTTCCGGTAGATCATGTCCCCGTGCGCCTTTGGCCCAAGCTCAAGCCCGAGCAGTTCTTCTGCCAGAGCCACATCCTCCTTTACGCCCGCCCATTCCATGGAATTTTTAGCCAAGTGGTTCAAATTCTCCTTGTTGAGGAAACGGCCGGAAAATTCCAGATCGGATTTCAGATTCAGGTAAGTATCGAGGAGGAAATCCAGCAAGTGGTGCTTCTGAGCTTCCTTCAACCCCCGCCCAAGCCCCACGAATTCGGGGGGGATGCCAAGCGAATAGAATGCGCATGTGAATGGGATGGCACGGGGGAGCTTTAGCTTCCCAACTTTCCTCGAATAGCCAAGCAAGCCTATATGGAGTTTCCTTTCCCTCCTTGCAGGCACGTATTTGGCGATTTCATTGATGATTTCCAGGTTCTCAATTGTGGATTGGTAGATGGGGGAGAAAATGGAGTTGAGCTTTGATATGTTTTGGATTTCATCTTCCGAATAAACCTTGGCTTTCCCTTTGAGGCCAAAGTTAAGCTGCGAGATCCCCTCCTTTACCTTTTTTTCGGGAAAATCGGCGCGGAAGGCGGATTGCACGGTTACCGTCCTAACGCCGGAGTATTCCTTTTCGAATGCATCCAGCCCGTCAGGGGAAAGATGCCCCCGGAACGGAAGCGAGCCTACGCCAAGAATTGGGAAAGTCGGAATGGATGTCTTTTCGGAAAATTCGTGGATTTTGGAAAGTGCGGCTTTGGCGGAAATAACAGCTGGCACAAGGCCGCAGGTAAGCGCGGGATCGCTCCTTGCTATGAAGGGGCGGATGTAATCTATAGGAAATTTCTTGAAGGCGCTCCTGTTGCAAAGGGCCGCATATTCCTCCAGAAGCGCGTTTGCATTGAGCATAAGCGAGGGCTCCTCGATGAGCGGGATTATGCTTACATCCGAAGGCCCGGGCTCCTTCACGAATTCGAATGCTTTGACGATTTCAGAATACTTGGAGCGGATGAAAAAGAGCTTCTGCGCCGAATCGGTCATGGGCAATATCAGCTCGAAAAGCGGCGGCGTATGCAGGCCCATTTCCTCCATGAAATCATTTGCGGCAATGAGGTTGGCAAACGCCCTTGCAACCCTATAGCCCTTTTCCATCCAGATGTTCGGGATGCGGAACGTGAGGAATTTGTCCCTGCCAAGCTGGTGTTCCTTGAAATATTCGAAATGTGCCTCTATGAGCTTGTCCGTGACCCCCTCGTCAACGTGCTTTCCCTCCCAGTCCCACATGAACTCCTCGCATTTCAGCTCGGAAAAGGCGTTGAAGCACTCGTCCACCTCCTCTTGCGTTGTCACGAACGCCTTTCCAGAAAAGGGGTGCGGGAGGGCATTGTCCGGGTGCTGCGTTGCCATTGTCCGCGGGATTTTTCGCATAATAAGCACTTTTCAACCAAGGGCATGAACACAAGTGAGTACAACGGATATAAGGGGATGCAATTTGGAAGTTTGCTCCCCACCGTTCCAAGGAACACTGCATCCGCAATTCAACAGCAACCCGGGCCCCTAAGCTTCCTGCAATCGATGATCCGCTTTTCGGTAATGATCACATCCACAAAAATATCGTGCGGCTCCTTCCTGAAATGCGGAACCACCTGGAAATCATAGGCGATAGCAACCTTCACTGCCCTTGGCACTTTTTTTAGGAACGCATCATAATAACCTTTTCCATAGCCCACCCTCCCGCCGTGCAAATCGAATGCGATACCGGGAACAACTACCATATCGATTTGGCTCCGGGGTAGAATGGGGGTGCCGGACGGTTCCAGGATCCCAAAATAGCCAACCTTCAGGCTGCGTGGAAGCAGGATTCTGGGTACGAGGCGGCCACTTTCAATGCGGGGGGCGGCAAGATGCTTGCCTAAAAGCCAGGCGCGCCTTATTGCGGGCTCTGTATGCACCTCGTTGCGTATAGGGAGATAGAAAAGGATGCGATTCGCGCGGGCAAAGCCTTCCGATCCGGTAAGCTGCGCACATATTCTTTTACTTTTCACCATGGCCTCGGCTGGAGAGAGCGATTCCCTCCTCTTCCTGATGCTGGCGCGAATCCTATGTTTCATTCATATCGTCCGTCATCCGGGCGGTTTCGAGGTATAAATCGAAACGGTGCCGGCATTCGTATTTTTCATCCTCATCGTGCAAACCATCGCAAACAGCCTGCTCGCCCCTCCAGAATGCGACTTGCGCGTAGCATGAAGCGCGTGTAGGGAAGGAGATTGTGCCATTTGGGGTTTTGAACTCGCGCAGCCGGTCGCACGGGGAGGCATCCTTCGTGTCAATTGCGAGCTTCTCGAGGCATTTGTTTTCGTCGGGCTGCTTTTTTATGATGCATGCAGCGACTTTCAAGTCGCGCCTGGCCGCGCACCCGGATAGCAGGAGAACAAGGAAAATGCCAAGGGCCATGAATAGCTTTCCTTCCATGAAATGGTTTCGCAACCAGGATATAAAAGGCATTTGTGGATCGAAGAAAAGCTTGGCGGCCGCCTTAATGAAAAGGGGAGGCTCTTTGGGGCAGAAATGGATTTGCCATTCGGGCAATATCCGGAATTATTTTTTATGCAAAGGGCCGAACTACAAGACTACTGCCGCCGGCTCTTGGAAGTCCTTACGAAACCGGATTTTGGCCGGTAAATCTCGGTCTGCTTGTGCAGGTCCTCGATTATCCTCCTTGCCGAGGGCTCGTCAATGCCCACTTTTTCCGCTTCCTTGACTACATCCTCAATTGCCACCATGTCGACTGCCTTCTCCTTTTCCTCGATTATTGAAAGGATGGTCCTGGCCCTGTCAGTGCGGCTTTTTGCCTGCCCGATGTTGATTATGTCCGAATCTATGCGGCCAGTTTCCCTATCCATGAATACTGTCTGGAGGACGAAATCAGTAAGGTTGATTGCCCTATCCGCATCCTGAAGTTCGACTACGCCGCTAAGCCTCGCCTTGGCGCTTGCCTCTGAAAGACGAATGAGGCCCTCGATTTGCCTTGCGGTAACTGGATAATTGTTTTGCTTTTCCCCAAGCTTGCGAAGCCTCAGGTAGAATTCCTTTATTTTTTCAGATGCATCCTCCGAAAGGGTGGGGGAATAATTCTTCCTTGCATACGCGATATATTTTCGCAGCAAGTCAACAGGAACAGGAGGCACGATTGCGCTATCGGGCGCAGTGGATAGATCCGATGCATATTTGTGCCCCTTCAAAATATGTTCCGCCATCTTCCTATCGCGGCTTTCGTCCAGCACATCCTTTATGGGGAAGATCAGATCGAACCTGCTCTGCAAGGTAGGGCCGATGTCGAACTGCGATGCGGGCGGCTCATTGGGATTGAACCTTCCAAGTTTAGGGTTTGCTGCGGCAAGGACGGCGGTCCTTGCCTTGAAAGTTGTGACAATGCCCGCCTTGGCAATGGAAATCTGGCCGGATTCAAGCGCTTCGTGCATCGCAACCCGGTCGTTTTCATCCATCTTGTCAACCTCGTCGATATTGACCTGGCCGCCGGATGCAAGCACCATCGCACCCGCCTTCAGGACCCAGCCCTCCCCGAATTCGTCCTT
>DATDZF010000070.1:0-10502 GCA_035288785.1 Candidatus Norongarragalinales archaeon
GCCGAATTTCGATGGGTCGCACTCCAGCCCGGGGCCGTCGCGGTTGATGTGATTGATCATGTACGTGACATCCATCACATCGCTGGCAAGGCCATCGCCGTTGATGTCTGCAATCCATAAGGGAATGGGCGCGGCTGCTCCGCTGAATGTGTAATTGATAAGGCAATCAAGATCCGACTTATCGACGTATCCGTCATGGGGAACGCAGATATCGCCGCAGCCATTAACTGCGGGTTTGGGAAGGATTGTGGGTGAAGCCGCCCCGCCAGAGCTCCCGCCATCTGCAGCGGGAAGGTCGCGTATTGAGGTGCCTCCGCCTCCAATTGCCCGGCCGACAAGGCCATAAAAATCATAATACGGGTCCGCATGCACAAGAAGCGGCATGGCAAAAAGGAGGAATGCGCCGGCAATTGCCAGCTTGGAATTTGGGTTCATGCAATCAACCTCTCAAGGTTAAAAAGCGGATAAAAGGTAGATGTTTTAAGAATATATAAATGTGAGTGAAATTTTGGGTGGGGAAATAAATTAAGGGTAAGAGTGGTTATTGCGGGAGGGAATGCAAACGGGCGGCCATAAATTAACAGATCACTGAAGTGCCACCAATTTGGGAAATTCTGCTTTCGCTTTCTCCCAATTCAGCCGACTAACAGCTCGAGCCCCGGCCTTGCAAGCTCCGTATTATCGAAAATTGCCTTTGCCTCCCCCAGAAGAATTTCCGGGTCATCATACCGGTTGCTTATGTGGGTGAGGACCATTTTTTTCACGCCCGCCTTCCTAGCCATTTCAGCGCATTCCTTTGCGGTTGAGTGGAATTTTTCCTTGGCAGTGCCCTTATGCGCATCCGAGAAGGTGGAGTCATGGATGAGCAGGTCGGCGCCCTTCGAATATTTAACAACCGCGGCCGTAGGAAGGCTGTCCCCCGAATAGATGATTTTTTTCCCGTTCTTGATGAACGTCACATCCCCCAATTTGATTTTTTTCCCGTTGATTGACACTTCGCCCTTCTCCTGGATTTCCGAGAAAAGGCGTCCCTTGATGCCAAGCCCCCGCGCCTTCTCCTCATAGAACTTGTTGATGGGCTGCTCCTCGATGGCAAACCCAAGGGCTGGCGCATTGTGCTTGACAAGGAAGGCATCTACCCGAATCAGCTTGTCCTCGTAGACCTTTTTCTTCGCCTTTGGGATCTCGATGATTTTTATCGGGAAATTCACGCGGAGCTGCTTCATTTTGAAAAGCCCGCTGAAGAAATCACTTGTCCCCTCTGGGCCGTAAATTAGTAGTTCCTCCTGCCTCCCCATCATGTTAAGCGTCTGCGTGAGCCCTAAAATCCCAAGGAAGTGGTCCGCATGGAGATGGGATACAAATATACACCTCACCTTTGCGTAGCTGATCCCGTACTTCATCATCTGCCTCTGGGCGCCCTCGCAGCAATCGAACAGGAAGGTGCTTCCGCTCTTCAGGGCAAAACACGAGGTAGGCGATGCCGGCGTAGGCATGGCCGCGGCATTTCCAAGGAAAACTAATCTCAGCATAAAAATTCTTCCTCTCTCTAAACAAGGATAAACAAATTAGGAGGATATGTTATATATAGTGAAGATCAGCCGGTTTTCCCAACAACCCCTCCAGGGAACCAAGGTTCCCTGCTCGGGTCACGTTGAGCCGTATGCTCAACTTATGCTCAAAAGCTGCCGCTTTCGTCGCATCACGCAGACTTTGCATCTGCTGAACCGCGAAGCTTTGCTTCACGGTTGCCCCTACCCCTTTAGTTACTTCTGCGAATCAATCCAATTTCCGCACAATTCCATTAGTTGCATCGACTTCCACACGATCGCCGTCCTTTAGAGTCCGGGTGGCGTTTTTCGTCCCCACGATGCAGGGCACCTTCAATTCCCTGCTGACAATTGCGGCGTGGCATGAAAGCCCGCCCTCATCGGTAACTATTGCGCCGGCCCTGCGCATTATCACCACAAAATCCGGCGTGGTCATGGCCGTGACAAGGATTTCACCCTGCTTTAATTTCCCAAAGTCCTCCTGCCCCCTGATGATGCGCACATTGCCCCGGACAATCCCAATGGATGCGCAAGTTCCGGTAATTTCCCCCTCCCCGCCAGATTCCTGCTTATTGAAATGCCTGAATAGGTCCGGTGCCGCCTTGCCCGTCAGCAAAATGCGCTTCCCATCCAAAATCCCAACAACAAAGCCCTCCTGCCTCCGTTTCAACTCGGGAGTCCCAACCAAGCATGCCCCCATATCCATCGATTGCAAAACTTCTTCTGGCAACAATGCCAGGAACTGGTCCCTATCCAACCTGAGAAAATCCGCAATGCCATCAAGCAAGGGATCCGCAGCATGCCAAACCCTTTGCGAGAGCTCCTTGATGCGGCTGCGCAGGTAGATGCCGATCTGGAGCCCCGTAAGAAGGTACGAATACTCGGATTTTGGGATTTCCGGAACATTCAACAACGGCAGTTGCCCCCTTATTTCCGAAAGGACCTCCGATCGCGTATATTCCCCGCGGATCCCATACGAATTCTTAATCCAGGAATAGTTCCGTAGGTGCTCAGCAACAAGCTTGTCAAGCCTGCCCGAGCCCTCCTCGGATGCACGCTTGATTTTCACAAGCGATTCCTCCATCCGGTTGATGTCAAGCCGCTTGAAAGGGAAGGCGAATTCCAGGAGGGCCGGTTCCTTTAGGGAAAGCGACGCCTCGCAATAGTTCGCAAGGGGCACTGCAACCGTATAATATTTCTGGATGCGCATGAGCGTTTCTTGGTATTTATCGAAATTCGCCTTCAATTGCAAGGGCCTTTCGCCATGCCAATCCCCGGCCAATTCCCGCTCCAACGAAAAGACCTCCAGTGCAATCGAATCAAACCTGGAGACCCAGGGCGCAGACCATCTCCTGTTGTGCTTGAATGCAAGCTCGAATTTCGACCACATCTCCTCTGCCACTTCGTCGTCATAAAGCTTGCAATCATCCACCCAGATGCTGTTTGCACAGGTGATCGTGATCCCCGTCGTGATCGTAATGGGCCGAACTTCCGCATCGCATAGGACCGCCTTTGGCTGCAGGTGGCCCTGCCGCTGCACGCGCACGTCCCATTTTTTGCCCTTGATCCTTCGGACAATTTCCGCCTCATCCATATTCATCAGGCAAGCCCTATCATCAGGTCGCAGACATTGGTGCCGGTTGGGCCGGTAATTATGGCACCATCCTTGAGGTTCTTGAAAAACGTGAAGGAATCGTTCAAATTCAGGTATTCGGGAATGCTAAGGCCTGCGATTTTTGCCTTCTCCTTTGTGCCGGCATCGGCAATAGCCCCTGCAGCCTCCGAAACGCCATCCACCCCGTCGGTGCCAAGGGATGCGATGGTCCCCTTAATCAGGTGGGATGCGGCGCTCAAAACGAACTCAAGGTTCCTTCCACCGATGCCATCTGACTTGACCGCAACCGTGGTCTCGCCGCCTGCAACAAAGCTTTCGCCCTTGCCCAGCAATTTCGCGAACTTCTTGCCGGCATCCTTTGCAAATCCCGAAATTTCAAAATATTGCTTTACGCCATAACCCCTCTTGCTTAGCTCATCAGCAGCAAGCCTTACTGCAAGAGCGTTGTCACCGATTACAAAGCTTGTGATCTTTGGCTGCTCCTTCGAATAGTTCAGGGGAAGCCTCCCAACCAGGATGCCTTTTTCTATCGCCTTGCATATCGCATCATCACCGTCCCATAGGCCGTATTTTTCGAGCGCATCTTTGGCCTCGGAATATGTGAACCGGTCAAGGATTGTTGGCCCGGAGGCAATGACCGGCAGCGGATTTCCCAGCACATCGGAAAGGACGATATTAATGAGCTGTGAGCGCTTGAAGTGCATCGCAAGCTTGCCGCCCTTCACGGCAGAGATGCTCTTGCGGACCGAATTTAGCTCGAAAATGTCAGCGCCCGCATTCATGAGCTTTTTCACAGCACCTATTTTCTCCTCCAGCGTTATGCCCTCCTCAGGAAGGGCCATCAGTGCGGAGCCCCCTCCTGAAATCAGCGAAATCACCATGTCGTCCTTTGTGACTTCCGCAGAAAGCTCGATCATTTTTTTCGCGGCATTCACGCTGCCGGCATCCGGATAGGGATGGCCAGCCTCAACGAGCTCGATTTTCCTGCACCCATACCCCGATTTGGTTCCCTTGGGGATGCTCACTACCCCTTTTTCTATTGGCAGCAGCTTTTCAATTGCCTCGGCCATCTTGCCTACCGCCTTTCCCGCACCGATGACGTAAATTTTCCCCTGCAGCTCAAAGCGCTTCCCCTGCACTAAGATGCCCTTGCCATCGTACTTCACCTTTCCTTTCAGGAGCGCATCAGGCAAGAGCGAATCGAGCACTATTTCGTAGGTCTCAAGGATTGCCCTCCTCTTCTCCGGCTCTGAGCCATAGGATACCAGCTTCTCCCTTCCCTTGATTTGCACCATGGATGCAAAGAAGCAAAGCTCATTTAAAATGGTTAGCGTAAATAAAGAGAAACGGCGTGCAACAATTGAAGGTTAGATGGCATGGGCAGCAAGGAACGGGTGGAAAAAAAAGCAACGTCTTCGCAGGGTAGCGCAGCGGAAATCGCATCCATCGCAGAACGGGTCTCCCGGTCACTTGGCAATTACAAATACGCGGATGCGGTGATTGCGCAAACCAAGTACACCTCCATTTCCCTCAAGGATGGCGAGGTGGAATCCGCAAGGGAAGGGAATACCGAAAGTATAAGCTGCCGCATCCTTCAGGGAGGATCCTTTGGATTTTCAAGCAGCAATATGCTAATGGATTGGCGGAAGGTTTTGGGGGAGGCGGCAAGGCTTGCAAGGATTAAGGGAGGCAAAATAAGATTGGCCGAGCCGGAGGCAAACATGGCAAAAATTGGCACGCCTGCAAAAGACAAAAGCGCAAACCATGATTTCGAGCAGAAAATCCGGATGCTCAAGGGAACCGAAAAAATTGCCAAAACTGGCAAGGTGAAAAACACCAGCCTGGTTTACTATGATTCGGACTCCATGGTTTTCACCCTGAATTCCGCCGGCGCTTGGATTGAGGAAAACGATGTGCGCACGGGCGCTGCGTGCCATGTTTATGCAAAGCAGGCAGGCAGGATTGAAAGCTCATTTGAGCAGGTGAAGGAAAAGGGGGGGTACGAAATTTTGAAGGGGTTTCCGGCGAAGGTAAAAAAAGCCGCCCAAGAGGCAAATTCGCTCCTTAAGGCAAGGCACGGGCCGCATGGGAGGATGATTGCGATCCTTGACCCGGAGCTAGCGGGCGTGCTTTCCCACGAGGCGGTTGGGCACGCATGCGAAGCGGATGGGATCATGAACAAGAGCTCGTGTTTACGGGGCCTTTTGGGGAAACGGATCGGTTCCCCGCAGGTAACCATTATGGATTCGCCAATTGTTTCCCCCAAATTATGGGGCTCGTACCAATTCGATGACGAGGCGACAAAGGCAAAGGGCACTACATTGGTTGAAAAAGGCGTGCTCAAGGGCTACCTCACCTCCCTTGAGAATGCATCGGAATACCGCAACATCCTGACCGGGAATGGGAGGGGCGATTCGCATTTCCGGCAGATTGTAAGGATGAGCAACACCTATTTCGATAAGGGGGAATGCAGGCCGGAGGAATTGTTCGAGGGAGTGAGGGATGGGGTTTATTTGGTCGGCTGCAAGGAGGGGCAGGTCTCGCCCAAGGTCGGGAACTTCACGTTCGCGGCAAAATACGGGTTCATCATTAAGAATGGCAAGAAAAAGCATATGGTGAGGGACTGCTCCATTAATGGCAATATTCTCCAATCCCTGAATCATATCGATATGGTCGCGAATGATCTGGAATTCCTGCCAGGCACCTGCGGCAAGGATGCGCAAAGCGCGCCGGTGACAACGGGAAGCCCGCACCTTAGGATAAGGGAGATTTTGGTGGGTTGAACTGCTTATTTCCTAAGCAAATCATCCAAACTGTTTGCTTCGATGAATTTTCCGTGTTTCGCAATCCTTTGGAGACGTTTAATATAGGATGATTTAACACGCAATTCATCAACCGGATGCCAATCATTTTCATCCGTCCATTTTCCCTCTTTTTTTGTGAACGGCACCTTTCCCGCAAATTTTTTCCTTAAGGTTGCTTTAATGTCCATCTAACCCACCTTGTAACCGAACCTTTTGTTGTATTCCTTGTGGTCAAACCATTCCAGAATAATGGAAATTACCTCGATTTGGTCTCCAGTAATAGTATAAACAAGGCGCCATGCTTTTGGAAGATCGTATTTCCAAAGATTTGTGATGCCAAACTTACTTCGATAATACTTTGGCCAGCGATTCCGAGGGATATGGATGCCGGCTTCATGGTCTTCTTTCAATGCCAAAACTGCCCGATCCATATTTTCGGCGAGCTGCTTCTCCTCTTCCTTTCCCCCCTTAAGCTTTAGGTATGCTCGGTATAGTTTTTCATCCAAGAACTTGACACGCCTAATTCGTCCATCCTCCATCATGCCTCAATTCCCTCCCTCCCGACCTTTTCCATTAATTTTGGATTCCATATCCAGACAACCGTCCGATCCTTGTCAATGAGGATTTTCCCCGAATATATCAGATAATCAAGGATCGTGAGGTAGGTGCGCCACATCACTTTCTTCGGAAGCGCCCTCCAGATTTGGGAGACGGTTTTGTCGCTCCGATGCCGGTAGAGCTCCTTTTCCACCATCAAAACGGTATCCAGCCGCGGGTAACGGGATATGTTGTGCTCAAAGGCTGCAGGCTTATGTTTGCTTTTATTCATATGTATCAATTGATACATATCTCGCTCGTTATATATAACCTTTTCTGCCGGTTGATGAGGCGTAAAATAAGCCATAATTAG
This sequence comes from Candidatus Norongarragalinales archaeon, assembly GCA_035288785.1. Taxonomy (GTDB): domain Archaea; phylum Micrarchaeota; class Micrarchaeia; order Norongarragalinales; family SBBD01; genus JACRGC01. The sequence continues at coordinate 6,880 of DATDZF010000070.1, forward strand.
GATTCAATCATGAGGCTTTTAACCGGTTTGAGGGGTGGGTTCGGGTGGCCCGGAATTTGGTCAATAAACTTTATCGTGATGGGCAAAATCCAATAATCTTACAATATTTTGATCCTTATCGAATTCATATGTTAAAACAAACGGGTCCAGAACATGCACCCTGCGCCGATTGGCCTTTGGAGCATGCAGCGGCTTGAAATGTTCGGGGTAATCTGCAATCTGCGCCAACTTTTTATTTAGCGCTTCCTTTAGGGGATTGTTCTTCCTAAGCGCTTTTCTTAAAATCCGCTGCACCGTTTCAGAATACACTATTTTGCATGGCAAGGTTCCTCACTTAATGAGATCGTCCAGATCCCTTGCCTCCACGAACCTACCTTTGGAAATGCGCTTCAATCTTTTAATATACGAATGTTTGACGGGTTTTTCATCAACCGGATGCCAGTCGAATTTTTCCATCCATTCCTCCTCGGATTTCGTGAATGGGATCTTGCTTTCGTATTTTTGGATAAGCTGCATTTTCACCGCGGTTTCCTCCCCCTCCCTTTCCTTTCGCTCATATTCGGATGCCAATTTCTCAATCGCATCAGACTTATCCTGAAGGTCGTATTTCGCCTTGACCAAATTAAGCACCCGGTTCGCCCGGTCTGAAATGTCGATTATCGCCTGAACCATATTAACACCGAATTAATATTGTGTTAACATTAGATTAATATGCCTTCTCTATCGGCCCCAAATCAATGCAACACGTGAGGCAACCGAACATCGGCATTGCATCACCGCAAAATGAAAGACGAGCCCGGTTTCCGGATTGAATGCCGCTGGGGCGATTTCGCGGAAAACGGAAAAAACGGGTGATTTGATATTCCTTAAATAGCCGAAACGCCCTATTCCTTTATGCAATTATCCGATTTCAAGCCAAATAAGTATAATTTAACGGTAATGGCTATTGTTATTTTATTATACGCATCTACTGTGTTCTACCTCCGCAACGTAAATCCAACTCAAGAAATCTATTGGTTAAATTATTATTTTACATTCTTTTTCGCAATTATTTCATTGGCAATTATTTTTCCATTAATTATAATTGGAGATAATGTTTCTTTTCCCTTCAAAATTTATTTCCCAATCGTATTCTTTATTTCATTTTTACCCCTTTACATCATGTCTTCATTATTTGCAATTTTCCTATCCAAACGACAAGCACTTTCAAATATTTTGTTCAGAATAACAATTGCCATCATAGTTCTTATGCCTCTAATTGCCATAGTCAGTAAGGGCGTTACTACCGAATGCGATTTGATTCAACAGGAAGGAGCAACAGTTCCAAAGTACTTGGATTCATTTTATAGCAATACACGCCGATATCCCGAGGATCTGAATGCCATACCTCTAAAATATCGAAATAATATGGACTACAATGTGCATACAACCGAATGGGACAGTAGCTTAAATCCTCCGAGAATGGTGAACAAAACCGACTTCATGAGGGACGACTATTACTTTGGCGTCTGGTGTTATTCTAGTGGCTTTAACAGATTCAAATACGATAAAAATGAAGGAAAGTTTATTCCGTGTTCTTCATGCTAGGGAATATAGTATTGCCTAGGTCAAGTGAATTAATCTATGAGTGAACAAATGGCGGATATTTCCATAATTCTCCTACTAATTGCGACTATATTTGTAATTTGGTTTATAGCGGCTGTATCGATAGTTCGGCTTGGAAGAAGTATAGATAAAATGATAAACTATCTCAAAAAAAATAGATTATATCGATTCGATGAAATTAGTCAAACTCACTTATTTTTGCCATACCTTCAGGGGCATAGTGTACGAGTATGGGCATACATATACGGAGATAAAGATAATTCTGATCGGAATATATTAAGCATGAAAAACAATGTAAAAAGATACACCAAACTTCTTCTTGTTTCTTTGGTTCTATTTTTTTTAAGTATGTTCGTCATGGCACTATACTCAGATAACAATAGTACCATTATCAGCAATATAATTTTGGGAATTGGTCAGATAGAGATATCAAACCTAGTTTTCCCCACGATGTCTATATCAATTCTGATTTCAATTGGATTTTTTTCTTTAGTAACTATCGATTCCGATAAGTTAAGGGAATATCTAAATAAAAAAAGGAATACGCAACAAAGGGAAATTAATGCTGAGAATTCTGAAAAACGAACAGATTTCGAGAATGAAATCAGAAATTTTCAACTTATATTTACCAAATACGAAGATGACGATTTTATTATTAGAAAATATAAGACAAAAATAAAGATACGATTATTTGTTGCAATTACCTTTTCTATTGCGTCTTTAATTTTATGGTATTATCACCCATAATTTTCAAAAAAGGACTATGCCGCTGGGGGGAAGCTCAAAAAAGAGACAAAAAGGTGTGGCACCAATAGTTGAAAAGGAGTGAAGCCTAAATCCCTCCGAAAACGTTCCTTTTCCAACCCCCTAGGCTTTCGAGGGTTCGGATATACCCTCCCCTTTTTCAAAAAATTTGAGATGAAATAATAGCTGGTATATTTACTTCATATGCAATTCCACAACATCCTCATCCCGCATCTCATAATTGCCGGAGACCTGCTGGCCCTTGAACTTCGAGCTCCCCCACAACCTGGCGTACTTGAGGTTCAGGTAGAACTCCTTGTGGATCTGCTTGGCAAGATCCGAAACCGTGCTTCCCTTGACCATCACGAAGGGCTTTAGGTAATCTGTTTCCCCGCGGGGATTTTTGGTGTAGACGCGTATCAGATCCAAATTCTTGACGAGCATCCGCTTCAGCTCATAAATGCTGCTCTCAAGGTTGACATCGTACTGGAAATCCGTGCCATGGACGTCAAGATAGGCCTTTTTCGAGATTATGAATATTTTCTTCGCGGAAAGCTCCTCGAAATATTTTTTCTGCTCATCCAGGTCCCGGAAAGGGTCGAGTATGATTAGCACCAAATCCGCCAGCCGTGCAATACCGAAAAGCTTGTTTCGGTTCTGGTCAATTATCGATGGAGTATCAAGAAGTTGCAGCTGGATTTTTTCGAATTCGAGCATCCCGGGAGACACCATGCCAGATTCGTATGCAACATCGGTCGAGGGGTGGTGCATCCCGCAAAGCTTGTTCAGGAGAGCAGTCTTCCCGGAATTCACAAAACCCATAAGGGCGATCTGCGCTGCACCCTGTTTTTTGATGAAATCCCCGCCTCCGCGCTTCCCAGCCTTCTTTTTCCTTTCGACAAGCACCTCGTCCTTCAAAGCGGAGATTTTCTTCTTGATTTCCATCAAAATTGATTGGGAGCCCTTATGCTTGGGCGCAAGGCCCAGCATCTGCTTCAATGCCGCGATCTTGTCCTCAGTGGTCTTTGCCTGCCGGTAGCGCTCCTCAGCTGCGTAATATTCCGGTGTTGCGTTCAAAGATGCCATATTATCACAAAGCAATTCACGAATAAATTCTCAATCCGCCCCATGGAACATGAACCAGTAATGGTAATCGTCTTGGTGCCTATCGATCTCCCTTAGCTGACTCTTGGCTGCCTTGATTGTTTCCTCCCATATCCACAGCGTTGAATTAAGCCGGGGCAGGTCGGGATGATGTGGATCCTGACGCCTCA
>DATDZF010000071.1:0-21005 GCA_035288785.1 Candidatus Norongarragalinales archaeon
GCTTATGGAGAAAAAACGAATAACAAAAGCAATAACTATGGGGTTTGGCGTATATGTACTCTCTCTCATTGGAGGATTTAATCTTGATCAATCGATAACGATTGGTTTTATTGGTTCTATTCTATGGGCAATAATTATATACGAAAAAGAAATCGGACAAATTGTGTCAAATATTTTTTATAAAAGAAAAAGTGGAAAGGCAAAGATACGAGTTAATACTCGTTCATCCCCACCCGAACCAAAAAATTCGAGAAAAAGGAAGGAAAAAATCAAACTCTAGGGGTTAGGGTAAAACCTCCTCCGATTTCAGGGTTTTAAGGTATTTTTTGGCATCCCGGTAGGTGATTTCATCATCAATAACAAGGGTGCAACCGGCCTTAAAGGCGCCTAGGACGATTGGGATGTCGGATTTGTCGCGAAGGCTGATTTTCCTATATTTTTCAGCAGGAGGAGTGTTCAAAATTATGCAGTGTTTTCTAATTAGGGAAATTGCAGTTTCAGCTTCGAAGGGAGAAAGTTCGTAATATTTCAGTAGCACTCGACGGACTTCCTTTAGTGCATATTCATTTGTGAATAGCAGATGGCTTAACTCGAAAAGTAACCTAACTGCATTTTTGCTTCTGCCGCGCAATCCGCCAATCAATATCGAGGTATCGAGAAATAATCTCATCCGTATTCTTCCTTGTAGATTTGCCTCCCGACCTCCCTGCACATGCGAATAATATCTTTTTGCGTGATTCCCTTTGCATCTGCTATGCGCCTAATTTTTTCCAATACCTCATCTTCAACCAATGTGGCCTTTTTCAAGAAGAGGCCATCTTTTCTTGGCTCAATGCTCAAGGAGGATCCGGCCTTTATCCCAAATTTCTTCCTCTCTGTTGCCGGAAGCGTGATCTGCCCGTGCTGGTTAACTGTTACTAATTCCATATCAACACCTAATAAAGTATTAAAGTATGAATTTATTAATATATTGATTTGGTTCCAGACTTCCCCGGTTATGCATGTTTACGATAACAATCAAAGCGTCATATTAACATTTGGTTAACTAAAAGTTGAAAAGAAATTGATTTAAAATCAACCGAGCATTAATATTGCGGTTTAGGCTGGTCACTTATGAAAAAGAGGAAGAAAATGTACAATTACAAATCACTGCAAAAGGAAGTGCTGGAAAACAGGAAGGAGTTGCACGAACTGCGGGAGAAGATGGAATCGTTATTGGAAACAATGGAAGTTTTGGCCGATAGGAGGGCGATGAAAGCCATTGCTGAATCAGAGAAGGATTTCAAGGCCGGAAGATTCAAGCGCTGGGATGAGGTAAAGGGTAGCATTTAGTGGAGGCGATCGTGAAAAGGTCGCATGGATATTGTTATTTCAAATAGGTTTGAAAGAAGCATTCGTCGCATCAGTAGCACATATAGGGAAAAAATCAAGGAAGCTATTGAAGAATTGAGGCTGGGAACTAATAGGGGAAAAAAGTTGGATGGCCGTTTGAGGGATTTTTATAGCCTGCGAATTGGTCCGTATAGGATAATTTATCAAATATTTGGAAATACCATTAAGCTTTCCGACGTTGGGCATAGGCAGAATGTTTACGATTAGTTTTAATTACATATAATAACGGTAGTGATGGAATGAACAAATCGGTAATTGTTGTATGCGACCACGGTAATGCAAGCCGGATGGTTGGGCACTTCCTTAGGATGGAACTGGATAGGCGGGAGATTTCGGCGGACATACTGGCAAGGGGCATTTTTGCGAAAATACCCACGGATGCAGAAATTATGGCCTCCGAAGCGGTTATTGTGGCTTTTGATGAGGGGCAGCTTGAGATTTTGAAAAGCCAGGGGTTCCCGGATGATTATGCCGCTTCTTGGAGGCAATTTTGCAATAGGGTGAAGAAATTGGGAAAGCCGATTTTTTGCTACCAGGATTACCGGACTCACTCAAGAGTCGAGCCAAAAACACTTGCGGATTTGGTGTTTGGAAAGTAAAATAGGGTTAAATTTCTGCTCCAAAAGACAAATTACCCTTACCAATTATTTCTTTTTTTTCGGGAATTTCTTCATGTTGAAATAAAAGATCTCCCACTGGTGGCCGTCAAGGTCCTCAAAAACCTTTGTGTACATGAAATCCAGAACTTCCGGCTTGCGGTACATGCGCCCGCCCGCTTGGATGGCCTTTGCAACCATCGAGTCGACTTCCTTTATGCTACCCACTTGGAGCGCAATTAGCACTTCTGTTACCCTTTTTGCGTCGGAAATTCTCTTTTTCGTGAATGTCTTGAAGAATTTTTCCGTAATGAGCATTGCAAACATGTTCTTGCCGATCATCAAGCTGGCGGCATTCTCATCTGTGAATTTGGGATTGAATTTGAAGCCCAGTTTCTTCCAGAAGGCCATGGTTTTGGTGAGGTTTTTGACCGGCAAATTGACGAATATCTGGCTGACCATTTTTGCATCCCATTTTTTTATCGAAATATTTTCAAATTATAGAAGCGGCCGGCTATAAAAGCATTGGGCTATAATTTGTTGTTGAAGAAGAAAATTACGGATGGAAATAGGGGATTCTATCAATATGATAAAAGATCAATCACCTTCGCTTTCAAAGCCGCATGCCTATGCCTGGGAGAAGGAATACCGGACCGGAAGGGGCAGGTGGAGGGGCACAACCAACTTTCAGTTTGAGGCAAAGAAAGGGAGCAGAATTTTAGAGGTCGGGTGCGGGAATGGAAAGCACCTAAGTTCGCTGCTGGATAAGGGCTTTGAGGTGCATGGGGTTGATGTTTCACCCAGTGCCATCAAATTGGCAAAGGAGAGAGTTAATTTGAGCAGTGAAGGTGCAAAACTGTTTGTAGGCGATGCCACAGCCCTTCAATTTAATGCCAATTTCTTTGATGTGGTGTTCCTTTTCCATATTTTAGGCCATTTGAGTAAAAAGGAGAGGGAAATGGCCATAAATGAGGCATTCCGGGTTCTGAAAAAGGGCGGAAAGTGCTACTTTAGGGAATTCCATGTTAGCGATTACCGGTTCGGGAGGGGAGTCGAAGTTGAAAATAACACTTTCCGGAAGGGGACAAACATCTGGGTGCATTATTTCACGGAAGAGGAAGTCAAGGAAGGATTCGAGAAAGCACGATTTCATGTTGCTAGCATAATTCTTGATTCATACAAGCACATTTTCCATGGGAAGGAATACGGGAGGTGCGAGATGGATGCAGTGGTAGTAAAATAAGTTCAAATGGGAAAAGCCGGTTTGTCCGGGGGCCATTTTACACTATAACTCAGCGGTGCACGTATTTCTTGTAAAGCCTTCCGATTTCGGTGATTTGGCTTTGGCGTATAGTCCTATTTTCCGTCATATGGGTGCGGATTCCGGCAAGTACCGCCTGATCCTCCTGGTCTATGTTGATTTTATTGCCCTTAGGACCGGTGAGTTCTTCCAATTTCATGAGCCTCGCCCAATTGGTCGAGAACCAAAGGTGGGTTTGGGGGTATACTTCCCTTGCGGGTGGCCTAATCCTTTCCCTTTGCATCCTTTGCGGCTCTTCAGGCATAGTGTTCACCCATTGTCAAATATTATAGGAATATCGGGAGATTTGAATAATAAGGTTGTGATTTGCTGGCAGATATGCCGATCAGGGAAAAGGGAAATGGCCAAATGACCAATCTCATTGTTTGCGCATTTTGCGCAAAACAACTCCCCAGCCACTCGATTTCCTGTTGGAAAGAGGCTCAACCCTTAGCACATCGAAGCCTTGCGAGCGGAAGTGCGCACGTATTGACCTTGCCGACCTGAATAAAAGCCCTTTTTGAGCAAGGGAAATCATGTGCTCGGACGCTGCTTTGTTTAATTCTGCCGTATGGAGTTGATCCTGCTGGTCGGCAACGAACGCTTCCCTGTCAGTGATTGCGGGGGGAAACCGGCCATTTTTTGCCTGCTCCAAAACCCGGAGTTTTTCCCCAATCAATATCTGGGAAAGGAGGATATTGGCTCCAAAATTTGCCAAAACATCACTTCCTGGGCGATGGAGAATCAACACAGCGCCTCCGCCAGGCGCAAGGACGCGCTTAAGCTCGCGGGTTGCCTGCGTTTGGTTGCCAGTTAGGTCAAATGCAAATGAGGAAAGGACCAAGTTGACGCTCCGGCTCCTGAACGGGAGGATCCGGATGTCGGCAATCGTGTGGCGGGGATGCCCAATCAACGAAGCAACTGGCAGCCGGTCACGGTTCCGTTCCATTTTGTCAACTGGCAACATTGGTCGGAAATCCGCGAAATCAAGGGTATGGAGCCTTGAACCGGGAATATCCATTGCAAGGTCGAATTCCGGCGTCCCGCTGCCGCTTCCAAGTGCGAGGATCTTTGGGGAGCCGCCAACTTTTTTAGCAAGCCACCTGGCGTTGCGGCTGTAAAAATCACGGAAGGGGGCCTCCTTGATGGGGCTTTCGGTGCCGAATGGGAAAGTATTCCAGTGCCTGCTGTAATATTCGCGGAATAAGCTTTCGGTGGCCATGGTAGGATTGGGATGAGAATGAATATATTTGTTGGTTGCTTGCCGGTGCCGAGCCTGGGGGGGCGCTTCCCGTTCCCGGCGTTACTTACAAGCCATCATCCCGGTGCGCTTGTCGAAGCCGCATCCGGATCCGCCGCTTGCTGGAGGCGCATTGAATTCATTCTCATAAATCAGGTTGCCAGAGATGTCGTAAACATAATGGATTACCTGGTAGGGGCTTACGGCGGACGCAGATTTTGAATCCTTCCTTACCCGAACGCCTGAATAATCATACGTATAATGCTCGGTTGTTCCGCCCGATGCCCTTGTTGCCTTGATGAGCATATTGTCGGGGTTGTACTCGAAGGATGAGGAAATGCAATCAATTGTGCTGCCGCAATTTCTTGATAGCAGATTTCCGCGCTTATCGTAACTCATATATGTATTGTAAGTGGGGCCTCCGGTAATTGCGGTTTGGAATTGCAAAAGCCGTTGGGAGTTGCCTCCAGCAGATTCGTATTCGTAGGTATAGGTTCGGGTATAGATGCCCGCGTAAGTTTCGGTCTGCCTATTCCCCGCCTCATCGTACGTGAACGAGAGGCTTTTCCCGGTTTCACTGATGGGGTTTGCGGACAGCCGGTGGAGGACATCATAGCTAAAGCTCCCCTTGATCGGGTCAGTTGTGCTTTGCGGGTCCAGCCCTTGCCTTACGGTTTGCAAGTTGAGGCTGGCGTCATATTTGAATGACCGTTTATAGAGGGTATTTGAGGGAGTGGAGCCCTTGTAGGTATTTGCGCTCTTCAAATTGTCGCGCAAATGGTACTCGTAATCGGTCGTGACCGCTGGCGATGCTGCTGAACCGAATTTGAGGAGGTCAACAGTATTGGAGGGATAATAGGTGACAGTTGCAAGCCTACTTGGATCCTCAACTGCGCTAGTGCGGCCAAAATTATCGTATTGGTATGTGGAAGTGCCAAGCCCTGAGGGATAAACGATGGTTTTCACCTGGTCGGAATCAGTGTACGTGTATGAGGTCGTGTAGGAGATTGCACTTCCGCCGTTCAAATCCGAGGTGGTTTTTACGACCGTTGCAACCCTTCCTCGCGAGTCATAAGTAAATGAGGATGAACCAGAGGCATCTGTAATGAAGCATACCCTGCCCTTGCCTTTTGTGCAAGTATCGTAGGAGTAGGTGGTGTCAGGCCATGTGGAGGGATAATCGACTTTTGTTAGGCGGTTCAGCTCATCGTAGGAATAGTAAATATTGGCGCCTTCAAGGGAAATGTCATCTATCCAGTTGAACTTGGTCTTGCAGACATTCCATCCCATGCCTGCGGGGCAATCCGTGCCCGAATAAATGTAAACGTTGGCATTGAGCCGAGGATCGGCAGGATCGGTGATTGGGGGGCTGTGTGGCAGGTTGTTTGCATCCTTGGCGGTGTTGAAGCTGCACACCCGATGGTCCCAGCCATTCACAGTTTCAATTGTTGAGCAGAACGGGGACCAATAGGAGCTCATGTATCTCCAGTATATCGATGAGCCGGACGAGTTAGGGTATTGGTTTACAGACTCAATCAAAACTATGGGCGAGGTCCCCGAGGAGGTGTTGACTTTGAGCCATACTGAAAATTGATAATTGGTATTTGGTTGTAGTTTTACATTTTGGTTTGCCCACCAATTCCCATATGCGGCTTTTATGCACCTAAAGCCCGAATGGCAATTGTTGGTTTCAAGCGTAAATGACTGGGATTGCTCACCGCTACCGGAATCCCAATCCTCAAACCCTCCGGATTGGCCGCCCACCGACTCAAAACCCGGATTTTTCAGAATTTCCACGGGCCCTTTTTCTATCACATTTCCAAGGTCGTTGTATTTGTAGCTAATGGTGCCAAGGTCGGCGGTGATTGCTGTAGAAAGCCTTCCTAAACCGTCGTAATTGTAATCAGTAATATGGCCTTCGGAATCTACTGAAGCATCCATTCCATTGAAGAAAGTGTATGCAAACGTATTGTCGTTGGCATAGGAAATGCCATCGGTCGAGCCTTCCTTGGAGGATACTTTGTTGCCCCATTCATCAAAAAGCGATTTCTTCCAGTAGCCCTTTTCATCCTTCATGGCATTGAATTCTTTTCCCGCATCGATTCCATAGGAATATTGGATGGTTTCAATGCCTGCAATTGTTGTGTCATCTGGAGGTGTGATTGTGGTGATCCGTTCCAAGGGGTCCGATAGGTATGCGAAGGTTGTTTTTGTGTCCGAATCCGTGATATCAGATGGATTGTTCCCGGTTTTGGGCTTGAACTGCTTTTCGAGCCTGCCGGCAGTATCGTAAGTGTTTTTAGTTATAATATTCGTCCCTCCTGAATTGATGAATTTTGTGAAATAATTCCGTCCAAACGCATCATAATGCTCCTCGGATTGGGTTTGCACTGCGCCCTCAATGCGGCGGATTTCGGTGATCGTTTCATCGGCAGTTGTCCCTGCAGCATAGGTATAAGTGACGCCGGCTGTTGCTTCCGCAGCTCCAGTGGCAGGATTGGGTTTTTTAACTGAGGTTAGCCTCCCAAAATTATCGTACCCGTATTCAGTTGTGGCAGTGGTGGAGGAGGATGTGCCAACTTTTACCGATTTCAAAAGCACCTGGTCATCCTCCCAAGTATATTCTGTATAATGGGTGTTTCCCGAAGTAGTGGGGAAATTCATCTTCTTGAGGTCGCCATAAAAGCCATTGCCGCCGGTGGTTCCAGGTATCGGATAATACTCGTAGGTATTTTTCATCCCGAGGGGATCAGTTTCCTCGAGAATTTGCCCATAATCGTTGTACGAATCGTAGGTTGTGACCAGCCATTTTGCAGCATCGGGATCATAAACTTTCGAATTCCTAAGCTTGATAATTCCCGAGCAGGGTTGCGATTCTGGAGGCTTATTTACGTTAATAGGGCAGCTATTCGTTTTTGTGCAGGTGCGAGTTTGTATTCCTGCAGTGCAGCTCCCAAAATCGCCGCAAGTCCAGGTGTCAGTGCAGGGGCAGAAATCAGTTGGATCATCGACACAGCCAGCAACCCAGCCGGTACCGCCCGAATTGCAGGTTTTGGTGCCTTGGCAGGTTTGGCTGCCGGGAGGCAGAATGTTGGCGCAGGCATAGGATTGCCCACTAGGGCAGCATGTAAATGCCGGATTTGCTTGGCATGAGGTGAAGCAAGCCTCTTTAATGCCTGTGCACTGCATCCTCCCGATGCACCCATTTGCACGCTCGCATTCGGACCACTGGCCGGTTAGGCAATAGCAACCCGGAATAGGGTCTGCCTTAATTGGCTGCGCTAGCAAAGCGATCATTCCTGCAATGAAAATTAATGATAGTGCGAATCTCATTTATGCTTCCTCTGAATATATGTACTGCTCCTGCGATTTTACCGTTTCAACTCCTGAGATAACATCTTTTTGGGTCACGGATTTTTTGAGGGAAACAACGAATCGGTTTTTAAGAATACCATCAATATGCACATCGCCTGTTCCGGATATGGCATACCCGATTTCAGTTTTGCGTTTTGTAACGCTCCCTTCCTTGTAGGAAGTGTAGGAAACCGGCAAAATTACCCTCTGATCAAGCCCAAGCCCATCATCGTAAAAATCATTGTAAGCGATGTCCGTGATTGTGGAAACGGATGTACCGGTTGCCGTATCGTAGATTGTTGTTTTTTTGCCGCTGGGAAGGTTGACGTTTGAATTGAAATAGTGGTTAGTTAGATCGCCATTTAGCGTCTGCGGGGATTTGTCCAATATTGATGCTGTGACCGGGGAAAAAGACCTCAGAGTCTCTTCAACCTTGACAAGGTTGCCTGCGCTATTGCGGTATTCGGTTTTATCGAGAAAGCCCCTAAGCCCATCATAATCATTTACTGCAATCAACGCCACCTTATCAACAGAATTTTCCGATGCTTTTTCGCACCATTGGTATTGGTCCATCTGCCCGGGATTGTATTCGGAAATTAGGCACAATATCTCGCCCGACAGGATAGCGGTGCTCGCCTCAGCATAGGGGTCGATTAGACCCGGCTCGATATTGTCGAGGGATAAATCATAGATGTGTTTTACGCTGCCTGCTGTGCCAGGGTTTATCGTTTTTGTCGTGAGGTAATAAACGTATTCCGGGGGGTCTTCCCGAAGCGTGTTAACGAACTTAAAACTCGTTCCCGCATAGGATTCTATCTTTTTTTGGACAAAATTTTCGGGTATTTTATTGACGAATCCTGCACGGTAAGCAGGGTTTATTGTCGGGACCGCAGGATTCTCGTATTCGTAATTGTAAGCGTAGGTGGCGGATTCCCCGGAAGTCCTGCTGGAAAGAAGTGTCTGCTTCATGCGGATGCCTCCCATCAAAAAAGTATGGTCGGCTGTGGGATCGGTATAAACGGTCACATCGGACATTGTGTCATAATCCCTGAATGTCACCGTGAAATCCTTGTATATTTTATCGTTTTCATAGGTAAATGCCGCCTTAAGGCCGGTCGGGTAGCTGATTTGGTTTAGTGACCAAACCTTTGCTTCTTCCAGCCCCCCGAAGGAGTCGAAATTAGGGTTAGCCTGGTTCTCCTTTTCTATCTCAAGCCCGTTTGGATTTGTGGTATAGTAGCCGAAAATATCCCGGTAATTATAAGGGTTCAAGCGGTTGCAGAGGGGCAATTTCGCATAATCCGGCCCGGGAAAGTAGCTGAACTCGTAAGAGGGGAGTGTATTGTCCAAGGTTTTACCGCGGAGCTTAATCTCAGTCAAGGTAAGCCTGGAGAGGGCCGTATTGTCCGGGATGCTGATGATCCCACTGCTCTTGCAGGAGCTAGGGTTGGCATTTTCAGCAGCAGCGGTAATGGTGTTCATTGTGTTGTAATAGAATTCTATCTCCCGGATAGCTGTGGTAGAAATGCTGCTGCCATCATAATTGGGGCCCTGGTTCTGGTATAGGGTTATGCGCTTTAAGTGCTTTGGTTTTTGGTTTTGGTTGCTATCGCCATCACTTGAATAGATGCGCTCCTTCTGGTAATCATAAAGGTAATTGTAAAGAACCGCTCCGGATCCCGATGTTTGGTAGAAATCATCCTCGTAGGTGAACACTGCCGCATGCGAGGGAGTGATTATCTTGTCAATATACGCAAAATCCACATGGGCAATCTCATCGTTATCAAAGAAATCGTAATGGAGCGAGGATGTGGTATATTTTAGGGCAATCCAGTTCCCCTTGTTATCCTTTGCAGAGTTCAACGGATCAAGATCCTTGGGATTGGAGCCATCGATGTAATCTGGGTCCAGTATGGCGGTTAGCTTCCATTCCATATTGCCTTTTGGGCTTCCCGTAAACATCGGATTTGGCCCCCTTGCCTCATTCCCATCGTCGAATGCGTCGGCAACCGTTCTTTTGAGGGCTTTTCCGTAAATATAGCGCGAGCCGTCGGATTTTGTAAGAATGAAACCAGTGTAATCGCAGGCGTATTCGGTAAAATCATCGCAATAATTGTCGAGGCGTTCCAACTTGTAGGGGATATTTAGGTTGCTTGGCTTGAAGATGGGGAATATTTCAGCAGTTGAAGGAGGCGCATAATTGTGGAATTCGATGCCGCCCTCAGGGAATGAGACATAATAGGCATCGGGAAGGGGATCGTCCATCGTGTATTTTAGCTCTTCTACAGAAGTTGGAGCGCGGCAATCTCCCCATTTGGGTGGCGAGCCATATTGCTTGTCGACGGCGCATTCGATTCCTTCGGAGCCATCATAGCTTTCGCCAATTTCACAGCGGCCATTTCCGCACACTTTCGTTGGAATCTTGATGATCGAGCAATAATCGTTCTCACAATAGTAATTTTCGCAAAGACCATTGCCGCAGTTGCCAGTATTGAAATCGCAAACAAAATTCTGGCTAGGCAGGGTTGTGCAGTCGGTATGGCAGTTGAACCAGTTCTCCCCGGAGCCGCATGCGCCATTTCCGCAGCCGGCAGTGCATCGCTGGCCATTGTAGCATTTGTTCAGGGTAACGCCCGGGCATGCGGAATGGTCGTAATAGGAACCACCCCCGCAATCCATCAACCAGCACGAGTTATCGCCATCGAAGCAAACGTATCCTTCGGCGGTATTGTCCGCGCCGCAAGTGCCTGGATTGTAGGAGGTGCCGGACCTGCAGCTTCCCTGAATGCATTCATTGATGATGCTCGTGCAGCTAAGGCCGCTACTGCACTCCGATGCACCATATGGATCTGGGGATGCCGGCCAATCGAAGCCCGCCGCCTGTGGATGCATCTTATATTCGTCGCATTCGCACACCTGGTCGCCTGACTCACCCCCATTTGTGCTTGGGCAATCCCTTGGGCATGTGGAAAAGAATTCGCCGCCATTGCACACATTGTCCCCGCAATATGTGACAAGCGTTTGTTTTGAGTTGTGGAAATCGACAATGTTGATCGGAATGCGGTAAACGGATCCGGTTTCAAGATGCCAGCCAAGCCCAATGTTGCTTGCCGGCTGGTCGACACGGATGCCTGCCTGGTAATGGGCTACAAGTGGGAAATTAAAACCATTCCTGCCAGGAACCTCAAAAAGGGGGATATTGAGGAATGAATCGCCGGTGAAGAAAATATCCTCCCTGGAAATGGGCATTACCCTTGATGCCTCTGGCGGATTGATCGCAGCGTTCGAAATTTCCGCTAGCAAAATAACGACGATGGCTGCCGGTATTAGTAAAAGCCTTTGCCTCCCCCACATGTTAACCTAAAAAATACGAAAGGTTAATTTTATATAGGCGATGCTGCCAATCCCGATTTCGGCAATACCCGATTTGGCGCATTTTGCTAACTTTAATAAATACGAAAAACCAATCATGTGTGTAAAGGGGGTATGGAAATTATGGTTGAAAAAATGCCGGAGCACATAATGCGCAATGAGCGCCGCATCCAATCGATGCCAACCCCTGAAAGGCAGGCGCTTGCATGGCACAAGCTCTTGGAGGATGCCCGGGGAAATCGTGCATTTGAACGCTACATTCCCCTATACCGCGAGCGGAGGGACGCCCTGATCTCCAATATCAGCATTGACGGCTTAGTCTTGCTTGCAAATCGGGTGAAAAGGCGGGACCCAGAATTTGCGGAGATGCTAAGGGGCCCGGAATTCCAAAGGCGGCTGCAGAAGCTCATGCCAAATAAGAGGAGTTCATTCATTAGGCGTGCGGGGCCAATGGTACTCGCAGCTCTGGTAGGGGCCGGAGCCATAGGTGCATGGACTGCCCATAAGATTCCACAGGTAAGGAAGGCAGCATTCCAGCAAGGAGTCGAAACCGGGAAGGAAAGCGGATTTCGGGAAGGCTTTAAGGCTGCAGACACCACGAGAATTATTGTGGATGGGAAGGTGTACAAGTTCGATTCGGAAGCATTGAATGAATTGGATAAAATTTCAAGGTACTCGAAAGCTGATTACGAAACCACGATTCGGGCTTTGGCTCAATTCCTCACACATAAGGCTCCCAGGTCATTCTTAGCGCAAACTTTTAATTCCAGGGATTCGGCAAATGCATCCGCAGCTGCAAGGGGCGTTGGGCCAAAGGGCCTATCTGGGCTGGATTCGCTGAACACAGCAACTAAAGTTCTTACAAGATTACAGCAAACACTTAATGAGGAGCAGCAGGGAAATGCCGCCGCCCGCCGCCTTTGGCAAGCGATAGTATTAGGTGCAACTAATAAGTAGGGGAGGGATTTGCTAGAATCCAAATAAAATCAGGTTGGGAAAATATCCGCTAAGTCATCAGCTTTCCCCTGAATTACGATTTCTTTTCTAAGGACCGGAACGTTCGCTTACAAGGGGAAGCGTAGGATCAACCCTAAAGGCTTTACCTTGGGAACTACGGAAAACCACAACTGCATGTTCGCCGGCTATTTCGTTTTCTATTGCGCCTTTCAGGATGCCATCGTTGCATAGTTGCTCTAAAAATGCGCCCGCGGCAAGCGCCATGGGCCTGCATGTTGCACCAAAACCGTAACTTTTTCCATCAATGGTAGAGGCGAAAAGGGCTTCCCCTAAATCTGCCTGGCCCCTTGATTTCAGGGCGGCGGTGCGCGCGAGCTCGTTCTGAAGATTATACAAGGGGGTATTGGCAGGGCTCAGGTAGAGGAATGAAGCTAATTTCGAGAGGATTTCAAGATCGCTAAGGCCCTTTCCGCGCACCTGCTTTGCAAATTGCGAATACCTTTTCCCAAGCAGCCCGCCAGGATCCATGCTGATGGAATAAGCCATAACCTCCCTTCCAAGGATGCGACCATATGAAAGTGTCTGTGTGCCGGCCGGAGGCGAAACACCGCCAATGAATTTGGTTACCCCAAAGTCCGGAATTATGAACTCATTGTTCAAGCCATGGCCCTGCCTTCGGATCGTCTCGTAAACGAAGAATTCGCCCTGGCCATTTTCTTGTATGTCGATCGGATGCTTAGGGTCGGGAATTTGCGCATTAAGGGCCGCTCTTGCAGAATCAATGCTATAAACCTCAGAGGAATCGGATTTTTTTAGGACTTTCCCATTTTGGATGAATACTCCACTTTGCTGCCGGCCATCGGGATCGGTGAAATAATTGGGGTTGTTGCTCACATATGCATACCTATTTAGTGTCTGGGGAATGGCAATATTGCCGCCCATGGAATCTGCCGATGTGAACCTGCCAACATATGGGTCGTAATACCTGGCGCCAAAGTAAATGAGGCCAGTTGACGAGTCCTTTGGTTTACCGGTAAATTTCGAATCCGTTGCCTGGGATAAGCCGTAAGCGTCATATGCGGCACTGCTGCTTGGTGCCAATGTTCCAGTAGAATCCGTCTTGAAAATAATGCTGCCAAGAGCGTCATCATGGACGTATTTCAGGACGCCGTTTTGCTTTTCGGCAACCGCCTTGCCCCCAGCAAAAAATGTAACTTTCTTTGTTGAAGTATAGGTAGAAAGGTCCAGGGTTGATGCCGCCTGAACTGAAAGCATTGGCTCTTGCCGCATCTCCCTTTCACATACGCCCATGCTGCATGTGAAGCCCGAACCGCACAAATTCCCATCATCAGTCTGGTTGTTGCAGTCATTGTCGATGCCATCGCAGATTTCGGGAGAGCAAGCGGGTGCTGTGGGAGAGGGCGATGGCATAACAGAAACGGAAGGGGATGGATTTGGCGCAACAGAGGGCGAAGGGGTTTCAGAAGGCGAGGGAATGATGTACACTGAGGGAGAAGGAGTAATTGAGGGCAAGGGAGATGGAAGAATGGTGGGCGAAGGATTCACTGTTATCGATGGAGTTGCAACAGGCATAGTATCATTGAAGGTGGAATTCATAACCGGATCGGGAGAAATAATTACTTGGTCAGTTCCGTTCGCAGTTGAGTTAACTGCCTCGACGGAGATTGCCCCGTTTAATGCAAATGGAGCTGTTGGATCCGGGGAAATAATTGGAAAAGCCGATGAAAGGGAGCCCGCGGCTATAATGGCAATTATGGCAACCATGCCAAGATGAACCGGATTGAACGCCAATTTTCCCATTTGCCCCCTCAGCCCTTCTGCCCATAAAAATTATTAAAGGTATTCTCACCGGTTTAAATATAATCGGCACCAAAATTTATCCAAGTGAGCCGGTTGCCAGAACGGGGCCGGAGCGGCAAAGTGGGCATTATGCCATCAGAAAAACATGCGAAATGGAACCCGATTGAATACCCGTGGCATTCCCCGCTTCCAGACAATCCTCAGTCCCCGGAAGCGCGCTTTGAGGATCATGGACCCGATGCGGTTTTAGCCAAGCTCTCGGACAGATATCCTGTACGTGTCCTAACAAGAAAGGATTTGCCAAACATTTACCATTGGCTGAGGTCCCCGGCGTATAGGGGAAGGACGCTCCTTAATGCGCCATACCATTACGGTTTCGCATATTCCTTCCTAATCCAGGCTGCACGCTACAATCCGAGGAATTACCTGGTTCATTACGGAAAGGGGAGGGATAGGGGATTTTTTCTGATAACGACAAAAAATCCCGGAAAAACCCCCTTCGTCATCCTAAGCCCTGTCGGAAATATCGGGAAGCACGTCGCAAATTTTGCACAGGAACTTGCCGACATCTCAAAGGACAATGTGATCGTGAAAAAGGCGCACCCCGCGTTGTTCAAGGAACTTGTATCGCTGGGGGGAGGAGACTATAGGAAGGATGAGGAGGGATATGAATACCGGGCTCCGCATGGCGATGACTCGTACTCCGGGCCAGTAGTCCTAACCTCGGATGTCATGAATCCGCCAGATGACGCGATAAGATGGGAGATCAACAGGAGATTAAAGGAGTTCGGGCATGCGCTTCAGCGCAAATTGACAGGCTACCGGCTGGAGGTCGAGCAATACGACCCGCGGAAGCACCAGATTGATGCGGAAAGCATGCTACATACCTGGGCACCCGAATTCGCTGTCAGGTACTATATGGAAAAACACAAGGACAAGGATGGAAATCCCCAGAAAGGCACTCCGAAGGAATACAAGGCTATTGCGGACGCGGCAATAGAGGATCACATGGCCTTCCTCAATATGACCCCTGATTTTCAGGATATCCATGCGTATATGGGGTACCTGGTCAAGAGGAATTCATCCAATGAGGCGGAAGCGAGGATCCCCCTCGGCTATGTCAGCTTTGAAAAGACCGGATTCCTCACGAGAAATTCCGCAAGGGAGATCATCAAAAGCATAGGGCGGACAAAATTCACATCGAAGCGACGCTCCCACCAGACTCTTTGGCATTACATTACAAATCCCAAAACGGACAGGGCAGGGGCAACAAGGAGTATAAGGAGGCGGGTGGAAAGCTGCTATACGATGCCAGCATGCCCCGTAATTACGGACCTGATCAGGCAGGGGCCATTTGCCTTGGAATATGAGGCTATCAAACGGCTTCATGGGGAGGGAAGCAATCAAACACCCGCAAGCCTCTTGAACCTGACGGGATCTGAGCATGAGAAACTCTTCAAGTTCAAGATGGCCTTCGGGCCCATTTACAAGCACCCGAGCAAGCAGATCGTTTTCCACCCGAAGGAATCATAGTAAGGAATTGCGCCAGTATTAGCGCTTGATTGAACCTTCCTCTCTAATCGAGTCTGGATTCGCGCCTAATGCCGCATACACTTCAAAATAGCCAACGCTTATTGTGGCCCAACAATTTTCCCGAGCTTATGGTCCGATGTCTGGCTCCATTTCCTCCTCCGGCCAACGCTCCACATGAACTCGAAGGTCTTGCGGTAGGAATCTGCGAGCTTGGGGTTCTTGATCTTTATTGCGATCTTGGGGTCGCTGGTGAGGAGGAGGATCGTGACCAGTTCGCCGTCGATCAGTATCTGGGTCGGGTTGAAGTATTTGTCGGGGATGAAGCGGTATTCAGTGGTCTTGCCGCCGGCGAAGATTTTCTCGCTTTCGTAGGATATCATGCGCTCGCGTATGTGGTTCTTTTCCAGCTGCTTGATGAACCACCTGCTGAAGACGGGCTCGGCACCAAGGAACGCCTCCTCCTCGATGCCCATCCCCAAATGCACAATCTTGGGGTTTTCCTTGAGTATTTTGAGGATGTCGAGGAAGGCCTTCCGGATTGCGTTCTTTCCCTTATATACCTCGACAACGACATCGGAGTTGGATTTCATCATCATATTCTCGAGCTGCGGGATTAGCTCGTCAATGCGCTGGATTTTTTCCGTCAGGTAGTCCTTGATGGTGCTGGGCTTTGCCGCCTTGAAATGCTTCTTTCCCTCGATCAGGATGTTGGAGCAAAGGCCCTTTTGCATCAGGTTGTCCAGGTTGTCGTAAACATACGGCCTGTAAAGCCCGGTCTTGTTTGCAATCACGCTTGCCTTAAGGGGGCCGTTTTCGAGAAGGCAGATATAGACATCCGCCTCCGCCTTCGTGAAGCCCGCCTGCATCATCAGGTCCTTGATCACGCAACCCACCAAAAAATTTTCTATTAGTTGTCGTAAAAAATACGACAAATCAATATAATAACGTATGCATATATGTGTGCGTGTGGTGGAAATGGAGCAGCAAATCGTCATAATGGCGGCTGGTGCTTTCCTGAGCATTTCCTACCTGTTGCTCATCGTCAAGGCATACCGGCTGTTCTATGACACGGCAGGAACTGAGGAATAGGGTAAGATCAAATATACATTGGAGGCAAATCCCCCGTCCCTCCCTAAAACGGAGGGCGGGGATTCTTTTTAACCCCACTCGGGTTACGTAGAGTTTCCCTCTACTAACATCCAAAGTGATTGGATGTCACCTCTACCCCCTTATTTACTTATAGGATTTGCCAGCTGACCTATAATTATCATTATCCCTATAATGTTGCGAAACTGATTTTTTATTATTAAAGCATCCGTTGGATGAGGGCGTTGATTTTCTCGCCCCGGTTCCCTAATGCCCCTGACGGGTAAGGCAATTTGACTCCCCCAAAGCCCTTCCTTGCCGGATGCAGGCGGAAGAGGGGCTTAAGGCCCAACACATCAGAAAACTTTGCCTTCCCTTCGAAGAAGGCCTGTGAAAACTCCGCAATCGACTTGAATTTTGAGCGCTTGGATATTTCCGCATCGGTGAGCTTTTTGCCGCCCTCAAGCTCGCCCTTTTTTGCGAGCAGCTCGAATGCGGTATTCTCTTCGGCCTCCCCCCATGCGAGGAAATCCTTGCAGGTGATCAGGATCCCGTGCAGGGATGGGGAATCAATGACCAATGTGCAGTGGTTGGCGCGGGTAAGTTTTAGCTGCCGGATGGAATCCTCAGTCCTGGTGCGCGTTTCCATGCTCCCGCGGATCCTTACGATTGCGATCAGTTTGCTCATCTATTTTCACCGGTTTTTGGTTCAGCGGTCGCAGGCGGGGAATCTGCGGCAACAGTAGCGCCAGATTCCGCTACGGGCAAGGGCAGGCCGCTGCTATCTGCTTTTTCGGGCACAATCTCTTTTTCTATTTTTTCTATTTCCTCAACGAAATATTTCCCTTGCTTCAGGTTGTTGGCTGAATTGAGCGCCTTAAGCGTCGCAAGGATCGCATTCAGTATGTTCCTGGTCCTGCCCTTCGAGAAAGTCCAGCAATCCCGAACTCCAGCTAGCTCCAATACCTTCTTGGTGTTTTCACCAGCGACAAGCCCAATCCCCTTAGGCGCCGGAACGATTGTAACCTCTGTGCTCGAGCTTTTGCCATATACCTTTTGCGCCAAGGAATGCCCGGTCCCGCAACCGCACTCCCAGGAGCCGCAGCCAAGCCTTACATGGATGACGTTCTTCTTTGCTTCAACAATTGCCTCGCCAATGGCATCGCGAACCTCCGCTGCCTTCCCAACGCCTACGGCGATATAGCCGCGCCTGTTTCCAAGGATTACCACGGCGCGCATCTGCTGCTTCCTTCCATAAGCCGTCATGCGCTGGGTGCTCTTGATCTGCAAAACCTCGTCCTTGAGGTCGGGAAGGAGTGCATCGACGATTTCAGTTTCAAGTATGCGTTTCCCGGCGGATAATATCTGGTCGATGTCGGTGATTTCCTTGGCTGCAACCTTCCTCCCAAGTTCGGTCCGGGGGACCCACGTCCTTTGTTCATGATCTCTGGCCATCATATCACTCTCTATTTGGATCCGAGAATCTTGCTTTTGCATTCCTGGAATTTTTCGGCGAAATCGCCCTTCAGGTGCTTGCCTTCAATGCGGTCATTGCCCGGCAAAATTGAGTCGGAAAACGGCACATTTACTCCTGCGTCCGCCGCGCCCTTCATTGCGGCAAAAATGAGGCCGCCCTTTGTGGCCGTATGCCTCCCAATGTCAAGGACAGCTTCCTTTACTCCCTTTTGGAGCGCTTCCTTTCCGCAAAGGAGGCCCGTCAGGTAAGCAGAAGGCGTATTGCACTTGCCCGGATAGCCCATTTTCAGGAGCGATTTGGATGAGCGCGTTGCAAGCACTTTGTCTCCTTTAAGGTCAAAATCCGCAAAAGCAACAACGACGTACCTGTTCGTGCGCCGGACGATCAGCCGGGTTTTCCCCGACTTCAGGTGGGCAAGCCTTTTGTTGTAATCCGTCCTGCCTTCCCTCCTTCGCCGGAAATGCACTGCAAATGTTGCGCCCGTTGCCTTGGTCATTTTATTCTTCAACCTGTTTTTTGGTCATTTTCCTTATGTATGAAATCAAGCAGCTGCTTCCTTCCGCGGAATGCGTTCCCGGAAACCATGCCGTAAGCCTTCCGGTAATCGGCAGATTCAAGGCGGAAGGAATTGTTCTTGAGCGTCTTCCTTAGTGCGCGCACCTTGCGCATCCACAATTGCTTGCGGGTAACGCCCGCGAATTGCGCGCCTCGCTTGGTTCCCTTTCCCCTGCCCCTTCCGGCTTGTTTCCGGCTTTGCCTAAAGCGCGCCTTCCCCCGGGAAATGCCCGCTTTGGGCAGCACAATTACCGCCTTTTCCTTAATCAAATTCCGGATGTCCTCAGAGGTAAGCGCTTCGGATGCACGCTTGGCATCAAGGATGCGGATCCTGCTTTCGCCCGCATTCAGCAATTTTGCAGCAATTCGCCGCACGGTTTTTACAGACATGTTTTATCACTAACTATTTCAGTTAAGCACTTTTATGCCCAGGGAAGCGGCCTTTTTCCGGATCAATTCCTTGCTTTTCTTCGAAAGCCCTGCCTGCAGCCTTAATAGGGAATTTTGCCATTCCGCCTTGTTCTTCTCCAGCTCGCCAAAGTTGCGGACAAGCACCTCCGCCTTCCCAAGCGGGTGAAGCCCCCTGCTAACAACGCTTCCCCTATAGCCCTTGTTGACAACCGCGCCCGCCCATTTCAATTTCTGGCGCTGCTTGCTGTCGATGCCGTGGGGCCTACGCCACTTGTCCTTTACGCGCTTTACCTTCCTTAGGTTTGGGCGCACGAATTTTGGATGCTTGACCATTCATTTCACCAATGATACTCAATAATTACTCCAGTCATTTCACCAGATAAATGCCATCCTGGAAAACCCTCCGGTCCTTCCCGGTTATCCTAACTGCCTGTATGATGTTTGCTGCGGTTTGGCCCACGCCGTCCTTGCTTGGGCCCTTGACGGTTATGTCCTGCCCGCTTACCGCAACTTGCGCCTTGCCTACGATATCCGCTTCCCTTGGAAGCTTCTCACCAAGGAAATTCTTGATGTTCACCGTCTGGCCCTTGACCTCGACGCTTATTGGGAAATGCGCGTACACAACCTGCAGTTTTTTCGAATATGCATTTGCAGCGCCCGCAAACACGTTTTGCAGGTGCTTTAGGACGCTTCGCATCATCGCATTCGTCTCGCGCCTCACTTTTCTCAAGGGGGTGATCTCTATTGCATCTCCCTTGGCCTCAACCTTGATTTTTTTCGAGTCGAAGACAACAAGGCTTTCCTCCCCCGAAATAGTGGCAAGGATCCTTCCGCTTTCCACCCTGACATTGAAATTTGAGGGAATCTTGACTTCCATAGTATCACTAATAAACGAATGCTATAAGCCTGCCGCCGATTTTAGATTGCTTTGCGCCCTTGTGGGACATGAGGCCATTCGAGGTCGACACGATGAGGGTGCCAATGCCCTTGGCGGGCAGGTACCTGCTTTCCCATTTGTCCCAATCCGATACCTTGGCAGAAAACCTTGGCTTTATCGCCTTGCACTTGTTGATCTTGCCCGAGAGCTTGATCGTGATCTTTCCCCCCAGCGAATCCTCGATAGTCTCGAAGGCCTCGATATACCCTTCCTCCTTGAAAATCTCGAGGATCTTCCTTAGGATTTTTGAGGGACGCCTGATGAGCGCCGTATCCCTGCCCTTCGTTTCCGAGACCGAAATTGTATTCAGCGCATCCGCAAGAGTATCAACCATCAATTTCACCCAAATTTCCGAAAGCCCAGCTCCTCAGCGTGCTCGCGGAAGCATTTCCTGCAAATGTAAAGGCCGTATTTCTGTATGAGGCCCCGGACATTGCCGCAAATTTTGCACTTCCTTGTCCCGCGGTGCTTGAATTTCAAATCAATGCTCTGCTTCGCCATCCCATCACCGATTATTCCTCAGAAGGAACCTCTACCTTGACCTTGTAACTGGTTACCATGAAATCCTTGGCCTCCTCGCGGCTGACCCGCTGCTTTTGCGGTATGCGGCTTGCCGATATTTTGCGCCTCGCAACACGCCTGCCCGCTTTTGCAAGGGTGACGCAAACGTCGAATCCCATCATGCCGATCTTCGGGTCGTATTTCATCCCCGGGAAATCAATGTATTCCTTTATGCCGAATGCCACATTCCCGAACTTGTCAAAGCTCGATTCGAGGAGCGTGAAATCGCGCACATCCAGGGCCTTCCTTAGGACCGCGTCCGCTTCGGGGCCCCTCAAGGTGACCTTTGCCCCGATGTTGTCGCCCTTCCTGATCTTGAATGTAGGGTTGCGGTCCTTCGATTGCGTCATCACCGCCTTCCCGCCGGAGATCCGCTCCAGCAGCACCTTTGCGTTCTCCAGCCGTTCGCCCGG
>DATDZF010000072.1:0-9371 GCA_035288785.1 Candidatus Norongarragalinales archaeon
TCCTTTGCACGCCCTCCTTTTATTCCGACCTTCCAATTACCAAGCCAGGACCTGATTTCGATCTCAATCCTTCCTTCCGGAAAGCCAAAAGCCCCCCGCCATCATCAAAATTGAGAGCAATATGCCCGGAAGGGAAATTGAGATGAGGAATAGGAGCGCCCTAATTGCCGGCAAGAGCCTTTCCGAGGACGCTTTCGCATCCTCTAGCAGATCCGCAATTGAATCAGATGCAGCCGGTATGTCTGTGCCAGCGAAAAGCCCGCCAATCAACGGGATGGATTTGATTTGCTCGGAAGCCGTCCTGACCTTGTCGATATATCCCGTTATTTCCGAATATGCGCCGCTGTGCGAAACTTCGTACATGGACTGCACATACGACTCCGCATCCCTGAGCCCTATTTCCATCGGCCCCAGCTGCAAGTAGATGAACCCGAAAAACAGGAATGAGGCGATTCCCATCCCGATAAGGACGCCGCCCAGGAATTTTCCCATATTTGCCAACATTACTATTGCAGTCCCGCTTTTTAGTTTTTGCATGGATGCGACGGAGCTTTTTTCAACCAATTTATTGTTGGATAGAGCATTCTTAGGATGCCCAACCCCCCACAATCAATAATAATCCCCGGACCCATCTTCCATCCATGAGGATTGTTCGACGGCTGGAGCAAGCCGTTCCAAAATCCCCCGAAGAGCCAAAAGGGGAAAGGAAGGAAAAAGCCCCTCCTGCTGCGATGGACGTGCCGTCAGAAGCAGGAATAAGGAAAGCCGGAAGAAGGCCTAGGACGGTGCCTTCCCCCAAGGATAACTTCGCTATGCATTCACAAAAAATCAACGAGATGAGGCTGGTTTTGAGGGATGGGCTCACCCAAAGCAGGTTCTGGCTAAGGCACCGCTGCCCCCCGGAACATTTTGCTGGAATTGAGAGGCGCTATGCGCTTTACCGGTGGGTCCGGTCGCATTCCTTTTTTGGCCATCCGGGTTTTTCCGCCCTCGCCCAAAGCATCCTTGAAGAGCGTGAAGTTCTCCCGCTCCAAAGGAGGCGGCGCGGGGATATATCAAAAAATCTGCGCAATCTTTTTGGAGTGAAGGTACAGCAGGCCTTCCAAAGGCAGAAGGATGTCCATCATGCAGTTGCTCTTAGGAACCTTATGCCCGATCATCCAGTTTCGCATCTTGTCAGGATTACCGGCATAGATGACCGGACTCTAAGGTACATTTGGGCAAATTCCAAGCCCACAAGGTTCCCGCCAGCCAAGCGCGAAAAAATACCAAATCCAAGGGTGCTTGCGCTGAAAATTGCCTTAAGGGGCAAGGGGACCGCGGCTGCATTGAAAAAACGAATTGAAGAGGAAACCGGCCTTATGGTGGCCAAAGCCACAATTCGCGATTGGCGAATTTATGGTGGGAGAAGGGGGCGTGCACGTTCATAAGGGAAACCGGCGCAGTTGAATCCCGTCGCCATCCTCTAATTTTTTGCACCATTAAAGAAGGCCAATAGCTTGCGTCCTCCATATTGGCGGATAATTCGTCAAATTCAAATGTCATTCCATCGCCCTTACGGTTTAAAAATCCTTTTTACCAATTCCATCAAATTCTTTTTTCCTTTGATTCGAGGTGGGTTGCATGGTTGGTACGCAGGAGCTTTCGGAGCCTTACAAGATCAAGATGGTCGAGCCCATCAAGATGACTACAAGGGAATTTAGGGAAAAGGCCGCAAAAGATGCCGGCTTCAACACTTTCCTCCTGCGCTCAGCGGATGTATACATCGACCTGCTCACAGATTCGGGCACATCTGCCATGAGCGATTTCCAATGGGCGGGCATGATGCTTGGGGATGAGGCGTACGCGGGAAGCAAGAATTTCTACTATTTGGAAAAGAATGTGCAGAAATATTTCGGCTACAAGCACCTTATCCCGACCCATCAGGGAAGGGGCGCAGAGCACCTGCTCTCAAAAGCGCTGATCGAGCAGGGCGATTTCGTTCCCGGAAACATGTATTTCACAACAACCAGGCTCCACCAGGAGCTGCAAGGGGGCACATTCCGCGACATCATCATCGACGAGGCGCACGACCCCCAAAATCAGCACCCCTTCAAGGGGAACGTGGACCTGAAAAAACTGCAGAAATTGCTGGATGAGGTGGGCGCGTCAAAAATCCCCTACATCTGCGTTGCGGCTACCGTCAACATGGCCGGCGGGCAGCCGATTTCCATGCAGAACATGAAGGAAGTGCGTGAATGGAGCAAAAAGAACAAGATCCCGATTTACCTGGATGCCACCCGCATTGTTGAGAACGCGTTTTTCATCAAGGAGCGCGAGAAGGGCTATTCCGACAAGTCCATCGAATCCCTCGTGCGTGAATTCTGCTCCTACTCGGATGGCTGCACCATGAGCGGCAAGAAGGATTGCCTTGTTAACATCGGCGGCTTCCTTGCGACCAATTCCGATGAAGTTGCGCAAAAAGCGCGCGAATGGGTCGTTGTGTATGAGGGCCTGCACACCTATGGCGGGATGGCCGGCAGGGACATGGAGGCAATGGCAAGGGGAATTGAGGATTCGGTTGATTACGATTACATTAGGAGCCGTGTCATGCAGGTCCGGTATTTGGGGGAAAAGCTGATGAAAGCGCTCGTCCCTATTGTGGAGCCGCCCGGCGGCCATGCAATTTTCCTTGATGCAAAGAAGTTCCTTCCTCACATCCCGCAGGAGGAATTCCCGGCGCAGGCGCTTGCAGCCGCGCTTTACATAGATTCAGGGGTCCGCTCCATGGAAAGAGGAATAGTATCCGCCGGCAGAAACAAGGAAGGCAAAAATAACACCCCAAAGCTCGAAATGGTCCGCCTCACAATCCCAAGGCGCGTCTACACCCAGACGCACATGGATATTGTTGCGGATTCCGTCATCAAATTATTTAAAAACAGGGATAAAATCCAGGGATTGAAGTTCACATACGAACCCTCTGCCCTCCGGTTCTTCCAGGCAACTTTCGAGCCTGTTGCCGGCGGGAAGAGCGTGTTCAAAGCATAGGGGCTTAGCCGGAAATACCGGTAGATGGTTAGCCGAAGCCTTCGTCCTTCATATCAATCGCGGCATCGCCTGTTCTTAGTGCAACTAAGCAAAACCTTTTATTTACCAGATCTAATCTAAACTCATGGTGAGAAAATTAAAGTGGAATACCCTACGGACAAATGAGCGGATCGTCCGATTCCCATTCAAAGGGATTGAAATCCAGGTGGTTCACGGCGATCTGACCCGCGAGCGGACGGGTGCAATTGTGGTGCCAGCAAACGGCTCTTTCCGGCCTGTTCTACTTCCCGGATCTTTGCAGGAAGCTGTCCATAAGATTTCGCCTGAAATATTTAGTGAAGTGGCAGCAAAGTCAGATATCGAATGGCAGGAAGCCAGACCGAAGGCAAAAATTAGTGATATGCATTTTCCGCCCGGCCATTCAATTTTGACTACTGCCGGTTCCCTCCCAGCACAAAACGTGATCCATACTGTCGGTTTTTCCTCAAAACGTGACGCGCTTGATGCCACTGATGGCCCAATCATTCGAAAAGCCATATTTGGCGCGATTGCAAAGGCAAACGAATATGGTCTCAGTTCAATGAGCATACCTGCATTCGGAACGGGAGTGTTGAATAAGGATCTGGCAGTATTCTTCGCTAGGGGTGGTATGCCAGATTCCCTCCGTGACAGTGTTCATGCATCCTTATCCGCTTTGGGTGACCATGCGCAAAACACCTCCCTGAAGAAGCTTCGGATTGTCGTCCTTACCAACCAGGAACATGAGCGTGTTGTTCGGGAGGTGCGAAGGTGGCTGTTCAACCAGAAGTATATCGGACCATACGATCCCAACCGGGGCATGCATACTTTGGATGAAAAAACCGGCTATGTAATTGAGCATCGGCGCGGCCAAAAGCGGATAATCAAGGATTGGTTAAAACAACCATAAGGCGGGCCCCTATGGCGGGATATCTCAATGCGGCTGGTTTTATCCGATCTGTTCCGTGCAATCCTCATTCTCCAATTCATTTTTCTCCTCGTTCGAAAGGTATTTAAATTGCGCTTCAGCAATTAATTCGCTGATTTGATTTCTTCTGATAGGTGGTACCGACATGGTGAAATTCGCAATCGCAAAACAACTTGCAGGAAAGCGCGTCATAACAACCGATGGCGAGGAATTGGGGCGGGTTGTTGACTTGTACCTAAGTGAACTTTCCGGCAAGCTCGAATCGGTCCTGATCGAACCTAACCCTGACTCGTCACTTGCAACCAAGGCAAAGCGCGAGGGCGCCGGAATGGTCACCATCCCCTACTCTGCGGTGCTTGATGTCAAGGACGTGATGGTCGTCGACCGAAGGAATTTGGTCTGATTATTTCCCTTTTTGGGATTTTTTTCCCTACGTTACGTCATACTTGTGTATTCCCATTTAAAAATAGTCAGAAAGCGCAGGCCCTTCTAAACCAGATTCCTATTTTTTCAAAAGCAGCCGAAAGCTCGCCTCATCCGGAAGCGCAAGCTCCCTGAAATTAGCGCCCCTTTTGTCAATTTTCTGGTCAAGCTGGTGCCAGCTATTGCCGTTTGCCGCGGCATTAATTATTTCGGTTATCATTTCATTGTTAATGAACCCCCTTCCCACCCCCCTTGAGCCCATGAACGCGAGCTTGCCATCCAATTTCCCCGAAATGTCCCCAAACGTGCCAAACCCCCCGCAAGAACCCAGGAAAACCAAGGTGGGGTTTGCAAAATGGTAGGTGTATGGGAATGTGCCCTCCACTTCTGAGGAATGCCCGCGATGGGAAATTATCCCACCCTTGAAATTCTTAATGGGGTAGGCATCCGTTGCCGCGAGAATAAGTGATGCCGTGATTTCGCCTCCCTTGAAATAAGGGATTTTCTTTTCCATCTCGATTTTCCATTTACCCTCGCCCTTCTGCTCAGCCATGAGGGCAAATCCCTGCTCAATGAAATATTTCCTTGCGATATCGTAGTGTCCCGAGCTGAGCCCGCCCCCTGGGGCGAAATAAAGCAGTACATTAATATTTCGCTCATTCCCCATTCCCACTATGAGCTCGGAGGGTGCAAAGGGCATCGGGAGCGTTGGCAGCTCGCCGGCAATCCGCTTTTCCTCCTCGGATCCGGTTTCCAAAATGTTGCGGAATACGCTAAGTGCATAGGAATATAGTTCAAAAGATTCCGATCCAACATCGGCCCTTTCCCTTGCTGCAATCAACCTCTTTGCCAATCCCCTCTTATCGGCACTCCCTATCATCCCATTTTCCAGAAGGGGAAAATAATGGAACAGGTTGCGCCTTGATTCTCCTATGCCGCCTACAACGATGTCAAAATATTCCCCCTTTCCCCCTTCATCCTTGGGAAGCATCAGCTCCAGCTTGCCAAAATACGCCGCCTTCCCTAGGAATTCGGGCAGGTAGGCTGAATAGTATTGCCGTTTCCCCAGCGCAAAGAGCATTGGCGCGCCTTTCAGGATCAGGCTGCGCTGCCTTGGGGTCCTGTTGTTTTCGTTGAAATCAAGCACGCCTTCGCCGCCGGCCAGCTTGAATGCGGCGATGTCGAATAGGGAGCGGAAGCTGCTGGTGTAAATCTCGTCAGCGGTCCCCGTGATGAGGTATATCAATTCCGGCGACATCAGATTCCCTAATTTCGTCCTTGCAAAATTATCATCATGCAGGATATTGAAATCAAAACCGTAATTATTTGAATTTTGGACCACGAAATTGATGAATGCGTGTTCTTGCCTGCTGTTCCCCATTTCTCGAAGTGAGCTGGATAGCGCTGCAAGTGGAAGTTCAGTGGATTCCTTTGATTCAACAGTGATGCGATGCATAATGCCTGCGGTTGCTTGTATATCCTCCAGCCAGATGCCCGCCAGCATGCTGCTTATTTCATCTGCGCTTTTCCCCCCAAGCTGCGCCTTTGGGATGAGTTCAGGGGTATATTCCTCTGCATCAAAAAACCTGAACGAATCAGCGCCCCCGTCAAATGCCCTGAAAGAATCGCGCATCT
Source organism: Candidatus Norongarragalinales archaeon (assembly GCA_035288785.1). GTDB lineage: Archaea > Micrarchaeota > Micrarchaeia > Norongarragalinales > SBBD01 > JACRGC01. The sequence goes on from DATDZF010000072.1 coordinate 6,032, forward strand.
TCCGGTCCCAGACCAGCTTCACGAGCTTCGGGTTCACGAAGTAATTTGTCGGCAAATTCCAGAATAATGCTTGCGTTTCCTCAATATCGTCCGAAAACAATTCCTTCAAGGCATCCTCGTGGCTTCCGTAACCCGGCGGCAGTATTTCGAAATATTCGCCCGCAAGGCCGTCGAGTTCTCCCTCGCGCATCCTGGCTATTGAAAGCAGGAATTCCTTGTGCTCGTAATAGTCTTCCTGAAGGAACCATAGCGTCTGAAAATAGCTGTTTCTTGGCACAAGAGATAGCAGCTCGAAAAAGAACTCCTGGTGCTTGCCATAATCTGGCAGCTCATCGAAAGACCCCAATATCGGCCCCGTCTGGTCCTCGCCTGCGCTCATGCCCAAAACCTTCAGGAGGAAATCCTTGTTCTCCGCGTAATTGGCCGGCATATTGCGGAATGCGCTTTCGGTGTGCTTGAGGGCCCTTGCGTTCCTAGTAACTGCGAGGAAGAAATCCCTATCCCTTTCGACCGCATCCTTCCCGAAACGGTCATCCAGGATGTGCCTATGGATCTCGAAGGTGCGGATTTCCGAGGCCGTATACCCGGATGGTGCAGGCGATGGATCCGCAGCTTGAATCTGTGCAGCCATCAGAATTAACAGAATGAAAAAGATTCTCATCGCAATCACTCAATATCCCAATCCGGAATGGAAGCATGGATCAGTATCCTGTATTCCTTCTCCGCTCCCCGATACTCCTTCACAACAAGCATGCTCTCATAGAAGGGCTTTTCCGGCAGGGGCAGCGGCTGCGCGGGGAACGCAACGGCGCACCCGCTTTCAATAAATTGGAAGTAGGGCGAATCCGCCCCCTCGAATTTCGCCAGCAATCCGGGCCTTAATTTTCCATCTGCGCAGAATTCTGCATTGCTCAGCTCCTCTGCCACCTCCTCCGCCGGATGCCTCATGATCAATAGCACGGCCTCCGGGGCCTTTACTCCCTCCAATCCCAGTTTTTCCCTCAGCCCATTCAGCGACTCGCCACTAACCCCCTTCTCATTTAATTCCCTGGTTATCAATTCCTGCACTTCTTTTGCCTTTTCATATTCCAAGGGCACATCCCTAAGGCCATTTAGGAAATTAACAATCATTTCCTCCTGATCTGACTCCAAGTCATGCTCGACAACAAGGATGATGGAAACCGGCTTTTCCTTTACTTCCCCCTCAATGGGTATTTGCACGACCACCCTGGTTTTGGTGCGCACCCTGATGTAAGTAAGGAGAATAGGGTCCTCATCAAGCGTTTTCGTTTCGCCGGATACGAAAATGCGCGCACTTGACTTGGCGATCGATTTGGGGATGAAGTTGATCATCGCAAAATACTTGTCCTTGCCATTCAGGAGGGGGAAATCGTAATACCTCGAAAATATTTTCCTGTCCGTGTCCATTGAATCAAAATAGGGGACGGTGAAGCCGTCGAACTCGCTTTTTGAGGCAATGGCGCCCGAATTTTCACCATCTAGTTGGGAAGGGGTCGGCGTTCCCGCGGCCTTTTGGTCGCCATTCCGAAGGCAACCAAATAGGAGCAAGGATAGCAGTAAAAGTACAATTATTTTGCCCATATGTACCCATCACATTCCTGTTATTGCACTAACTTTCCCAAACAACAATATTATTTATCCTATCAGCCCGCCCAACTTTGTAGATTTGCTATTCCCGCAATCACGTTTTCAAATATCGCCAATCGCCAAGGATCTCCAATTCCGATCTTCTTTCCCTACCAATCGCCAAGGCTGCTCTGCTGGCCCTTCATCTTCAGGTTTTCCGCATCATACCCGAGCGCGGAGAGGATTTTCAAGACCGCAGGGAGAACCTGGTTATTGATGTAGTAATCCGGATCATAATCCTTGGCCATCTCCGTGATTGTCGCCTTTTCCGAAATAGTTTTCCCCTGCTTAGTAATCACGTAGCTGATGACCGGGTTGTCCTCCATTGCAAACCCCGCCTTCCGTGCCTTGATCACCGCTGAAACCTCCGGCGAGACGATATCGTAGCTCCCAACCGCTTTTTTCAGCTGGGTGAAAATCGAAAGCTCCTCAAGGGGAACCTTCCCCGCCTTCAATTCCTCCACTTTTGCGCGCGCAAGGTCCGTTGCCTTCTTCACATCCCCCTCCCTCAATATGATTTCAAGCACCTGGCGCTGCGTATCCTTTGCAATCTTGCTCCAATCCCTCCTCACGAGCTCGAATCCCCGGATCTTTATCTTCCCATCCTTGCTGATTAGCGCATATTTCTTCTTTGCGCCCTTCTCCTCCTGCTTCTTGCTCACGAATATGCCGCGCGGGTAAATGTCCTCGAGCTCAAGTTCCATGCTCTCCGGCAGCTCGGAGTTGATTTTCCTTTGGAATTCAACTACCTTTCCCTCGTTTTCGGGCTTCCCGTATAGCATGAATATGCTGTCGGTATCCCCGTAAAGCACATCCATCCCAAATTCCCTTGCCTTTTCCATGGTTTTCTGGATGTATTCGCGTGCGTAGGCGGTGACGGATTCCCCGGCCTCGCGTGAATAATAGCGGGACCTTGCGTACAAAAGGTAGCCATACATGGAGTTCGCAACAATCTTCAATGCCCATTGCCTTGCATCTAGGTCCTTGTAAAGTGCGCTTTCCCCCTTGCCCTCCTTTTTCATTTTCCTCATTTCGTCCTTTATTTCAAAACGCGAGCTTAGCACGAATTGCAAAACCCTTGGGATTAATCCCTTCTTTTTCTTGCAGAACTTATGTCCTTGCGGCGAAATGTGCGCCTCCTCTTTCGTGCAGCACTTGCAGTTGTATGTGGATGGGTCGATGTTGTGCGAAATGATTATGGAGGGGTATAGGGAACGAAAATCCAAAACGGCAATATTCTCATATACCCCGGGATTTGGCAATTTCACGAATGCGCCCTCAACTGGATTTGCGCTCCTTTTTTGCACCTCCTCGTATTTGGGTTTTGAGAGGATGATCTCGCTGCTCCGGAACGCCTCGCGCATGAGGAGCATCTCAACAAGCTGGCCGGGCGTGCTCCTGCTAGTATCGAACAGGGTCATTCCGGTAAGCCTGCTCAGCTCGATTTCAAGGGGAAGCACGTGGCTTGCGAGCCGATAGGCCGCAACCGCGTCGTTTTCGCAATACTCGGCCAGGTATTTCAGCTTTTGCGGATCGTTTGAATCCCATATCTGCCATATCTGCTCCTTCTTCACGTCCATCTTGGTCCCGCCGAGTATTTCCCTGTAAACGACCTCCAATGTAAGGCGGGGGAGCTTGTAGGCGCCGATGAAATTCAGGAAAGAAACTACCGGGAAAACATCAAAATGTATCC
>DATDZF010000073.1:0-5332 GCA_035288785.1 Candidatus Norongarragalinales archaeon
ACGATGCAGACGGGGCCATCCCTGCTAGGGAAATACCAAAAATGCTGCGAGAACTCCAGAAATTCGACCTTGTTATCGGAAGCCGCATGCATCCACAAAGCGACATTTACGGAAGGATACCGATCCGCAGGAGGCTTGCCAGCATCTCCTTCAATGCGCTTGTGAACATCCTTTTTGGCCTTAATATCAAGGACACCCAATGCGGCTTCAAGGGGATACGCATCTCCGCGGTGAAAAAATTGCTTCCCCTTATGAAACTCCGGGGATTCGAATGGGACGTCGAGCTTATTGCGAAGGCAAAAAAGCACGGCTTTTCCATTTCGGAAATCGGCATCGAATGGCACCACAAGAAGGAGGGGAAGGTGAAATTTGGGGATACGGTAAAAATGCTCAGGGGGGTGCTTAAGCTTAAGATGGAGATGGCGGGGATAAAATAGCAGGCGAGGATGGCGCATTTTGGCATACAATTCTTGATTGTTGATTTCCATATGGTCAAGTGGGAGGAAATAGCCAGAAGGGGACGGAACCACGCGGTTCTGGCAATGGACATAGCGTGCGAGGCGTTCCAGAAGGGCTATTTGGGAAAACTGCTGGGGAAGGACTTCAACCCCAAGCATTTCAGGCAATTCAACGGCGCCAGGTGGATGGACTCAGCTGAAATTGCAGAATGGATTTCCCTCCTAAAAAATGAGATCCAGAACGATCCGGGATATCTGATTAAAGTGGGGAGTATCGCAGAAAAATGGGTAAACGAATTCAAGAAAGAGTGCCACAAATTGGACAACATGGATTGGAAGAAATATTCAAACGGGAAATTGGCATCGGAATTCGAACGGCTTTGCGATGTGCAAAGGCACGCCTACATAACTGCCTACCAGTATATCATCATCAACCGGTTCTTTCCCGATGCGATAATCGAGATCGTCTCTGAAAGGGAGAAGGACCCCAACAGGCAAATGGAGCTGCTCTCCGCGCTCACGAGCATGGAAAGGAAGACCGACATGGTGAAGGAAAGGGAGTCACTGGTGAAAATTGCGGAAATGATGCAAATGGGGGATGAAAACGTCGATTCCGCCATACGGGCACACGTCTCAAAATACGCCCATCTGGGGCACTATGTTTTTTACGGGCATGCGCATACGGAAAAAAGCATCCGGAAACGTGCGGAGGAGATTCTCGAGAAAGGGCTGCAGCACGAATTGGAGTTGCTCGCAAGGCAGAGGCAAAAGGGCGAGTTCGGTAAGGAATTGAAGCGGAAATGGGCCCTTTCAAATGAGGAAAGGAAGCAGCTCGATACCCTCGCAATGTGGATCTGGCTTTCCATGGAAGGGGATGAATCGTATGCCCTGTTTACGCATAAAAGCAAAAAGCTGTTTGAGGAGGTCGGGAAAAGGCTCGGCTTGAAGCCAAACGAAATTATTGAAATGAGGGCACTGGAAATAACGGAGGCGCTGGAAAACAACAAGGTTTTTGATGCGGCATTCAAAAAAAGAATTGCAGCCAGGTATAACGACTCAGCAATCCTTCTATGGAATGGGAAAATCGAGCTGCTTGAAGGCGAGGATCTCGGGAAATACTCTAAAAAGGAGCAGAAGGCAGAGGCCGAATATACGCATATTACAGAATTAAAGGGGATGGCAGCCTCCGCTGGGCATGCAACCGGAAAGGCAATTGTCATCCATTCCATCACGGAAATAGGAAAGGTGAAGCGGGGGGATATCCTGGTGGCTTCCAGCACCATGCCTGCGTTTGTGCCCGCGATGGAAAAGGCAGCTGCAATCGTTACTAATGAGGGAGGGCTGCTATCACACGCAGCCATCGTTTCCCGCGAGTTTGGCAAGCCCTGCATTGTCGGAACCAAAATAGCAACGAAGGTGTTCAAGGACGGCGACATGCTGGAGGTCGATGCGGTAAAAGGGATTGTGAGGAAAAGGTCTGATTAACTCAATTTCGGCATTTTGATTCCCTCATCCTTTAGGAGTCTCCAGTAAATCCCATAAACCTCCTTCAAATACTTCCTCGTTTTTCCCTCAAAGCGCAACGTGATGGCGGGCTCCGTGTTTGAAACCCTAAGTAGCCCCCATGCATCCTCCAAATTCAGGTAAACGCCATCGAGTGTAAGGATTTTATTCCCGTATCTCTTCCGGAGCGCCTTTCTCACATTCTCCACAACCTTGAATTTTTTCTCATTGTCGCAATGGAGCCTGAGTTCCGGGGTGGCTGGATAATGGGGGATCGTTTTTATTGCATCTGAAATCCGCATCCCAAGCCCGCTCACAATTTCGCACATCTTCGCGCAGGCGTAAATGCCATCATCAAAGCCGAAATGGTCCGCAAAGAAATAATGCCCCGAGACCTCCCCTCCGAAGAGCGCCTTGTTTGCGATCAAATTTTCCCTTATTGCAATCCGGCCTGCCTTGCTCATGACGGGCCTTCCCTTCATTTTTTTGATTTCCTCGGGTATAGCCCTGCTCAAGCGCAAATCATAGACAATGGACCGGCCCGATTTCCCGCCACCCTTGCCTTTGTCCAATGGCACACTTTCAAGCTCGTGCCTCAAAAAAAGGATGCTCACATCATCTTCCCTTATGGGCCTACCCTTCTCATCCACGAAACCCGCGCGGTCGCCATCGCCGTCAAATGCTATGCCAAGGTCCGCTTTCTGCTTCACTACCTCTTCCGAAAGCCACGAAAGATTTTTCGGGTCGTGCGGATCGGCGATATGGTTGAGGAAGGCGCTTTCCATATCCTCGAATAGTGAAATTACGCTGCAGCCCATGCGGGTTAGCATTTCGCGGGCAACTGCGCCGCATGTGCCATTCCCGGAATCAATCACAACGCGCAATTTCCGGTGCAGCCTAACCCTTCCAAGCGCATCCGCAATGTATTCCCCCTCAATTGGCCTTCCCATCTCATGGCCCTGCCTGCCTGCAGGGAGGAAATCCCCGCTTTTGAATATTTTTTCCAGCCTTTGCATATCTGAAGACATTAAGGGCAGGTTTTTCAGGTATAATTTGAAGCCGTTGTACTGGGGCGGGTTGTGGGATGCGGTAATGATGACTGCGCCAGCGCACTTTTCCCTAGAAACGGCATACTGCACTAGGGGGGTTGAGACTACCCCCAAGTCGGTTAAATCAAAGCCCGCAAAATGGAGGGGGTTTGAAATTGCCCCCTGGAGTTTGAGGGACGATCTGCGATTATCCCTTCCGATGAACAATTTCCTATTGGGGAGCGTTTTTTTTGAAAGCAGGGTTGCGAACGCGCTGCCGATCCTTGAGGCGATCTTCTCGTCGAGCGTTTCGCCATAAATCCCGCGTATGTCATAGCCCTTGAAGATGCTCATGATAATCACTGAAAGGGATACAAATTAGGGCTATATCAAGGTTGCCCTTCTGGGAAAAAATAGGAAAAAGTCCCACAATTTTGAGGAATTTATTTCGAATATGATCAGCACCATTAATTCGGAAATATAGGATAAGTAGTTACTATTCTCTAAACAGGGATATGAAAAGCGAACAGGAATTGCTGAGGATACCAATAAGTGATCCGAGAATGTATCCGGAGTAATAGTTGCAACTTGAGGGAGCAATGAAAGCATCGGAGATAGCTTTAAAAGTGACTTTAACCCACAGCATTTGGGGGCGAGGGGGTTGATCGGGATATTTATTCTTAAGGCAAACAGATGCCTCGTTATTGCTGTCATTTTCCTAATTCTATTACCGTCGTCCGCCAACGCGGCAGAATTCGTTATTAACAAGACAATATTGTGCCCGAACTCCCCTCCCCTACCCGTCAACCAATCCTTAAACCTTGCCTTTGGAAAAGCGCCCGCAGGAAATGAAAGCATCACGGACGGGAATTTATCGAGTTACGTGACCATGCGCTCAGGGAGCGAACCTTACATCGATCTTGGTTCAGGTTACATTATCAATAAAGTAATTATAACTGACAATAGGGGCGGAACCGGCGTCACCTCATTGGTGTTCCAAACCTCAAATGATGCAAGTAGCTGGACAACTTACGTTGCCAACTCTGCTTCAGGCACGCACAATTTCTATCCTCATTTGGCTAGGTTTGTCCGGGTTTTGAGCTCGCCTGCCGGGAACTTCTACAAACTTTACGAAATTGAAATATACCAGTTTCCGGAAACCTGCACGGTTTACAAGCCAAAATTTATTGACGACGGTACTTTCGCAAGGAAAGCATTTTGGGTGATCAGTGAAAACACAACAGATAATATCGGTTTGTGGTTCGACGACAATGGTCTATACAAAGACATATCATACACGGGAGTATTTCCTAATCCCGTGAGGGCCACTTTTTCTCAAGACAGCCCAACAGACTTCATATACGACGTTTACCCGAAGGATTTGAACGGGAAAGTCTATTTCCTGTATTCTAAAAGAAGAAATAACGCTGCAAGCCAGGGGGTTTCACACGTTCTGAGGTCTTATAGCACGGCATCGCAAATAGTCTCGGACGTAACCTTATTTGATTGCATTTCCACTAATACCGAATATGTTTATTATTCTAGGGGCCATGTGCTCCTATCCAACGAGAACTTGACCTCTGCTGGAGGAGCTGCGGATACTTTGAAATTCTACTTTGCTGCGGAGTGCCGAGGCTTAACTTATCTGACTGCGGGCATTTCATGGTCAAACGGCACACCAAGTTATAGAGTCAATACCTCCCAAGAACCCGGAAGGCAATATATTTTTAGTGGCGATATTGCATATCATCCAGATTCGTTTTCAGGAAATGAGGATAACTTCACAATTGTCAGCGGACAAGGCACGGACTCTTATTCTTATGTACTCACTAATACAGGCATCACCTTATCCAAATTTGGAACATCTATTGGAGAAGATACCACCAATTATGGTAATATTTATGCTAATGCCACTACACTCGCGTATTCAACAAATGCAACTGGAGTTATAGATATTTATAAAAAACATGTGAATGGTTCAACCCCAATAAGATTATCTAGCTCTCAAGCAATCGAGTACCCTGTTTCGGTATTAAGGGAGCCAAGCAATGACGTTTGGGTCACATACCTCAATGATTCTAAGCAATATGTTCGGGAGGTTTTCTGCGATACAGATCCTTCTCCCATCTGGGGCCAGCGCTGCTCCCTCAAAGCCGAAATGACCGCGGCGCAAGTGATCCCGGATGTTGATTTCGTTAAAGGGAAAACCGCGGTTGCAATGATAAAAACCACTTTCAATGCTCCCCCTACAAGCACAACCAACTTAACGATTTACTTTCATTTTGATGGGCAATTCGTGGGGTTTGCATTCTACGGCGCAGTTTATGGGGGCAATGTTACCCG
>DATDZF010000074.1:0-9723 GCA_035288785.1 Candidatus Norongarragalinales archaeon
AGCCGATAAGCGAGGGCATGGTCGAAATGACCCACCGGGTTGATTCTAAACTCCTGGAACGGGCCGTTAAGCTTTTGGTGGACGGCATCCGCCTCGGGGGCGAGGTCGCAAACCTGCTCGATGAGGTAGCCGCAACCGTAAAGAGCACAAAGGCGCTTAGGAAGGAGATCAAGAATGCAACGCTTACCTATGTGATTTTCATCATCTTTTCGTCAGTGATAGTCTCTCCTCTCCTCTTTGCCCTCTCGCTTTATTACTCGGAAACCTCAAGCAGGATCGCGGATCAGCAGGCGGGGCAGGTCAGCGCGGGCACCAAGGGCCCATCGGGCCTTGGGGGCTCGAATCCTCTTTCTTCATTTGCGGTCCGCCAGAAGACCGCCAATACGATCACCGCCGACGACATTAAGTATTTCGCAATGTCCGCAATCGGCATCACGGCCTTCTTCTCGTGCATGTTAATTGGGCTTATCCAGCATGGCAAGGCAATAAAAGGCGTACGGCTGGTTCCCGTGTTCGTTCCCATAGCCCTTGGCATATTCCTATTCGCGCACCAGGTGCTGGTCGAGGCGTTCAAGGGAATTGTGAAATAGTTGGAATTACCAAGATGCTTGCCGCCTCCCCTTATTTACTTTTTCGTACAATATTAGCGGTATGATATCCATGGAATTTGCCATGTGGATGCTGCGAGGATTTCGTATATGCTGGAAGAAATCGTGATGAAGCACGTTTTGAAGAATGCCTACGAGCACGGCATAGCCAATGAGAAAGCCGTTGCAGGGAAGGTTGTAGCCGAATATCCGGATGCAAGGAAGGAGATGAAGCTCGTGATGGAAAAGGTCAGGATCGCGATTTCCGAAACGGCGCCCCTTTCCAAGGAGGAGATTGGCGAACGGATGAAGTCCTATTCCTTTTCCGAAAAAAAGCCCGAGGAGGAAAGGAAATTCAGGCTTCCCGGCATAGAGCAGGGCAAAGTGGTTACGCGTTTCCTTCCAGAGCCGAACGGATTCCTCCATATCGGGCACGCCAAGGCTGCCTGGCTTTCAAGCGAGCTTGCCCGCCAGTATGGCGGGAAGTGCATACTGCGCTTTGATGATACAAATCCCGAGGCGGAATCGCAGGATTTCGTGGATGCAATCAGGCAAAGCCTCAAATGGGCGGGGCTTGAATTCTCCTCCGAAAATTTCACATCCGACCGCATGGCGCAGCTCCAGAATTTCGGCGGGAAGATGGTCATCCTTAACCGCGCGTATGTGTGCACTTGCGCCCAGGATGTAATGAAAGCGAACCGCTTCTCGGGCAAGCCATGCGATTGCCGCGATCGCAAAGCGGGCGAAAACTTCTCGCTTTGGGGCGGCATGATCGCCGGAAAACTAAGTGGGGGGGAGGCAGTTCTCCGCTTCCGTGGCGATATGGCCTCCGTTAATACCGCAATGCGCGACCCAACGCTTTTCCGGATCATCGCAGCGCCGCACTTTCGGCAGGGCACGAAATATTTTGCATGGCCCACATATGATTTCGAGGTCAGCATTTCAGATTCACTTGACGGCATCACCCATGCCCTAAGGAGCAAGGAATATGAGCTGCGCGACGAGCTATACTACGCGATCCTGTCTGCCGCCAACCTGCGCAGGCCCGTTGTGTACGATTTCTCGCGCCTTAGCATGAAGGGCACGCTCCTAAGCAAGCGCTTCCTAAAGCCGCTGATCGGGCAAAACAAGGTCCTTGGCTGGGATGATCCGCGTCTCCCTACGCTTGATGGCCTTAAAAGGCGCGGCATCCTGCCCTTGGCGATTCGCGAGTTCGTCCTACGGCAAGGGCTTAGCAAAGTGGAAAGCGAGCCCGAGTTTTCCGACCTTCTTGCAATCAACAGGAGGATGCTCGACCCCAAGGCGCCCCATTATTTTTTCATTCCAGCGCCCGAAAAGCTTATTGTGGAAAAAATCCCCGGAAAATTCGCTGAAGGGGTGATTTTGGCTGGCAGCCCCTCAGGCGCCCCAAGGAAGTTCAGAATCGGGGGGGAATTCCATATTCCGGGTGCTGATGCAGGGAAAATGGAGGTCGGGTCTGTTGTCCGCCTCAAGGACCTGTTCAACGTGAAAATACTTGGCAAATCGGGGGAGGGAATCAAGGCGGAATTCGCAGGCGAGGGAATGGCGGTTGTTTCCCATAAGATCCAATGGCTCCCTGCAGGAAATGGCGAGGCGATCCCGTGCGATGTGATGGAGGCATCGGATCTCCTTGATGGAAAGGGGGATTTCAATGAGAATGGGCTGGCCGTCAACTCCGGGCTTTGCGAACGCAGTTGCGAAGGCCTCGAATTAGGCGAGATCGTCCAGTTCGAAAGATATGGTTTTTGCCGTCTAGATAAAAAAGAGGAAGGAAAACTCGTGTTTATATTCAGCTGCTGAAAGATGGGTGCCGTTCTTTCCATTTCCCCCCTCGTGCCAAATTTGATTGTTGATTGCGATGACCGAATTGCTATTTTCAAAGGATTGCCAGCAAAGGGAATTCGACGCGAATGTCGCCTCAATGGAGGGAAGTTTGGTCGAACTAAACCGCACCGCTTTCTATTACACATCCGGAGGCCAGCCAAATGACACGGGAAAAATTATTTGCAACGGATCCGTATACCAAGTGCTTGATGTTTACAGGGAGAAGGAATCGGGAAGGATCCTCCACAAGCTGGATAGGCCGCTGGATGCGGCCGCAGGTGGGCCCAATCCCCAAGTGCATGGAGTAATCGATTGGGAGAGGCGGCATATGCACATGAGGCACCACACTGCCCTCCACATCCTAAGCCGCGTTGTTCTCGACGAATTCGGGAATTTTGTGACCTCCTCGCAAATATATGCCGATCGCAGCCGCATTGATTTCGACTCTCCGGAAATGCCCCCCGACAAATTAAAACTGATTGAGGAAAAAACGAATGCCGTGATTAAGCGGGGGCTGCCCGTTTCCATAACCTTCATCTCCCGCGAGGAAGCGCTCAAAATAGATGACCTGATCCGAACGAAAGTGAGCCTCGTCCCCGAAGCTGTGCGCATCATCCGGGTAGTAGTCGTCGAAGGCTTCGATAGGCAGGCCTGCGGCGGAACGCATGTCGCAAATACATCGGAGATCGGCACGCTCAAAATCACGAAAACCGAGAGCAAGGGCAGGGAGAGGAGAAGGATAGAGATTGCGCTGATTTGAATAAAGGGGGTTTGGGCAATGGGTGAGAACTAAGGGGGATGTGCCCCCTTGGGTCTTACGATGAGCAAGGGCAGGGAGAGGAGAAGGATAGAGATTTCATTAAGCTGAATAATGCCTGTGGTGCGCGGAAATGTAAACCAGATCGAATGATCCTTCTTCAATCATCGGGAATAAGCCCTCATATTCAAAATCTTTATATATATTGAAGCCCCCAAACTAATATGGTTTCGAGGAACGACATTGCCGGCATCATTTCGAATTACGACCAAGGCAACCTTTCAATTGCTGCCATCGGCTCCCATTCCGCACTCGAGGTAAGCCGGGGCGCAAAGGACGAGGGGCTAAAGAACCTGATTGTGTGCCAGAACGGCCGCGACAAGACTTATTCCAGGCACTACCTGTACCGCAAGCAAAAATCCACTGGCGCCATGATCGGCTGCGTGGACGAGGTGGCAATACTCGAGAAATTCTCCGACCTGATTTCCGACGACGTGCAAAACCACCTGCGGATCAAGAATTCCATTTTCATCCCCAACCGGTCGTTTGCGGTGTACGTGCCCTACAAGGACATCGAGGAGCGCTTCATGGTGCCAGTCCTTGGGAACCGGTTCCTGCTAAAAGCCGAGGAGCGCGACCAGCAGATGAACCAGTACGACCTGATGAAGTCTGCGGGCATAAAGACCCCGCGCCGCTTCAAGTCCCATGATGACATTGATTCACTTGCGATCGTCAAGGTTTCGGAGAAGGCAAGGAAATACGAGCGCGCATTCTTCTTTGCAAGCTCACCCGCCGATTTCGACCACAAAGCCGATGAGCTGATAGAAAAAAAGATCATTGACGAGGCTGTACTCGACCGTGCAGTCATAGAAGAATTCGTGGTCGGCGCGCAGTTCAACTTCAATTTCTTTTTTTCTCCCCTTAACCAGGAACTGGAGCTTATGGGGATCGATACAAGGAGGCAAACGAACCTTGACGGGCTGCTCCGGCTGCCTGCCAACGAGCAATTGGAGGTGCTAAAGCACCTGCGCGTATCAAACGTCGAGGTGGGGCATATCGCAAGCACGCTTCGCGAATCCCTCCTTGAAAAGGCGTTCAACTCCGCGGAAAAATTGCTCGAATCGTGCAAGCGGGAATACCCGCCTGGGATAATCGGGCCGTTTGCACTGCAGGGCGCGGTTGTTTCGGAGGAATCCAAGGAGGACATGATATTCTTCGACTTGAGCTTTAGGATTCCCGGCTCTCCTGGCATCACCGCGACCCCTTACGCAGCTTACCTTTATGGGCATAAGATGAGCGTTGGCAGGCGGATCGCTTCCGAAGTAAAGGAAGCATCGAAGGCAAAGAGGCTGCTTGAATTGCTAACCTGAAGAATAGATTTCAGCCGCCCTTGCAGCTTTGTTATGAAAAAAAGATGATCAATAAATGATATCCAAGGCCGAAATACTCGGGATCCTTAAAAAATATGACAAACGGAAAATCGCATTTGCGACCATATGCTCCCATTCCGCCCTGCAGCTTTTCCATGGCATCCGGCAGGAGAGATTCCGTTCAATTGGGATATGCACCCCGGAGCGCAGGGAACTGTACGAGAGCTATCCGCTTGCAAGGCCCGACGAGTTCATCATAGTTGACGATTATGCTGAGGTGTTGGAGCCAGAGTTCCAGGAAAATCTGCGGAAAAAAAATGCGATCATAATCCCGCACGGCTCCTTCGTGGAATATGTGGGCGCGCAAAACATCCACCAGCGCCTGCGGGTCCCGATGTTTGGAAACCGCCAAAGCCTTGAGTGGGAAAGCTCCCGGAAAAAGGTGCGCGAGTGGCTAAAAAAGGCAGGGGTCCTCGTGCCAAGGGAATTTGCCACGCCCGCTGAAATTGAAACCGTATGCATCGTGAAGTTCTCGGGCGCAAAGGGCGGCCGAGGCTTCTTCCTCACCGCATCTGAGGCGGATTATGAGAAGAAGATGCATGAAAAATTGAGCAAGAAGGTAATTACGAAAGCTGAATCCGAGAGTGCGACGATACAGGAGTTCATCAATGGCGTAAGGTACTACCCACATTACTTCTACTCTCCCATGATGGATGGGCCAAGGGGGCGCGGCCGCGTGGAATTGCTATCCATCGACAAGCGGCTGGAAACCAACGTGGAGGAAATTTACCGCATCCTTGCGGCAGGCACGCTCCAGGAGCTGAACATCAATCCCTCATATGTCGTAACGGGAAATGCGCCGCTAACTATCCGGGAATCCCTGCTCCCCGAAGTTTATAACATCGGCAAAAGGGTGCATCAATCCTCCCTCCAACTCTTTGGGGGGATCGTCGGCCCATATTGCGTCGAGATGGTGTGCACCCCGGAGCTCGAGCTATATGCATTTGAAATTTCGGCGCGGATAGTTGCAGGGACAAACCTTTACCCGCAGGGCTCGTTCCTGACCCCCTACCTATTCGACGAGCCCATGAGCACGGGCAGGAGGATAGGCCGCGAGCTGAACATCGCACTAAAGCAGGGGAAAATGGACCAGCTAATCTACTAATTAACAGGATTAGTTCAGGTAAAATTGATGTGCTCCCGCGAATAGAACCCGTATCTTCACACTAATTCTTTTCAGGCTTGTCCTCCAGGATGAATGCGATCAGCGTTACCATGATCAGGGGGAAAGAGAGCAGGCTGACGAGTTCCCAGAATACGAATATGAGCGGAATCGATGCCGCATGCAGCATCGCCATCAGGATCAGCATGCGGTTGCCTCTGCGTATCATCATTACCGCTAGCAGCGCTGAGAGGAGGTGCGCAAGCACGAACCCGCCGGTGATTATTTCCTGTGCCATGTCATTACCTTCCAATCAATTTCAGGTGCTTTTGCCGAATTTGCATGGATCTTTTCTCAGATCCAGTCCTTCTGCTTGAAATATACCGCCAATAATATTGTCGAAAGTAGCATACTTGCAAGGGAAGCATAGAAGCCGAATTCCCAGTTGAGTTCCGGCGCCTTGAAGTTCATCCCGTAGATCCCGGCGATCAGCCCCGGCACCAGCACAATTGCGGTGATCGCAGTGAGTTTCTTCATGATCTTGTTGAGGTTATTCGAGACGCTCATCAAATGGCCTTCCATCGAGCCGCTGACGAGTTCCCGCTGCGTTTCGATTATCGTATTGATCCGGATCATATGGTCGTAGACGTCCCTGAAATAAACCAGGTTCTCCTTCGATATGTATTTCAGCTCGCCGGAGGAAAGCACGTTCAATACCTCCATTTGCGGCCAGGTGATCTTGCGCAGGTGCAGCAGGCCTTTTTTTACCCTGAAGAGCGAATTCAAAAGCCCCTTTGGGGAGCTGCCCCTTTCCTTGAACACTTCCTCCTCGATCTTGTCTATTGTCTCCTCCAGTTTGTCCATAAGCGGGAATAAGTTGTCGGCGCTCGCATCAAGCAGCATGTATGCGCCATAATCCGGGCCCCTGCGCAGGAGGTGCGGGTTCTCCCCAAGACGCCTTTTGACATCTGAAACGAACTGGAGCGGCTTTATGTGGATGGAGATGAGCGCATGCTTTGAGATGAACAAGTTTAACTGCGTTGCCTCGAGCTTTTCGGTTTCGGTGATGGAATGCACCACGATGAAATGGTATTCGTCATACCTTTCCACCTTCGCCCGCTGCCTCTGGTTCAATGCGTCCTCCAGGGCAAGATGGTGCAACCCCAGCTTGCTTTCGAGGAATGAAAGCTCCTGTTTGGAGGGATCGGCAAGATCCATCCAGATGACGTTCTTCCCCTTTTGCAATAATGGCACGGAGCTAGGCTCGATGCTCCTCGTAAAAGTGCCATTGATGATGCCGCAGGCGGTAATCATGGGGATCAGGCAAAGTATTTTAAGCTCAGAGCACAATTCTTTCCGCGTGGGCATATTTAATAGTATTCTTGCGTTTTTTTTAGCAGGCAACATGTGGCGCGGAGCAATTTTGAAAATTTTCCAACGTACGTTTAGGCGATATCTGAAATGAAGCGAGGGACCCAATTGTTGAAGGAGGGCTTTGCAAGGATGCAAAAAGGCGGCGTCATCATGGACGTCGTGAATGGAAAGCAGGCCCGGATTGCGGAGGACGCTGGCGCAGTTGCAGTGATGGCGCTTCATGCGGTCCCAGCAGACATCCGCGCTGCCGGCGGGGTTGCGCGCATGGCGGATCCTGCAACCATACTGGAAATAATTGATGCCGTAACCATTCCTGTGATGGCCAAGTGCCGGATCGGCCATATCGCCGAAGCCCAGATACTCCAGGAATTGGGCGCGGACATGGTCGACGAATCCGAGGTGCTTACGCCCGCGGATGAGGAGCGCCACATAGACAAGCTCAAATTCACCGTGCCATTCGTTTGCGGGGCAAGGGACCTGGGGGAGGCGCTTCGCCGCATTAACGAGGGCGCCGCCATGATCCGCACCAAGGGCGAACCCGGGACTGGCAACATCGTGGAAGCGGTCAGGCACGTCAGGAAGGTTGGCGCAGAAATTGGCGACCTGCTGGAAAACCGGAAAAATGAAAAATACGTGCGGGAGAAGGCCTTGGAATACCGTGTCCCTGCCGAGCTTCTTTGGAAAACAATCGAAAAGGGCCGTTTGACAGTTGTTAATTTTGCAGCCGGGGGCATTGCAACCCCGGCTGATGCCGCCCTCATGATGCTTCTGGGAGTTGATGGCGTATTTGTGGGATCGGGGATCTTCAAGTCCGCAAGGCCGGAAAAATTCGCAAAGGCAATAGTGGAGGCGACGCGGAATTATGACGATCCGGCGTGCCTTGCGAAAATTTCAAGGGGCCTTGGGGCTCCCATGAAGGGATCGGATATCAAAAAGCTGGAGCTCCGCATGCAGGAAAGGGGGATTTGAACGCTGCCTTTGAATGCATGTCCTTATGCCTATATGTTTTTCAATTCTAATTAATTTTTTCGGTGGAAAACAGCATATGAAAACAATAGGAGTCCTGGGCCTGCAGGGCGATGTGATGGAGCACATCGAGGCGGTCAGGGCGCTCAATCAGAAGGCCGTCTGGCTAAAATCACCTCATCAGCTAAAGGAAATCGATGCCCTCATCATTCCTGGGGGCGAATCCACCACAATTAGCGAGCTGTTGCTCGACAACGAATTATTCCATGATGTGGTTTCCATGGGAAAAGCCGGCCTCCCCATCTTCGGCACCTGCGCGGGCGCCATATTGCTAGCATCTGAGGGCGATTCTCAGGTGAGGCAGACCGGCCAAAAGCTCCTTGGCCTCATGGAAATGAAAGTCGACCGCAACGCATTTGGCAGGCAGCGGGAGTCGTTCGAGGCGGAAATTGAAATAAATGGAATAACTGATGGGGATGGAATGAAATCGCATCACACCGGGGGGAAAAATAGCGGCAATTCCCCTCCTGCCCCAAAAACCAAACCCTCCCCCTTCAATGCCATTTTCATAAGGGCGCCGTTGATAGAAAAAGTGGGTGGCGATTGTAGGGCACTTTCGCTTCTGGACGGTCAGATCGTTGCGGCAAGGCAGAAAAGCCTCCTTGCGACCTGCTTTCATCCGGAGCTTTCCTCCGATCTGAGGGTTCACGAATATTTCCTGAGGATGGTTTGAGTGCATTTTTGCCAATCAGAATATCGAAACCTTCCTCACTCCCCTAATCCTCTTAAACTCATTCAACAGCTTCCCCGGCACCTCGCGCTCGGCAATTATCACAAGCGTTGGGTTCTCAAACAATTCCGGGTCCTTCGCATAAACCTGCCTGATGCTGATGCGCCTCTCCGCGAGAAGCCCGGTTGCCTTTGCAATTATCCCCGGGACCTTCGCATCCGCCTCTATCTCTACCACCCCAAAGCCCATCAGCTGCGCGACATCCTTGAGGAACGTGCCCGCGGGCTGGATTCGCAGGAACACTGATTTCAAGAACCGCTCACTTGCGATCCCCTTTATTGTTGCGGCCACCACCCGCCGATCCACGCCGGCTGCCCTTGCAAGGCTATTTTCCTTGATTTCCACATCCCCGCATCTCACCTTCCCATTCTCGCTTATGCCAAGCCCCAGCTCAATCATCTTCCGGACAACTGCTTTCTGGCCGGGAAGGCCGCCAAACATCTGCTCCACTTTCCTCCACATATCCGATCACCAATCCTAAGTACAAATTTGTACAGCAAAGCATTAAAAGCAGCATTATTCAAATAAATGCCAGCAAAAGAATTATGTACATTATTGTACAAAATTGTACAATATTCAAAGGTGATGATGATGGGAAAAAGGGATTTACTTTGGCTGCGCAATTACGCTTGAGCAGGATGCACTTCCATCCAATTACTATAATTTGCAGGCGGACCTTCCCGCAGCCCTTGCGCCGCCGCTGAACCCTGCCACAAGGCAGCCCATTACCCCGGATATGTTGGAGCCGATTTTCCCAAGGGAAATCATACGGCAGGAGGTTTCAACGCAAAAACATATCCCCATACCTGAGGAGGTAAGGGAAGCGTACATAAGGCTGGGGCGGCCAACCCCCCTCTACCGGGCGCGCCGCC
>DATDZF010000075.1:0-26573 GCA_035288785.1 Candidatus Norongarragalinales archaeon
TGCTCCTGTATCACTTTTACGTCCGGATTTGAACCGGCCTTCACAACCTTGTCCAGCGCTTCCCTCACCTGAAGCTCAGCAAGTGACGAGAGCGGATTGCCGTTTCCCACAAACTTGACGGACCTTCCGGAAACTGCCAAAAAGCCGTTCAACTCGCCGTTTGCAAGCAGGCGCCGGGCATTTTCCTCATCATCCAAATGGATGACTGAGAGTAGGGTATTCCCTTCAAGGATGCCAACCAGTGCGGGGTATTCCCCAACCACGCCAATTGTGATGATTTTGTACACGAACGGCAGGTTGGGGGTGTTGACATTTGTGGCAAATGATGAAAGCGAGTTGAGGAGGAAGGGGAGAAGCAGGAGGGAAATGCCCATCCCTATTATGATTTTTGCGATGAATCCCCTGTCGAGGAAAATCTGCGAAAGCTCCCATTTGAAAAGCTGGAGTGCGGGATCCATTCAATGGCCCCTCGTAAACTCGATGAAGGCATCATCGAGGCTGGGTTCGACATTCCGTATGGAAAGCATCCTCACGCCGCACGCTTTCGAGGCATCGTGGATGCGTTTTATGGCAAGGCCAGTGTCGGCAGCCTCAACGAGGATGGCGCGGCCGCGCTGTCTTGCTTTCAGGAGGCGCACAAACTTCCTTTCCCGATCCCCTGCTGTTTCCTCAAGCACAACTGAAACATACCTCTTTTTGCCAACCCTCGCCTTCAACGCCTCGGGTTTGCCTATCGCGGCAATTTTGCCCTGGTTCAGGATGGCAAGCTTGTCGCAAAGGAAATCCGCCTCGTCCATGTAATGGGTGCAGATGAGGATGGTTTTCCCCTCGTCGCGAAGGCCCAGCACCTTTTCCCGCAGCTCCCTTGCCGATGCGGGGTCAAGGCCCATGGTGGGCTCGTCCAATATGAGCACCTCCGGGTCATGGAGGAGCGCCCTTGCAATCGATATCCGCTGCTTCATCCCTTTCGAATAGTCGCCGATTTTCCTGCCGGCATGCTCGAGCAGTCCTACGAATTTGAGCATCTCTTGGATCCTGCGATCCGTGTCCCTGATGCCGTATATGTTTGCAAAAAAACGCAGGAAACTCCTTCCCGAAAGGTAATCGTATACCCGCGGCTCTTCGGGCAGGTAGCCTATGATCCTTCGGATCTCCTGCGCGTCCCTGCGGATATCGAGGCCGTTTATTTCCGCTTCCCCGCTTGAAGGCGAAAGGATGGTTGAGAGCATCTTCACGATGGTGCTTTTCCCGGCGCCATTTGGGCCCGCAATGCCGAAAATCTCCCCCTCGTTGGCCGTGAATGATACGCCCTTTACCGCCTGGAAGCCGCCGAAATTTTTCGCCAGCCCCTCTACCCTGATCATATCTGTGAATAAGCAAGCCTATTTTATAATTATGGGGTTTAATGTGGGTTACATTGGGCTTCTGACTTTGAAGGATTAAGGCGATTGCAAAGTGGATTTCTTTTCGCATCTGGCATGGGCATACCTGCTATTATTCCATGGGAGGCCGGACCTTTTGGCCGGGCTTTTCTTTGGGGTATTCCCGGACCTGATTTTTGTGGGCGCAGCGCTCCTCATGTCGATCAACATGTTTGCCAGGAGCAGGGAAATCTCAAGGCAAAGGCTCTTTCCGGTTGTGAGGAGGGTGTATGCGGTCTCGCACAGCCTCATCACTGTTGCAGTATTCGGAATCATAACGGCGATAGTTACGGGCGGGTTCTATTTCCCCATTCTCGGCTGGTTGCTGCACATACTGCTTGACATCTACACCCACAAGGGCTCGCCAGTTGAGCCGCAATTTCCGCTATATCCACTCACTTATCCTGCAATCAAGGGCTATATCTGGTGGAGGAACCCCTATTTCCTGGTTGTGAACTGGGCGGCCATAATTGCCCTCTATTTGCTGATGAACGGGCCCAAACTCCCCATAATCTCCTGGGGCTGAAAAGTCCCTCTACGCATATTTTTGGATGGATGGGCTCAAAATCCCATTATCACTTTGGTTTGGGGGTTTACTGCCACGCCTACTATCTGATGAACGGGTTTACGCTGCCCATAATTCCCCAAGGATATACGGCAGCTGTGCGAAAAAAAGGGAAAACCATCAAATTGCCCCAAGCCATATAGTTTGCCCCTTCCACCCCAAAAAGCGCAAAAAAGCGGGTTTTTATTCGTTTCTTCCCCAATAACTCCACTGATTCTGATGGAGTTTGATGCAGAGGCAATAGAGATTAGGGACTACCGGGACGAGGACAAGGTGCAGATGCTTACGGTAAAGCTTAGGGTGCCCTTGGACCAAAAATTCGAATATAAGGCAGGCCAATACATGATGCTTGCAATGGATGGCTTCACACTAAGGTCAAATTCGAACGCCTTGAAATGGACTTCCTACAGCATCGCCTCCTCCCCCCACCAGACCGGAATGGTCGAATTCTGCCTGAAAATCAAGGAAACGGGGGGGTTCACGCAATTCGCAAGGGACAACCTCAAGCTTGGGACAAAACTCCACCTGAAGGGGCCTTTTGGAAATTTTGTCAATGAAAATCCAATGCCCGGGATCATCCTCGTGGCAGCGGGCAGCGGCATTGCGCCCATCATCGGGATGCTAAGGTGGCTTTTGAACAGCGGCTGCAAATCGGAAATACAGCTGGTTTACGGGTTCCGGAACATGAATTATTTCGTTTACAAGGAGGAACTGGAGCAATACAGCAAAAGCCAGCACAATTTCACACTAATCCCAACACTTAGCCGCCCCGATGCCAAATGGCAGGGCAGGAAGGGATACGTGCAGGATGCGCTCAAGGACTTGAGAATCGACGACCCCCATGATGCGCAGGCGTTCATCTGCGGGCTGCCGATCATGGTCGAGGAGGTAAGAAAGGTCCTCCATGAAAAAGGGCTGACAGCGCACAATGTCCACTCGGAGCAGTGGGCGGGAGCGTAAAAATATCAATTGGGGCTCTTTCCAGGGCTGGCTATGCTGGGGGGAAATTGCATTAGACCTACTGCCATCAAATCCCTTGGGCAAAATCGCGCCAGTCAATAGTCCTTCCTTCTTGAGGTTTTGGAGGTTTGGCGGAACTTGATTTTCCTAAGCTTCCTTGCTAGTTCCTTGCGCCTCCTTCTTGCCTTGCTCTTCAGCATAATCATTACCACCATCGAATTAATCCATTTAATTGCAGCGCCAAATTATTAAACCAGCCCCTTTTCCTTTGCGAGAAGTATTGCAGCCATATGGGGCATCACCTTGATCCTTCCCCTTAAAACCGCATCCGCCACTTTTAGGAATGGCATCAAGACCACATTAATTTCCTCGGTTTCATCAAGGTGCTGCTCTTGGGTCTTTTGGGCATCCTTGACAAAAAACAGGTATATTTTATTCGTCATGTCCGATGGGGAGGAGATGAATTTGCCAATTTGCGCCGCCTTTTTTGCTGTAAAGCCCGTTTCTTCCGCAAGTTCCCTAAGCGCCGCCCTTGCGGGCTTTTCGCCTTTTTCCATGAAGCCAATTGGCAATTGCAGCAAAACTTCGCCTGCGCCGTGCTTGTATTCGTTAACAAGGATAACCTGTTTTTTCTTGGTGAGCGCCAGGATCATCACGACGTCCTTTTTTTCAACCAGATAATACTTATCCGCGATCCTTCCGCTGGGCATCAGGCATTTTTGCTCCAGCAAGCTCATGTATTTGCTCCTGAAGACCCGCTTCGAGGAGAGCACTTTCCATTTTTTCATAAATGACCACCCAGATGGGGGCTCGGATAGGGGATTACAACATTTTGGGGCTGAAATTGGCCGGGTAGCTAGGGCAGCAATATCGGCCATCCCAACCGCTTACTTTTCCTCGGAGGAGTATACCTTCCATCTCGCCTTGATGAGTGCCGCTATGAAAAGGGGCCCGAAGATGCCGCCAAGAAGCACGTCGTTTTGGGTAACGATCCACGAAAACAGCAGGACGGCGCTTAATTTGACATAATTATGGGCGGCGGTGCTGAAATAGTAGTCTAGCGAGTAGAATATTTTCCCCTTCACCCTACCCGCTACTTGCTCCATCTCGCGCATGTGCGTGAGGTGCTCAAAATTGATGGCCAGGTACAGGAACAATGAGAACCCGGAAAAGAAATCGTACCAAAAATCCGAGCCGGAATAGAAGTACAGGGCGCTAAGTAGGACAATGAGGAAGGCCATGAAGGAGAAATGGCGCCAGTCCTTGAATCCATGCTCTACATCCTTTTGCCAGCGGGGATTGGCCTCATAGCTCTCCAGGACAATTGAACGGCGCGCATAATGCTTGTAATTATTGTATGCCCAAATCGTGAGGTACGAATCGAGGAATTTCAGGAAAATGATGATTGCGGCTATGAACATAAGGTCGATGAACATCAACTCACCCTTTTTGCCTAAGTTTCATGGTCAGCTTTTCTGCGTGCTGCTGCAGGTGCCGCCGGTATTTCCGGTGCTGGTGGGAGGCAAAGAAGAAGGCTGCAAACGAGGCGATTGCAACAGCGGCCACAACCTCGGCCGGAAAGTCGTTCCAGCGCATCACGGGCCTGCCCCCAAGCAGATTGTAGATGAAGATGAGCACATATGAGAGCAGGAGGACAAGCACCATCTTTGAGCCCGCGTCAAGCACGCGGTTTTCATACCAAACGCCAAATACCCTATCCATGCAATCCACCGGATTTATGACGCGAATGCGGCTTATAAATTTATCCATCGGGGCAATTGCATTTTTTGCATATGCGATGAATTGTTTAGGGATATGGGCGGCCTTGGCCTATGGCATTGTGCAATAGCTAATTCTGGCTGGCCCTTTGTGGGAGGTTATTGCGCAACGCTTTGCGCATATGGGAGGAATCAATTGCAGGGCAGTGCCGAGTTCGGGGCAGTGCGAAGATTTTGCCCATTACTCTTTCCTTCGGAACGGATATCCCAGTTCCCGTCCAATTAGTCTTCCTTGCCATCGCCCTCACGCAGGCGGGAGTAGGCCGAAAATACCACGATCAGGAAGACGAAAACGCCCGCTATTACAAGGAATATGGTGATGCGATAATCCTTTAATGCGCTATCCGCGGTGAATTGCTGGCTTGTGATCTTCAGCAGCTGGTCGCGATCGGTTTCGCTTACCCCGAGGCTAAACTTGTTCGTATCGAGGAGGGCGGAGGGCTTGAACACGATTGGCACGCGCCTTTCCTCGGAGAAGGATGCTATTGCCGTTGTGCATGCATTCCCGTCGGCAAAATCCGCGATGCGCTCGTAAGTGTAGAGCGGGGTGAACTTGACGCCGTATTTCTCAAGCCCCAAAACAAGCTCGTTTTGGGCATAGATGCCTTTTAGCAAGGCATCAGCGTCCGCTTCGGCTTCAAGGCAAGCATCCCTTACCGCCTCTGAAGGGGCAACTGCGGCGATGCACTTATCCCATTCCGCCACCGGGATATCCTCGTAGTTGGCATAATAGCTGGTTTTGCGGAACTGGTATATCTCGGGGCAATTCTCACGCACCAATTCCTTGCCTCCCCCAACAGCGTAATGTGCCTGGATCACAAGAAGCGGGTTTGTAACCAGAAGCGGAGTGCTTTTCAGGTCTATCCCGTAGGAGTAGAAATCGAACGTGAAAAATAGCACTACCAATAGGAGCACGAATCCGATGATGAAGCGGAATGCCATATTCAACAATAGCATTTGCCTTAGCCGGTATAAAAAGGTGAGGTAATGAGGGGAATAAAAAACATTTATTTGGGGGAAGGGAGGAATTGCGCCAAGTTAGGGAATGTGGAAAAAAGAGCCCATTCTAGGTGCGATAGTAATGGCAACTAAAATTCCTAGGATGTGCGCTTGCGCTTTTTCTCGGTTTCAAGGTGCGCCTGATGCAGATTATGGATGTGCGCCCCCAAGTCAGTTAGCATGTGGATATCCTTGGAGGAATCTTGGGCCAATTTTGCGGGCATCCCAACTTCCCCAAGCCAATTCAGGCCGGCTTGGTTGAACCCTTCGCCCATTGAAATGCCTATTTCAGCGCATCTTGCCTTGAATTTGCGGAAAATCGCAGAATCAATTTTCCTGAAGGTTACGTCCATCCGTTTCACCTGCAGGAATTACGACCGGAGCCTTTTTAAAGCATACTTTTTCAACTTTGCTGCAATATATGCTAACGCATACTTAGCATATAAAGCATACTTTATTTTCATGATATGTCACATTAAATTAACAGGTTTTGGATAGGCAACTAATATTGAGCCCAGCCAAGCTTATAGCATGAAAAAAAAATAAGGAAAAATGCTACCTCTTGGCTGTTGCGTCCTCCTTCATGATCATTTTCACGATCATGAATATCACAAAGGCGACTATTATGAAGTTTATAAGTACCCCCAGGAAATCGCCGTATTTTATCGCATTCGTGACCGTTCCGTCAGCGCCCTTAGAGAGGATGACCTGCCAGCCCTTCCAATCACCGCTTGGCGTGACCAGGGCAATTATTGGCATGATGAAATCGTTCACGAGGGCCGTTATAAGGCTGGAGGCAGCAGCGCCCATGATGAATGCAACGGCAAGGCCAATTACTTGGTATTTCTTCAAGAATTCCATAAATTCCTTCATTAATCCCACATCCACCACCCACCATTACTATAAAATGCCGTTATTTAAAGATTGCAGGTTACAAATAAAAGAAGTGCAATGCTTATCCCGGCTGGAATAAAGAATACGCTAACATAAGGGAAAGGCTAGCGGGCAAAATGGGCTTGCTTGTACTATTGACAAATTATTTGTCTGGTGGTTAAAATGGCAAAGGAAATTGTAATACCCGGCGAAGAGCTAGGGATTGAGGAGGAATTTTTCGGGAATGAGAAGACGTATGCGGAAAACGGCAATGTTTACTCGCTCGTGCTTGGTGAAAAGAAGCTAGTGGACAGGCAGGTACAGGTGCATACCCGCAAATTCGCGCGCATGCTCAGGAAGGGGGATGTTGTGATAGGCAAGGTCCACGACCTGTATGATTCGGTATCACTGATAATCATAGAAAATCCGGATAATTACAGGGGGTTCGAATCAGCCAGCCCGAACTCCGGGGGATTTGGCATGGCAAACGGCAATAAGCCGAAGGGAACGGATGATGGGGAAAGCGTGCCAGCGATTGCCTCATCCCAAGGTGCGGATACCAAAAAGCCTATTGAAAGGAAATCGATAGGTGCCACATACGCCTACATGCGCATCACCGAGCTTGTGCGGGGTGGAGGATATGTCAAGAATTTCAGGCAACACATCAAAATCGGGGATATCCTCAAGGCAAGGGTTATTGAGGTAAATCCACTGGGCACATACCTCTCCATTGCGGACGATAGTTTGGGAGTGCTAAAGGCGCGCTGCTCAACTTGCCACATTGATTTGGAGCAGCGGGGCCGCATCCTTGTTTGCCCGGAGTGCGGCGGGAAGGAGAGCAGGAAACTTGCAATTCTCTAAATGGCAGTGGTCAGGTTGGGATATTCATCAACGGAGCTTCTCAAATTATCTGCAAAGATAAGTGCCTGGCGTTATATTGGCAGGTGGGTGCAGCCGCCCCTTTTCAGCTCTTTTTGGCTAAATTGGTGCGGCCGGCAATCTTACCGGAAATTAGATCTCCCAAATATTACAGGAGCGCTCCTATATCTTGACGGCCATCACCTGATGCTCGAAGCGGAATTAAGGGAACTTGAAAGGACGGTAGGAAAAACATTAGGTGCGGGAAATACGGAGTTTTTCACCAATATCTTCAAGGTAACGGATAACGCCACTGAAAAATACTTAAATTATGCGGCGGGGCTGGGAAGGAAATCGGCCAAACCCATTGAAAATCAATGGAGGCAATTCATCCATGAAACCGATCTGCTCTTTTCACCCTGGATGGCGGTATTCCTGATGGGGCCGATGGTTAATCGAGTGTTAAGCGATGAGCTCAAGCGTGAAAGACTCACCCAAACCGGGCTGATCGCCCATTTCGATCTCCCAAAGCCCACCCTCCTCATTAAGCAGGACAGGGAGGCAGCGGGTATGCAGAAAATATTCATTAGGGAGGGTTTGGGCGACATGTTGAATGATGATCCTGCATACTTTATGCAATCCCTCCAAAAATATCACCCCCATCTTGCAAAAAAAATAAAGGACCACTTGGAGGAATACGAATGGGTGGGAACCCACCATTGCTGGGGCGATCCGCTTTCAATTGAAAGGCTAATGGCTCAAATAAAGGAAGCGCTTCCAGCATCCAAACCTCAGGGGAAGCGCCGGAAAATTTCAAAGCGCCTTTCTTACCTGATCGGGTTAGTGAACGAATTTGCATACTGGCGCCAGTTCTGCGCCGAGTGCTCGGTTGTGGGCTTATACAAGGCAAGGGGCATGCTTAGTGAGGCAGCAAGGCGATTTGGGATGGGGTATGATGATGTTATCTGGCTGACAAAACACGAAATACTGGCGGGATTGGGGGGAGGGAAAATGCCGACCATGAAGGAAATAAGCGGGCGCCGCAATATTTATGGCCATCTGCCCAATGGGGAAGGTGAAGAAATATTAGTAGGGAATTTGGTGCAAAAAATGGCGAGAATATTGGTGCCAAAATTCGACATGTCGATTAGGGAATTTGCAGGGACTGTGGGAAGCAAGGGCAAGGCGACCGGAAGGGCATTTGTGGCATTCACACCTAAGGATGCCCTGCCAATGCAGAAGGGGCAGATCCTGGTCGTGCCGCAAACAACACCAGATTATGTGGTTGTGATGAAAAAGGCGGCGGCAATAGTCACCGACGAGGGCGGCATCACCTGCCATGCCGCAATTGTAAGCAGGGAACTTGGGACCCCGTGCATCGTTGGGACTAAACAGGCAACCCATGTAATCAAGACTGGGGAAATGATTGAAGTCGACGCAAATAAAGGGATAATCCGCAGGTTAGGGAGGTAGCGGATAGGCTATGCTTTTTTAGGATAATCACCTCACATTTATCATTTAGCAAATAACAGGAAATAAAAAAGGGCCATTGCCAACATGGACACTAACAAATACTGGATTTTGAAGCGGCAAAAGCCGGTGATTTCCGCCTATTTCCACGCAAAGGCAAACATGACGGGCATTCCTGAAGCAAAGGACCTGCTGAAAATCCCCAGAATTTACTATTACATCCGCAGGAACATTGCGCAGATGATCCGGCTTGAGGAGGATCGTAGCGTTTATATGAAGGAGCTTGCACATTGGGTGCTGGAAAAACCAGAGGTTATAAATTCAATCATGAAGGAGGGTTTGAAATCAAATGGCCAAGTCCGGAAAATCATCGATAAAATAATGAAAAATGACCTTGGGAAGGTCTCCAAGGAAAGGCTAGCCGAACTGCTTTTCGAAATGGACGATGTGATACCGGGGAATTGGCTCCGGGCCACATTTATCCCGTATTATATAGGGGATGTGCCGGGCTTTGAAAAGAAAGTGGATCAAGCACTCATAAACAAGCTGCGTTTGAGAACGCTCGCAGATGAGGCAATGCCTGCCATGTACAGGCTTAGCGCTGAAATCCTGCGCAGGAACGGCATTAGGACTACGCACGCAGAATGCGCAACCTTTGAGGAGCTTATTGGAAGCTTCAATTGCAAAGGCCCGGATCCTAGAGTGCTGGAAAGGAGATATGGGGCATGTTTAATATCGGTCTCAAAAGGAAAATGGTCGGTTAGGGATGGCAGGAAGGCGATTGAGGAGGGGGAAAAGTTCCTGAAACGAGCCGGGGAAAAGGGCGAACTTACGGGGATGGCAACATTCAGGGGGAAAGTGGTCGGGAGGGCATTTATCGCCAATAGGGCAGCAGATCTAAAGAAGATGGGGAAAGGGCAGGTTCTGGTGACCCATATGACTACGCCGGATTATGTGCCATATTTTTCCAGGGTTGCGGCAATTGTCACGGATGAGGGCGGCATCACCTGCCATGCCGCAATTGTCAGCCGGGAATTCAAAATTCCATGCATTGTTGGAACGAGAATTGCCACACGCCTTCTTAAAACTGGGGATAAAATTGAAGTTGATGCCAATACCGGGAAAATTAGAAAACTATAATTTGAGCCTGATCGAACCTTGCCGTACGATTTGTGGTCTTGTGCCGGTGCAATCAACGATGGTCGAGGGCCTAGCCTTCTTCAGGTTGCCGCCGTCGACAATTATGTCTGTCAATTTCCCCAGGAGGCGTACTGCCTCGCTGCCGGAATAGATTTCCCCCTTCCCGGAGTGGTTTGCGGAAGTCGCCGTCACAGGCTTATTGTAATTGAAAAGTACGCCGGAAATAAACGGGTGGGAGGAAATCCGGACTGCGATGGTCTTGCCATCGGTTAGATTTTTTGCCAGGATGGTTGGTTTCCTTTGCTCCAAAATCAGCGTAAGCGGACCGGGAAGGTGCTTTTTTACCAATTTTTTTGCGGCTTGGGAAGTGGCGGCAATCCCATAAAGCGTCCGCTCATCCGGAACGAAAATGGAAATCGCCTTAGAATGGGACCTTCCCTTGATTTTATATAATTTTTCAACCGCCGTGGGGTTTGTTGCATCCGCAAGAATCCCGTAGCAGGTTTCGGTAGGAGAAACCACGATCCCGCCGTTCGCGAGCACATATACCACATCAGATAATGCTGTGGGATCGTTCTCACTGATGATCCTTGCCGACATACACCTAACACCCACCAAATTAACTAGTATATTTGTTACAGCCTCCGAGTATAAATAGGTAAGAGATCGGAAGGGAAAAATGAGGTGTTGGGGGATTCCCGCAAGATAGGTGGGAAAAACCCTGCCGCATGGCTAATTCCCAAAGGGAATGGCTGCACCCCGCCAGGAATCAGAAGAATTCCCTAACAACATCCCGGATGCTCCTCCTTACCCCCTCATGCTTTTCCTCGTGCCATTTGATGAAATCCTCCGCAAACAGGATTGCAAGGAGGATGATGGAATAGAAAAGCAGTGCAATCCCTTCAGTGGTGATGAAATCGTATTTTTCGAATGGCCTTGGGAATGGCAGATCAGAGAAGGAATATCCTTCATGGGAAAGCGGGTAGAACAGCTTTATTTCACCATAGAACATGTCCGCCACTAGATGGCCCGCAAGCATTGCCATCACAACCAGGAAGAATTTTTGGAGCTCTATCCCGTATTTCTTGTTGTTGCGGTAATAGCGGTAGGCAACATAGAATAGGAGCAGCGGCAGTAAAATTGCTATCCACACATTATGGAGGGGCTTGATGTAGGCCGCATCCCAGCCCAAAAAATGGTCAAAATCGATCAGGACGGCAAAGGAGGCAGCAGAGATCACAAACACCAAGCGGTGCTTCTTATGCAGATCCAAGGCCAATGCCGCAATAACCGAAAATATGAAATGGAATAGGGAATCCATGCAAAAGTGCACCCTGGCAAACCGGTTTTGAAACCTATATTTTGAGGTGGTTTTTATTGGTTTGCTTCTTAAACTGCATATGGGGGCAAAACTAAAGGCGTACGATGGAAGGACCGCCCTTGTGATAGGGAGGTTCCAGCCCTTCCATAATGGGCACCTGGAAGCAACCAGGGGGATTTTAGGCAGGCAGGCAAAACTCTTACTGGTGATAGGGAGCGCGCAGGAAGGCCGCACCCGGAAAAACCCGTTTTCAGGAAAGGAACGCCTGGAAATGATTTCCAGTTGCCTTAAAGCGCATGGGCTACTTGCCCGGACCCGGATTATACTGCTCAAGGATGAGAACAACCATCCGCGCTGGGTGAAAAGGGTGCTTGGAATCGCCAAGGATGCAAAGGTCGCCTATTCGGGAAACTGGCTTGTGCAAAGCCTCCTTAGCCCGGAATTCGAAGTGCACACAATGAAATCCGGCATCAAGATATCCGCAACTGAAATCAGGGGCATGATCCGGGAGGGCGACCGCAGATGGAAAAAATGCGTTCCCAAGGAAATTTCCAGTTACATCGAACGGAAGGGATTGGCAAAGGCCGTTTAACCAAAATCCCCAGTTATAGCAATAGTTTGTTTGATTTTATACTGAATTTTTCCCCGTAATAATTACTTTTTTTTCAGGAACCAATTCCCAAATTTACGCAAAGCCCTTGCCCTGTGGGAAATTGCGTTCTTTTCATCCTTGGTCATCCTGCAAAATCGCACTTTTTTCCCGCTTGGCACGAAAATTGCCTCATAAGGCAGTTTGGGGTTTTGGAATTTGGGCAAATCCGGGATATCCGTTATTCTCCCCTTGCAAAGTCCCTCGAAAGTTCGTAAAATTTTACCATTATAATATGCCACGATCGTTCTGAAATATGCCTTCCGGTTTTTTCCCTTAAGGAGCGCCATAATTCCCCCATAGCCAATCGACCTGAAAACAAACGATGGGAAAGCGCCGGGAAAATCATCATAGGCCTCGAAATACACGCCCGTATCCTCCGCGATAACGGGCATTTTCAACAAGGAATAGGCGGTTTTTGCCTTTTCCACCGCAACGTCCTTTTGGATTTCGGACCTGATTTCATGAAGTTCGGCGTTCACGGGATGGACATTGATCCCCATCCCCCCAAGAATCATGCCAACCTCCGATATTTTATCGGGATTGGATGAGGCAAAATGGATTTTTTTCATTCAAACCACTTTAATTGGCAACGGGCATAATCCAACCCCCAATGGCCGCCAAAACCTATTTTTCAGCTGCCGCTCTCATCCGCGGTGCCCCTCCTATGGGCGATGTATTTTACAATCTCCTCGGCAACCAGGACAGATGTGCTGATTAGGATTACCGCAACCCACTCAACTGCGGACATGTTGACAGTCTCGAAAATTGCCTCAAGCGCGCCGGTTTGCACTATCAGGATTTGGGAAGCAAAGCCAAGAAGCATCGCCCCGAGGAGGTATTTGTTGGTGAAAATCCCTACTTTCAGCAGGGGATCGTGGTCGGAATGCCAGCTGAGCGCAATGAAGAGCTGGAAGAATACCAGCAAGCTGAAGGCGGCAGTGCGCGCTTTTGCCAGGCCCTCGGTTTCGAATTGGTACCAGAACATGGCAAGCGTAAGGATCGTCATGAATACGCCGATGAAAGCCAGTTTTTCCAGCCCGTTCCGGGTTAGGACCGGCATTTTCGGATCCCGGGGCTTCCTTTTCATGATGCCGACCGCTTTCGTATCCATTGCAAGCGCAAGTGCGGGAAGCGAATCAGTGGCAAGGTTCATCCACAGGATTTGGATCGGAAGGAGGGGCGAATCCCATCCGACCATTATGGCAAGGAAAATTATCAACACTTCGCCTATATTGCAGGAAATCAGGTATTTTACCGACTTTAGGATGTTATCGAATATGACCCTGCCCTCCTCGACTGCGGCAACTATCGAGGCAAAATTATCGTCCGTAATCACCATGTCGGCGCTTTCCTTTGCGACATCCGTCCCGGTTATGCCCATGGCAACGCCGATGTCCGATTTCTTGATTGCGGGCGCGTCATTTACGCCATCGCCAGTCATTGCCACTATCTCCCCTTTTGCCTTGAGCCCTGCAACAATTTTCAGCTTATTTTCCGGGGAAACCCTCGCATAAACCGAAATATCCTGGACAATTTTTGAGAATTCGGCATCGGGGATTTCCTCAAGCTCCCTTCCGGTCATCGCCCTGTTCCTGCCCTCCTCATAAATGCCAAGCTCCCTTGCAATTGCCTTTGCGGTAAGCTCATTGTCGCCCGTGATCATTACGGTTTTTATCCCCGCCTGCTTGCAGATCGCAATCGCCTCCTTGGCCTCCTGCCTTGGTGGGTCCATCATTGCGATAAGCCCCAGGAATACGAGCTCTGATTCCACCTCGGGAATGGTAAAATCCGCCCTTTTCCTGGTTTTTAGCAATCGCATTGCAAAGCCAAGGACGCGCAGGCCGCTGGAGGCAAATTCCGCATTGCGTTCCAGGTAAAGCTGCTTTGCGGGGCCATCCATCCTTTCCGGCCTGCCATCCTTCATGAAAAAGGCGGATTTTTCAAGTACGAATTCCGGGGCACCCTTGGAGTAGGCAACAATGCCGGATTCCTCCTCATCGCATATCACGCTCATCATCTTGCGGGTGGAATCGAATGTCAGCTCATCGAGTTTTTTCCGGCGCTTCTTTTCCTTAAGATAATCAAGGCCCGCCTTTTTCCCGGCAACAAGAAGGCAGGCTTCGGTTGGGTCGCCAATGATCGATGCGTTTTTCCCATCGCCGGATAGGGAGGCATTATTGCAAAGCAGGGCGCAATGCAAAAGATCCTGGAAATTTTGCTCCTTGCCGGCATCAATTTTCGACCCGCTCTCGGAAAGGATATCCCCCGCAAGGTCATACCCTCCGCCGGTGACCGAATATGCCCTCGAATTGGTGAAAATCCTCCTGACGGTCATTTCATTGCGGGTGAGAGTCCCGGTCTTATCCGAACAGATTACGGTTGCAGAGCCGAGCCCTTCGGCTGCAGGAAGCCGCCTAATGATGGAATTGCGCTTTGCCATGCGCTGCACGCCAATTGCAAGCGAAATTGTGACTACTGCCGGAAGACCTTCGGGGATTGCGGCAACTGCAAGGCTTACGGCAATAAGGAAGAAGCTTAGGATTTTATCAAAATCGAGGCCTACGCTCAGGTAAGCCCGTGCAACCCCTACAACAAACACCATGGCAACAGCAGCAATTGCAATTTTCCCCAGCTGTTTTCCCAAGGCCTCCAATTTCTCCTGAAGCGGGGTTTGCTCCTCCTCGATTGTTTGGACAAGGTCCGCTATTTTCCCAATTTGCGTATCCGCCCCGGTAAAGCAAACAACCGCCCGCGCCTCGCCCTTCGTGACAAGGGTGCTCATGAAAACCATGTTGCGCCAGTCGTTCACAACTGCTTTTTCAGGAACGACAGCGTCGGCTTTCTTGGAAGATGGCTCGCTTTCCCCCGTAAGGCTCGCCTCCTCTATTTCCAGATTGTGCGCTTCCAACAAACGTGCATCTGCGGGCACCTTGTCGCCCTCATGGAGGATTATGATGTCGCCGGGAACCAGGCCGGCGGTCGGGATTTCTATTTCAGCGCCCATCCTTAGCACTTTCGCCTTGGGGGTAACTAGCTTCCGGAGCGCCTCTATTGCCTTGCCGGCCTTATATTCCTGATAGACCCCGATGATTGCATTGATCACCACAATTGCAATGATTGCAATTGAATCGATGTATTCGGGCTCTGGAGAAAAATAGGATGCGATGGCTGAAATGATGGAAGCGGCAATAAGCAGCAGAATGACGAAATCCTTGAACTCGCCAATGAACATATCCAATAGGGAGCGTTTTTTGCGCTCCTTTAGGGTGTTGGGGCCGAACTTTAGCAAGCGGCCAGAGGCTTCGGTTGCGCTTAACCCTTCTTTTTGGGAATTTAGCTTCTTGAGGGCCCCCTCTGCGGATAAGGAGTGGAAACTAACGCTTTCTTTTGGCATAGGATGGAAGGGATACTGAATTAGGATATATATGAGTTTCCATTCAAGAGCTAATGCGCAGGTGCGATTTGGTCATGCTGCCCGAAAAATGGCCGGATTAGAGTACTGGCTTGGGGGAAGGCGAGGTTAACTCCTGGACGGACCTCCATAAAAAGTAGGCGATGATCCCAATTGTTGCCAGCGGCGAGAGCCAGAATGGCACATTCGCCCCGAATGCGTCCGCAACCATCACAATTCCAAGCACCAAAATCGCATACATGGCGCCGTTCTTCAAATATTTGTATTTCTTCACATTCTCAACATTGCGGATGGTCATTTCCCTCACAATCAGCGCGCCGATGCCATTCCCGATCAGGATCAGGGGCACCCATAGCGTGAAGGCAAAAGCGCCGATCACTCCGTCAATAGAGAAGGATGCATCAATTGCCTCAAGGTAGAATATTTTGCTCCAATCCGACATCTTGCTGCTCCCTTGCAGCATCTCCTTTTCCTTCTGCTCGGCATTCTCGCGGAACCCATGGATGATGAAGAACAGGGTTGACCCAACCACGGCGCCAAAGGCCATCATGGGCTCTATTTGCAGGGAATACCAGGTGATTGCTGCCAGGATGATTGAAACAACCGCAAAGAACCACACGCCATGGCGGGCAAATGCCTTCTCATGCGAAAGCCCGAAATTCTTGGGTTCCAAAAACAGCCAGTGGAAGAAGAGGAATATCATGAATACGCCGCCCATCATCAAAAGTACCGGCGCGGATTGCTCTATTTGCTCGGCTACATGCGGATCGCCACTGAATGTGGCATTGATGGTGCCCATTATCCCAAGCGAGGGATTTGTTAGGAATACAATAATGAGCGGCAAAATGCCCCTTAGAAGGAAAACCGCAATAAGAAGCCCCCAGGTAAGGAACCAGCGCCTTGCCCAGGGCGACATTTTGCGCAAAATTTCCGCATTGATCACGGCATTGTCGAAGCTGGTTATGGATTCGAATAGGGCAAGCCCTGCAATGATCAGGAGTGCGGATAGGAGCTCAACCATAGCTTACGGGCCTCGCAATAGGTATATTTGAGAATAAGCGTAATAGGCATTATTAATGATTTCCCGGTTGCTTCGAAGGACTAGCGGTTAATTCCGGCGCTTTTTTGCACTCCTTTTCCCTTCCTTTGCGCTTTTGGCCTTCGGCCGGATCTTATTAGAGTATGCGATCCGAATACCACTTGAGGCCTTCCTTCCCTTTCCGGCCGCATCTAGGCCGCTTTTGCCACTGGAAGCACTAAAATTGGTTTCTTTCCTTGCATTTCCAAAAGAATTGGGCTTCCCATAGCCATTCCCACCAACTGTTTGGGTCCTGAAATTGGCGCCTTTGCTGCCATTCTTCCCATTCCCATTAAACGAAAAGTTCATTTTTTCCATCTGCGCGAATTTCTTCCTATCCTCGACATCGGTTTTCATCTGCTTGATCCGTTCGCGCTTGATCGCTACCGCTTCCTCAACATCCTCAACTCCCAGCGAATAGACCAGGTAATTGGAAAACCTTATGGGGGAACCCCCAATCTGGGTTTTTATGTATTTCAGCTCTTCGGGGGATGCGGTCTTCAAAACCACGGTCGAATTGCACTCATCGCAATTCTTATGCTTAAAGCTGGAGTCCCAAACCTGCTTTGCATTGCAGCCTCCGCAATTGACAACATATAGCTTCACAGTATTAGTCATCTTCCCACCCCGATGCATACTGCGTAATAGTGTTATGAGCCTATTTGTAACTACTTAGCAGCAGTATATTATGGTATAACCAGTATAAATACCTTGCTAACAACATCCGATCTTAATCTATAAGCTAGCAGCTCAAAATTGGTAATTTTTTTAGTTTTAGGGCTAAATCTGCCCTACAATCAACCAACCTAACAGAATCGGCCTTAGCCAAAGAGATGTTTTATTAATGCTAAAGGTTTGAAAATTGGAAGGGGACGGGATATGAGAATCTATTTGTTTTTACTGATAATGGCACTTCTTGTGCTTGGCTGCACCGGCAATCCTCCTGCATCCACTGCAAGCGCATCCCCAACTACGCAGCTTGAAAGCACGCTCCCTCCAATTTCAACAATAACAACAAACTCGGGCAATGGTGGTAACATGGCAGCTGTGGCAAACGGGGACAAGGTAGGAGTTTGGTATTTGGGCACTTTGGATGACGGCACGGTTTTTGATACAAATATAGTTGAGGAGGCAAAGAAGGCGGGCTCCTATCAGGCAAGCCGGCCCTATACCCCATTGGAATTTACAGTTGGAGCAGGGGAGATGATCAAGGGCTTTGATGCGGGAGTCGTTGGAATGAAGCAGGGAGAAACCAAAACGATCAAGATCCCACCAAAGGAAGCGTATGGGGAGCTTCGGGCGGACCTGATTACAAAAATCCCAATTATTGATTTGAAAGCCTCCGGGATTGACCCAAAGCCAGGCACAATAGTTTCCACCGGGACGGGCGCAAGGGGCGTAATCCGCTCGGTTGATTCCCAGAATGCGACAATTGATTTCAATCACTTCCTTGCGGGGCAGACGCTAACTTTCAAAATAACGGTGGAGAAGGTTACTAAATAAGGAAGGGTGGCGGAGACCGTGAAGCAGTAACCTTCGCGGCTCAGCAGACATGAAGTCTGCGTGGCACGTGGAGGGAAACCTTGGTTTCCCGGGGGTGTCGATTTCAACCACTTCCTTGCAGGGCAGACATTAACGTTCAAGATAACGGTAGATAAGATTACGAAAACCTGATTCTTTTGAATTTGGAACAACCGGCTCAACAAATGATTGGCAATCACCATTCCCCAATTAGGCCTGCCCTTTAGGATATTCCTTAGAATGAAACCTTTTAATTTCAGCGGCATCAGTACTTATCCCATGGTAATTGAATGGAGCGGAAACGAAGGAAAGGCGCCGGAGAGAAGGCCAGTTCCAAAAGATTATGAGGAAACGCCATTAATGAGGGCCTTGAAACGGCTGCCCCAGGTAAAAGAAGTTGACACCGAAGCCCACGCTTTCGTGCTATCTATTCTCCAACATGCCACCCATGATGCAAGGAGCGATCTGGATTTGGCAATTAAGCATTTGAAAAGTAATATGAAGTCGTTAGGAGGAGCCGGCGAATTAGATAAGTGGGGCGATGATGAAAGGGAACGGCAAAGCGCTATCGAGGGGAGGATGAAGACATTAAAGCAATATGAGCATGCAATCGATTATCTTGATGGCCACAGGAGGATTCTGCTGCAGTTTGCCAAAGTATACTCCCAAATGGACCGGGAAAACCAAAAATAATTCAGTCTGATGCACATGAGCCAGCAAAGCAAGGAAATGTACGAGTTCAAGAAGCAGATAAAGGCGCTAACGGAGTTCCGGGGGAAGGGGACGGAGCTGATCTCCCTTTACATCGGCCCATCAATGCAGGTTTCGGATTTCACCTCCAAATTGCGCGATGAGTTCGGCCAGGCGAGCAACATCAAGAGCAAGTCGACGCAGCAGAACGTGCAGGGCGCAATTGAACGGGTGATGCAGTTCCTGAAAGTGCTCGGGCACAAGGCGCCCCCCAATGGGATTGCCATTTTCTGCGGCAACGTCTCAAAATACGAGGGAAAAAACGACATCCAGCTCTTTTCGGTTATACCCCCATCGCCCATGACGACCTCGTTTTACAGGTGCGAATCGACTTTCCAAGTTGAGCCGCTGGAAGAGATGCTCGAGCAGACCGGCGCTTATGGGCTTGTTGTGCTTGATGGGAAGGAGGCAACGATTGCAATATTGAAGGGAAAGACATTCAAGATCATACGCCAGTTGAACTCTACTGCCCATCAGAAGGTGATGAAGGGAGGGCAGTCAGCGGCAAGGTTCCAGCGCATACATGAGGAGGTTGTGGAGGTATACTACAAGAGGATTGGGGAAGCCATGGACGCCTATATTACACAAAAAAACTTCAAAGGTGTGATCGTGGGGGGGCCCGGCCCTGCGAAGGAGGACTTCATGAAATTGAAGCCCTTCAATTACCAATTGAAAGTTTTGGGAGTAGTAGACACTGGCTACACCGATGAGACCGGCATCCGCGAGATCCTTGAGAAATCCTCCGAAATCATACAGGAGCAGGAGGCAATCAAGGAAAAGAAGCTGATAAACGAGTTCATGAAGGCAATTTCAACCGAAGGGCTTGCCACTTACGGGTATTTCGAGATCAAGGCGGCAATTGAGAAGAACCAAATTTCCAAATTGCTGGTATCGGAGGGGCTTGAACTGCATAACATAAAATTTGTTTGCGGCCAATGCGGCAATTCAGATGAGAAGATGGTGGATGGGAAATTAGATCTGGACAGGGAAACCTGCCCAAAATGCGGCGCAAAGCTGAAAATTGACGAGAAAAGGGATGTTATAGATCTCGTTACTGAATTGCAGGATGCAGCGGCGGCAAAGGGGGTTGAGATAGAGCTCATTTCCCAGGAAACGGCGGAAGGGGAGCAGTTTTTCGGGACGTTCCATGGATTGGGAGCGTTCCTTAGGTACAAGTAGGCGAAATGTCGGCAGACCAGTTGGGCATTTGTCTTATCTATTTTGGAGGTGCATCCGGATAAATGGAGTCCGCTAACGCAGAAGAAATCGTCTACCATCGCATGGTTGCCAGCGGAATTGCCAGGCTCCAGCTTGGCCGAACCTCGGAGCGCCCTGATTTTTCCAAAGTACGGCATGAATTGGGCATACTTCAAAGGCTGGGGCTCGAATTCCTGATGGCAAAGGCGGGAGAAGCCAAAAATAAGCTTTCTGAACCAGGAGTTAAAGGGCGCACAAAACTTAATTTGGAACGCGAAGTGTTTCTTGCAACAAGGGCGATAGAAGGAATACGACCTCATATCGGACAACCTAGGAGTAGAGGGCCGCAGCGCGTGAGGAAGAAAAAATCGGATGCGCCACCAACCAAATCCAGAAGAGTGCCGGCCGGGGATACGCCGCTATTGGATGAGAAGAGGGGTTTGTTGGAAAAATGGAAACTTCCCATCCAAATACCTGATGAACGGCTGCATCATTATAGGTATGATGAACTGGAAAGGAGGCTGAGGTTTTTTTCCCAGGCAGGGGTACTTAGGCAAGTACTAGCGGCCCATTTCGACCCTTCCGCTTGGCCGGATATTAGGGAAATCCCTCCGCGGCTTAAACCGCCGAGCATTCCCCCGAATTTGAGGCAGCCTGCAAAAAAGTACGGCCATCCCCCGCCGAGTATCGGAAGGCAGTACTGGGAGGCGTATTATGAATTGCTGCGCCAAAAGGAGCGTTACCCGCACGCAATGCGGATGCTGGAGTTAATGCATCCGCGAATGCATGCTGTTTTGTCCGATTATTTTAATCCTTTGCAGCCGGCCACAATCGCAAATATAGGCCGGAAAATCGGGATACCAAGGGATCGCGCCCGGAGGGAGATTTGGATGGCCCTCGAATGGCTTGGGCTGCCGTCAGCGGTTTCCAGGGCGAACCCGGCGATTTCAACGCTTGTTGCTGCATACGGGCATGCACCCCCAGGCCTCACCCCCGCCTTGAGGGAAACGCATTACCGCCTAAGGCACAGACTGGAGGCGGGAAATGATCGACTTGGCTACCTATCTGATATTGAAAGGGGGAACCTGCTCCAGCTTGTGGGAATTGGCAGCCATCCAAGGACCGCGGAGGAAATTGCCTACGATGGCAGGCACGATCCAAAAGCGGTCTATGGCCGGATCAGGAGGGCGCTTGAAAAGGCCGGATTGGAAAAATGACTCCATTGCCGAAAAGTTTAGAAAGTCTAAAAGCACTCCTGATGCCGAAAACCAGTATTAATAACCCTATTTCCTAATGCTTCACATGGCAGGGCAAATCCTGGAGAGCAGGGAAATAACATTCATCAAGCAGAAGTTCCGCGAGTTTTACAAGCAGCGACTAAGGCCGCCCTCCTCGCTGCATATGCGCGAATTCGGCTTTGGGTTCGAGAAGAAGATCGACTTCCGGCACAAGGAATTCAGAAGCGACCTTGAACTGAAGGCGTTCGTCGAAAGGGAAGCGCCCTTTTTCATGTCCTATTCCGCCGCTTACTACCGCTACCCCGGCGCGCAGCCAATGAACAAGAAGGAATACCTCGGCGCGGACCTCATTTTTGATTTGGATGCGGCAACCGAGCACGCCAACCACAATAAAATCTATTGCGCATATTGCCTGGAAACGGTCAAGAATGACACCATCCGGCTCGTGGAGGATTTTTTAGTGAATGACTTTGGCTTTTCCACTTCGGAAATCTCAATCAATTTTTCAGGCCAGAAGGGCTACCATATCCATCTTGAGGACAAGAAATTCCGCGGGCTTAGCCAGGAGGCAAGGAAGCAGCTGCTGAATTACATTAGCGCAAAGGACCTGGATATGGAAAGCATCCTGGTAAGGCAAAAGCTGGGGTACGGGAGGCATGTTCTGAAAGGGCCCGGGGATAAAAGCAGGGGCTGGGGGAATAAATTGTATGCGGCTGCAACGGAGTTCATTAAGAATGCAAAACCGGAGGACCTCACCTATTTCGGACTTCGCAAAAAGGACGCAGTAAGCGTGGTCGAAAGGAAGGAATTCATACTAAAGAAAATGGCGGAGGGGAATTGGGACCTGTTGAAGGGGCTGGACACGCTTTGGGAGAATTTATTGCAGCAAACAATTTCACTCAAAAGCGTCAACATAGACAGGAACGTGACTTTTGATCTGGCAAGGCTGATCCGGCTCCCGGATTCATTGCATGGGGATACCGGCTATATCGCCAAAACGCTCTCACTTGCAGAATTGAAGGATTTTGAACCATCCATGGATGCGGTCGCATTCAAGGGAAAGCCAATAGGGATAAGGAATACGGATGCGATTGAATTTGATTTTGCGCAAACCCACTACCTCCTGAAGCACGGGGAGGAATTGGAATTGCCAGAAGCGCTGGCAATTTTACTTGTGTGCAAGAGGCAAGCAAGGCTGATGTGAGCATTAGAGCTGCAAAAATTGGCGTCATTGACAATCAGTTCGTCAAAAAACCTTCCAGATTTACCTCGAATGCGCAAACCGGGACCTCGAGCTTGAAATTCTCCAGTACTAATGGGTGGATTTCTCCAAGGATTGCGATTTCGGAGGTTTTTCCGCCCAGCTTGCCCTCGATTTTCGCCTGCCTTCCGGGGATGAGCATTTTCAGGCCGGTTTTTAGGGGGTTGAAGGGAATATTAAGCATTTTTAGCATATCAAGCAATGTCCCTGAGATGTCTACCAGGTTAGAGGTTGAGGTGGCAAAAACCGCTGCAAGATGCAGGTCATTTGAGGCCCTTACCGGGGATTTGGGCGAGGGTTTTGCAACAAACCCTATTTCGAATA
This sequence comes from Candidatus Norongarragalinales archaeon, assembly GCA_035288785.1. Classification (GTDB taxonomy): domain Archaea; phylum Micrarchaeota; class Micrarchaeia; order Norongarragalinales; family SBBD01; genus JACRGC01. The sequence continues at coordinate 22,819 of DATDZF010000075.1, forward strand.
GCTTTTGGGGATACGGATTGTGCGTGTTTTTGGATAGCGCATCTATCATTTGGGGAAGGAGGGAAGAACGGAGATTCCCATATTCCTCCGAAATAGGATTTTTTATTTTAATTTGCGGGATTTCTGATAGGGATTTGGCGGCAATCCTCGAATTGGTTAGGACGGGCGTATTTACCTGCAGGAAGCCAGCCCCCACCATCAAATCGGTTACTGCATCAATCAATTTCGTCCTTTGGAGTATGCCCCCCTTGGTGAATACCGAGGGCGGTTTTGGCTCGAAATTGTTGTAACCGTAGCCTAATGCAACCTCCTCGATAAGGTCGACGGAATGCATGAAATCGGCACGGTAACGTGGAATTTGGCATTCCAAGGAATTGCCGGCTTTGATGGTCGCAGATATCCGCTGTTTTCCCAGCGCTTCAATGATTTGCTTTGCTGACAATTGCATCCCAAGCAGACTATTTGCATAACCTACCTTCAGTTCCATTTTTTCAGGCGTTGTTTCGGGGGTCACAATGGTTTTTTTGCCGTATTTCACATCTACAGTCTTCACTTTCGCCCCCCTGTCCGAGAAATCCTGGCAGATTATATTGAGGGCAATGTTGCATGCATGGAAATCGGTGCCGGTGATGTCCACGAAAATTTTCCGGGTGGAAGTAGAAAGCTCGGTAAGCGCGCCATTGATCACAGGCGGGAATGAAAGCACCTGGTTGCGGAAATCCATTATTATGGGCCATTTCTTATGCTCTGAGACGATGCCACCGTATTCAATTCCTTTCTCGTGCGCTTCCACTATTTCGCGCATCGTCATGTTTTTTGCTTTCCCCAAAGGGACGAACGAAACAGAGTCCGGGTCAACTGCCTTATACCGGAATGGGCCTTGAAGCGCGGCCATGTCATGCAGCCCAATTGCCACCTTCTTCCTTTTCCTCCCGTGGGTTAGCGTGAGCTTTTCCTGAATTTGGATCAGGTCCTTCAGGTCGTCATCGGATATTTTGACGTCTTCGATGATGGCGCAAACAATAAAGTCGCGGACTCCTTTTACGGATGGGTCAACATTCACAATCGCGCCCCCGGATTTGAATTTTTCATCCGGGAGCCCCTTTTCGATTCCCAAATATCCTTTTAAGGAGCGCGCGATTCCCCCGGCAGAAAGCAGGTCGGGCCTATCGCCATTGACTTCTATAATGAGGGAGCCCCCTTCAATGGAATCGATTGGCGCCTTAATTTGGTGGAGCGATTCTTCCAACTGGGCATCAGTAAGCTTTCTGCCAACCAGCCTTAGCAGATTATTCTTTTGTATTTCAGTAGTTACCACAATTATTTACCCCTTAGGAATTTGATATCCTGCGAAAAAAGATCACGTATGTCCTTCAAGCCCAATTTGATCATCGCAAGGCGGTCAAGCCCAAGCCCCCAGGCGAGCACGGGCGCTTTGCACCCGAGTGGAAGGGTCATCTCCGGCCGGAAGATGCCTGCTCCACCCACCTCCGTCCATTTGCCGTTGATCCGAACCACCATCTCCACTGCGGGCTCCACGAATGGGAAGTAGGAGGGGGCGAACCTCACATCCGCGGGCTTTGCGCCAAAAATATCAACTGCGAATGTGCGCAAATACCCAAGCAACTCGCGGAAGCTCATATTCTCGTCCACCACGATTCCCTCGCATTGGTTGAACTCTATGAAATGCTTCCAGTCGATCTCGTCTGGCCGGAACACCTTCCCTATGCAGAAAATTTTCAGGGGGGGCTTGATGCCGGATGAGAGCATCCGCGCCGACACCGTGGTGGTTTGCGACCTTAGCACAATGCGGGAGGCCATTTCGGGGCTCCACGAATACCCCCAGCCTTTTGAGCCAGCCACCCCTTTCTCATGTGCGGCCGTGACTGAATTAACAATTTTAATCGGGGGCAGGTCCCCGTTCCCCAAATCCAAATGGAACACATCATGGATATCCCTTGCGGGGTGGTCCTGCGGCATGAAAAGAGCGTCCATGTTCCAGAATTCCAGCTCGGTAAATGGCCCTTCCGCCTCCTGGAAGCCAAGGGAAACCAGCTGCTCCTTCAGGTTGCGGATGAATTGCAGGTAGAAATGCTTCTTTCCGGAAGGGACTGTTGATGGCTGCATGATGCTCCTTAGCTCATACTCCCTGAATTTGGCATCTTTCCACGAGCCATCCTTCATCATTTGGGGGGTCAGCTGGGAGAGGGATTGCGCCTGCGGGGCGGAGAGCGCCATTTTCCCGGCCGGGGCGATTTTTGCTTCGAAAATTTTTTCATCCAGGATGGAAATAAGCCGCCGGCTCCTTAGGTTTTCGAATGGGGGGGTGCTCTTGAATTCTGCCCTTCCGGATGCAAGCGTTGCCAGCAATTTTTCCTCCTCGGACTTGGGGGCACCGGATGAAAGGGCAACTTGCGTTTTCCCCTCCTTTTTCCCTATTTCGATCCAGCCGTTCCTTTTTGCCCATTGAAGCGCTATTTGCGCTTCGGCGGGGGACAAATGGGCGGACGCGGCGATTTGGCCAAATTCAAGGGGGCCGTTTTTCAGCGCATTTGCCAATTTGCGCTCAGGAAGGGCGGATTTCGAATAAGACTCGCCTTCGGGGGTCAATTCCGCAACCTGCCTTTCCAGGCGCTTAAGCTCGATTTTTTCCTCTTCCGAAAGCTTGCTAAGGATGCTCATCAGGGAGCTATAGCCAACCTCCGCTTCCTCGGAAATCTGCTCGCCGGAAATGAACCCGGTTCCATCCGCAAGCGCCCTTAGCACGCGGTGCTCAAGCTCGTTCATTGCAATCCTAAGAATTAGGGTTAAACCGTTTAAAAGGTTATATCCAATGTTGGAGAATCATCGTCCTAAATTTGGATAGAAAATATATGCTAAAGGGGCGCATCGGCTTCCCAATGCTCCAGTGCATGGGAGAGTTGGGCACGGATGCTATCGTATATGGCGGGATGGTCGAAAAATCCCCGCATGGTGACAAATTCCCTCATAATGATGGACTTCATCCTAACCCGCTTGTATTGCGTGATTTGCTCAATAATTGGCGAATTTGGGTGGACAATTGTCTTCGGACCATCATCGGTTTGTATTACCGCCCTGCGCACGCCCCATGAGAATTTTGTAATCCGCCCATTTGCGCCAAAAACCTGGGGTGGAATTTTTTTTTTCAAAGGTTTTAGGGGTTTTGTTTGATGCCAAAAAAAGGAAAGTTTCCAGTCGCCTTCAGTCGTAATGGGATGCGGATCCCTAAGCAAGTGGACCGGACCCTCCACAGTCAGCCTTAAATTCCCGTTCCGTGACCGGTATTCCAATGAATTCGGCAGCTTGCCCTCGCTCATATCGCCGGGTTTGATGCCATTAATTCCAGCCATGCAGGGATTTGGGAGGGCAGGAATAAAAACTATCCCAATTTACTCTGCCATGCCGCGCCTGGCGAATAGGTAAATCAGGATTATTGCAACTAGGATTAACCCTAAAATCCAGGAATCCGGCCCGAATGTGAAAAAGCCGGTTGCCGCGGAAGGCGAGCTGTGGATGAAATGATAATACCGGATTGTAGGCGATGTATCTGGCGTTGGCGATTGGATTGGTGTTGGGGAGGGACTGATCGTTGCATTTGATGGAATTGAGGTGCCGGCTGGGATGGTAGGGGTAGGCGAAATATCCCCCCCTGTAGAGGAAGTAATTGGGCATGGACCATCGCATGGATCGCCCTGGGTGGTGCCCGGGCCCAAAGAAATAGTTGGCGATGAGAC
>DATDZF010000076.1:0-8018 GCA_035288785.1 Candidatus Norongarragalinales archaeon
GCAACCGGGGCTGCGAGCACTCCGCCGGTCACTGCGGGAACAGTGCAGTTCACACGGATCCGGGCAAGCCCTGCCAAGGATGAGAAATTGCTCGTGACCTTGGATTCGAACAGCGACATTGATGCGCAGGTATGGGATGGAAGCGGATGGAGTGCGACAACCGAACTGACGCAGATCGCTTCGATTGCAACAAGGGATGTCATCGATATCGGATATGAGCGGGTCTCCGGTGATGCGCTGCTAGTTTGGGCGAACACCACCACGCAGTCCATCTCGTTTAGGGTATGGAATGGCTCGGAATTCTCCGCGCAGGATGGGTTGGGAATCGGCACTGCTGGCGTGACCAACCGCATACTGGATTTGTTTCCCCAAGAGGGGACGGATAACATAATGCTGCTATTGTCAGATGGGAGCGCAACTCCGGATCTGTATGCGATATTGTGGGATGGCAGCGGATTCAATACATCGACGCAGGTGCAGATCACTTCCGAATTGGACACGACGAGCGACTATCAGGCTTACTACGGCGCATGGGAGGAGCAGAGCGGGGATTTCAACGTTTACTACGGGGAGGATGCGCAGCTTGCGATTTTCAGGCGATCGTTCGAAGGCGGCGCATGGACTGCTCCTGAAGCGGGTGCATCGGGCGGGGATGGGGACATAAGGTTCGTGAGGGCTGCAGGCTTCCCAGGATCGGACAACCAGACATTATGCTGGGTGGAGACGACTGGAGCCGACATCAACTGCCAATTTTGGGACGGAAGCGCATTCCAGGGGACGTTCAACGACAACACATCCGAAGCGCCCATTGGGAGGAATTTCGACATTGCGCCCCTGCTCAGCACAGACGGGGGATTCATAGGCATGTACGGAGACCTGAACGATGATTGGTATGATTTCATGGTTTGCGGTTCGGCCTCAAACTGCAGTTCCGGCATCTGGGAGTCTAGGGCCCTTTGGAGCACCACCCAGCTAGGCGGGACGGATACGCGCTGGGGAAAAATGTACGAGGACCCAAATAATCCGGGGAACCTGACTCTCCTGGGGATCTCCCAGACGGCCGCGAACGGCTGGTATAGGGCAAGGATTTACTGCGATGAATCTGCCTGCGAGGAAAGCGAGCCATGGACGGGGTTCGGCGCAACATCCTCGGCGGTTTATGATGTGGCATCGTTCGCGTTCGATAAGCACCGGATAACAAGCGGCGCTGCGCCGGTATGCGGGCTTGAAGGAACATACTACCTGAACAGCACCGATGGCAATTTCAAGGTCGGCATGCTGTATTCGGACGAGGATTCCAGCAATGCGTACAGCGCCGGAGATAACATTATATTCTGCTCGAACTTCAACATTAACAGCCCGAATTTCGAGGGGGACCTGTCGGATTACGAGATAGTTTTCCCAAAAAGCTTTGCCAACAATGTGGACATGTATTTCGATGCATAAATGAAGGTAAGCATATGATACGGAAGGCCTTGCTGGCGGTATTTGCCCTAATGCTGTTATCGCAGGCAGGCGCAGAGGAAGGGGTAATTATCCCGGGCGTTACCGACGCCATGGGGGAGCGCACCATTGTTGCCGTCAACTCGATCAAATGGCAGGACGCCTACCTTGCAAGCGTTTATGCCAACCTTCAGCAGCTTCCCATGCGCTACATACAAGACCCGTTCCAGACCTCGAATTTCATGCAGGAGCTTTCAACCAATAAGCTGCAGCGCATCTATCTCTTTAGCCGCAAGGATAGCGCAGTGCCCTCGCTCATTTACCTCCTCCACAGCCAGAACCTGGATGTCCGCGAAACGACCTACGAGGACCATAAAGAGCTTAGCGCCAAAATGCTGGAGCTATTGCCCTCGGATAAGGTAATAGTTGTCAGGGATGATTTCGCATTTGACGCAATTTCTGCCAAATACCTCTCGCAAACGCTGCAGGCGCCCGTAATCTTTTCGGATGGCGCAGAGGGGATGGACCCAAGGGTCCTTGCGGCGCTCAAGGCGGCATCCCCATCCGAGGTTTATCTTATCGGCAGGCAATCGGATGGCCTCGAAAAAATACTTACGGATTTCAAGCTCATCAAATTGCAGGGCAGGGACGAATTCGATACCAATAATATTGTTAACGAGTATGCGGCGGGGGGCATCAAGTACGAGCAGGGCGTGATTACACCAGGCGACATCTATGAATTGACCCTCATGAACATCCGCGACCAGCCAATCTTCCTCGTGCCCGACTTCGGGGTGTATTCGCTCCCGAGGACCGCAGGAATAATCACGGACGCGAACATGAAGGTGCTGCTGGGAATTGGCCGCCTCGTGACCGGGCCAGCGCAATGGCTGCATGAACGGACTGGCGCAAAGGTGCTTATAAAATTCGCAACTGTGCGCACCAACCCCGCGGATGCGGGCATGGTAAAAAGCGATGTGAACATCAACCTCGAGGGCTACAACCTCCCGGTGCCGAAATACGACGGGAAAATTACCGACGTTGATCCCGCGTATGCAGAGCCGCTTGGGCCTGCAACCGGAGCGCTTGTGCAAAGCAACCGCCCGCCAGCGCCCCCTGTGGAATTCAGGAGCTATTTCGAGAACACCGGCAACATCGATTTTCCCGCTTATGTCATCCTGGAAATAAGGAACGCTGCAGGGGAGCTGACCACGACATTAAGGTCAGAAAGGCAGATGGTCTACCCCAAGCGCCAGAATGTGTTTCGAGTCAGATGGGATAGCCCTCCAGCGGAGGGCAGTTATTCCGTAGATGCAAAGGTTTTTGGGGACGTGTATGAGGGGCTTAACCTGCCCGGAGTGAAAAAGCAATTCGACCTCAGCTGGATGATTGTTCTGATCAACCTGCTGCTCTTGCTAATTGCAATGCTTGTGCTTGCCGCAGCGATCTATTCCTCGCACGTGCTAAGCAGGGATATCCGCTCATTCGGGCGCCTCTACGCAAAAAGCATCGAGCAGTTCGACAGCCTGACAAAATTCATTTCAAACCTCTACCACTTCCGCGGGAAGAAGCGCTAAAGTTTGTGCACATGGATTTGGCACTGATCCATTATTGGGAATGCCCAAAAGTGCAAAAAACCTAAAATTAGGGTATTGGAAGTACGATGCAAATAGCCCTAAGAACTAGGTCTGCCGATTATGGATGGTTGCCTCGCGCTGCTGCTTTGCGAGCACCAAACTCACGAGCTCATGCATCTTCTTTTCAAGGTAGTCATAGTCGACCTTCGCATCCAAGGTTGCATTGATTTCATCGAGCTTTGGCTTTAGCTTCACGTATTCGTGCTCCAGCGAGTCCATCTTGTCCCCCAGCTTGGCAGCGCTGTCCTTCATTGTGGCATTAAGCTCGCGGAACTTGAACACCACGCGCACGACGATGATCACAAATATTACTAGCAGCCCGTACGATATCATTGAAAGGGATCCTAGATCCTCCGCTAATGCCATCAACCCACCCCTGCCTTGATGCCGCGCTTCTCGCCAAGGAATTCAAGCGTTTCCCGCATGATCATCTCGAGATTGCGGCGGTCGACCTTGTCCACGGCCGCCTTGTGCATCTCGTGCTCCACTTTTTCTATGTCCTCGACGAGTTTTGAGAGCTTTACGAGCCGGTCCTTGGTTGCACGCAGCTGGATTGCCACCAGTTTCTGCTGGCGGTGCGCCATCCATTCCAGAAAAACCAGGCACGAGCCTCCAATAATGATGCTGTAGAGCGCGACCTCGTTGACATTCACAATTGACCCTCATTTAAGGAAACGTTAATATCATTTAAATAGGTTTCATTAAATCCTGCTGGACTGGCATTTTCCATGATAAATAAGTGCATGTGCAGATTGATTTGGCGCCGATCCGTCATTGGGAATGCCTAAAGTGCAAAAAACATCAAAATTGGACATGCAAATGCCGGAAGGGATTTGGCATTTCGTTTGGGGGCAAAAAAACAGGGAATTTGGGATGCTACGGCATAATTTTAAAACCAAATCCCAAATGGTTTGGTGATTGGATGGCATTCACGGACACATTGAAGGAATTGATAGTCGGGTCCTACTCTTACGTGAACAAGAAGGGCGCAAGGTACTTCCTCCATATGAAGCAAGGAAGGGGGGGCACCAAGCTTTACTATTTCAGCAAGGATCCAAAGGATGCAATCAGCCTGCCCTCGGATAGGACGGTAGTCGAAAGCCCAAGGACTGCGCTGCCCATCATCAAGAAAAGGAGGCAGCCTGGGCAGTAGGCATTTTGCTCAATGCGGATTTTCATGGCTAAGGGGGGAATCTGCCTTGTCCTCTAAGAGGCCTGCCTGTTTGTGGTTGCGCAATGCCCTTGCAGGCCCACCTCGCCAATCCCATAATCACCGGTATAAAAAACGCTTTTCATTTGCGAGAAGGGGGCATTTATATTTGGCTGCACCCTTCTTTTCCCATGGGAATTGACGAGGCATATAATTCTCTCCCCCAGGCGCTGAGTTTTGCGGCCGTATTCGTATCATTGATACTTTTATTCTATGGCTTTCGCAATTATTTCGCAACGCAGCCCCAGGACACTGGCAGGCTTCTCACATATGCCATTCCCTCGCTGTGGGCGATGATGCTGGCAATATACATCTGGGTTATAGGAAGGGAGGATACGCATGAAAGATAGGGCGCAAACCGCAATCGAATACCTGCTTTTGCTAAGCGGCGTCATTTTGTTCGTGGTGATCGTGTTCCTGATGGTGAAGGGGAATGTTTTCCCCAAGGCGGGTGAAACAATTGGCGGCATCACGAACGACATATTCAAGATGCTGGGGAATGCGGGAAAATGAGGAAAAACAATTATTGGAATAAACGGAAGACTCATTCAGATGGGCAGGCATAAGGCCGGCAACAAGCCACAAACCACAGCATTATTGCATTCATCCCTAATCGCCAGAGTACTCGTAGGATGACTGCTCCTCCTGGCGCGAGTAGAGCGCGTAAACCACAAGCATCCCGACGATGAAAACCCCAATCAGGAGGCCGTTTTCCCACATGAGGTCCCCAAGCGCAAACAGGATATTTTTCCTTCCCTTCAATTGCTCCGGAGGGACAGTTGGGATGAGCATGGAGGATGGCCTTGGAGGAAGCGTTGCTGCAATGAAGGTCGGATCCGGTGCGGCCTTGTTGATGTTGAATGTCTTTACAGCTGGTTTGGGGGACGGGATGACTCCCAGCGCTTGCAGTGCAAGATCCTTAAGCGGGGAGAGGGAAATCTCAGTTGGAAAGAGTGGTTGCAGTCCTTCCATCTTCTGTTTGAATTGCAGGGATTTCTCGTTGAGCAAGGTTGCATCCTGCCGATCCTTTGCGGCGTATGCCTGCGCATAAAGGGAATTCACTTCATTGATTTGGGGCCCGATATCCGGAATTTGCACAGCGCCAGACCCCACGCCCAAATACGTCGCCTTCCTGATACGGTCAAGGTTCCCGAGCCTTTCGGAAAATTCCTCGGGGGTCAGGCTGTTTGCAAGAAGCATAAATGCCAGCAAAAGGAATGCAGTGCGGATAAGGCGCCTCATATTTTTCCTCCCTTTTTCCTCATGATGATGAGCGATAATATCAGCAAAGCCAAAAACACCCCCGGATCCAATTCAGGGACTGTTTCCTCGACATGTTCGGAGGAGACGATGGAAATTATGTCGACCTTGAAGTTGTTTTGCGGCAGCGAATCCGCGCCAAACGAGAGCAGTTCGAGGTTCGCCGATATCACGACATTATCTGATGAAAACCCAGTCAGGTCCGCATATGCGGGGACGGCGCTTGGGGGGTTGCAGTTCAGCACTTTTGTTTCCTGAGGGCCAAGTGGAAGGCCAATTCCAGGAGCGCCGTTGCAATTGATGTATTTGGCTCCCCCGATGATTAGTTCCAGCGAAACGTTCTCATACGTTGGAAGGTTGTTGCGGATGACAACAGTTACAGTTACATTGGGGGTTGTTTCGGGGTCGTATATGAACATGCTGGGGGTCTTGTTGATTGACACCACCTCCACGTCATGAGCGCCGACGATAACATGCAATGTGGCGTAGTCGGTAAGGCTCGGGTACCGTGCCGATGTCGACCTTATCTTGTATGTGAAATTCTCCTCCGGGGTTGAGAATGGCACATCCATGGTTATCGCGCCTAAAAGCGAACCCGCATTGCCCGTAATCGCACGCGGGACCAGGATTGGCACGGTATTGAATGTTATAGGGGAAAAAGGCCTTGCCTTCGTGGGAACGTATTCCGCGGTTATGAGGTAATTCTCGTCGCTCGAAAGGGGGTTTTGCGCCTCGAATTGGATCAGGTCGACGGTGCCGGGCGCCTCGAAGGCCCAAAGCTCCTGCTGGGAATTCCCATCATTATCAAGGAGGAAAAGAAGGTGCGCGGAGGTGTAGAATACCGCAAAATGGCAATACTTCCAATTGGGAGTTGGCTCAATTGGGATGGGTTCAAACGCCCGACCGCAAGGGATATCCCCAATCCAATTGGAGGAGTAATTGTTCATCGTCCAAACCAGGTATTGGCTAAGGCTAAGGCTTAGCAGGGTAGATCTTGGCAAGGTGTTTGGCAGCGTGGGGATGGTGAAGTTCTCATCTTTTACCGGTATGTCGCCAAGGGGTGTTGCGCTGGTGAAGTTGAATTTCTCGCCTGATTTCATAGGATAATCATATTGAGTGCTGAGCCAATTGCCGAAAATATCGAAATTTTCAAGGGTGTAATTGAGGTTGTCCCACTCCGTCAGGTTGCCCCCCGTCTGGGATTGCTTGTGCCGGTATTTCAGGATGGATGAAATGTTGAATGGGGCCCCTGGGATCACATAAAGGCTCGAAACCGTCGGGGAGGTTATGAAATAGGACCAGGAAGGCCCAGGGGCCGGAGGGGGGTTTACTATCGGGACTCCCAGGGCGCCCAGATCTATTTCGCGCTCAAGCTCAAAGTCGTAGGTCCGATTGCCAAGGCGAACAAAGCAGTTAATGCCTGACGAGTTAGTAAAGTTCATGCCGCAGCCATAGTTCTGGTCGGTGCCCGCAAACACGCTGAGGGTCGGATAGTTGAAATACTCCCAACAGGACGAATTAATTACGGCATTATCGCAATAGAAGCGGGAAATATTGACAAAGCTCGGATTCAGCTGATTTGGGGGGAGGCCCACCGAACGGCCCTCATTTCTCAAGGTTACATTGAGGCTAAGCGACCAGTTGCCGCTTCCGGGGATATTGTCATAATACGCAATATCATTGAAATGCGGCACATCCAAAAAGAAGGGATTAACATAAATGTATGAGCCGGAATTGTTGATAGGAATAAGCACCCACAGGTATGTTGGGTCACCGGCCCCTTCGTAGTAGAACAGGAGCGAATAATTCCCGGGGGCAAGCCACCTGCTCGTGTTCATGTTGGTACTCAGGTTTATGGAATCGTTCTGCGCGAGGGAAAATGGATTGGCCGCATCCCTGAATGTCGCATTTGCAATTGCAGCCCTGTTCTTGAAGAACTTGAAGCCGTTGTAGTTCTCCCCCCGGAGGTAGCCATTGAAATCCCGCACATCATCCTGGATGAACAGCCCGCCACCCTCATTTTCAAGTTCGCCAGTCGCCTTGTTGATCAGCGTGAGATTGATGGTGAAATAATCCCCGGCGGAGATGTTCTGGAAGTAGCGGTACTGGTAATCCGAAACCGGGGGGAAATCCTCGGTAGGGCTGCTTGTCTGGGATGGGGACCAGCCCTCGAATGCCTTCCGGCCGAATTTGTCATAGATCGTGTAGTTGACGATCTGGATGTCTGGAATGGCGGAAACGGCTAGCGGAAGGAGGAGTAGGATTGAGAAAAACAGCCCCAAAAAGGCTTTCCTGCGGAGCATATAAGTAGCTAACCTCTAGCGGGTTATAAACGTTTCAGTAGGAAAAATCACCACTCGCGGAATGGGAAATTGCAGGTGTGGGGAATAGGAATATCACGTAACATTTGGTTGGGAAAACTGGCGTAACTCTCCATCAATCCCTCGAGTTCCTCCACATGAACCGGA
>DATDZF010000077.1:0-22357 GCA_035288785.1 Candidatus Norongarragalinales archaeon
GCGGGCAGGAGTCGAATGCGAAGGAATCCGACAAGCACCACGAGGCGATGCTCAAGGCTTACAAGAAGGCGGATGAAGTCCGGCTTTTGATATCGGATTATTTGGAGAAAATCGGGGAGAAGCGAAAGGACGCGGATGAAAGCTACTCGAAGCTGCAGGAAGTCCGCAGCGAAAAGGTTGCAGAGGAGGACTACGGCAATTACATTGACAGGAAGGAGAAGCGCAAGAAGGAGGCGGAGAAGATGGACGAGCTGGAGGAGCGCGCAAAGCTGATTTATGACAATTTCAAGGCGGGGAAGAAGGTAAGCATGGAGGAATTGCAAATATTGCAGATGGCCGGGATGGAAATTTAGTGCTGATTTTTTATTGGTTTAGTGGAGGATGAGCCCTAGCCTGCCCGGTATTACATTGACCATCAGGGTACCCTGCACTTGTTGGGGGTGTTTCCGGTAACGACCATGTCAAGGCACGTCCCGGCGTCTATCGGGCTTGCTGGGCAGGCTTGGCAGCCGTTGTCGTTGGAGCCGCAAAGGTAGACGGCGCAATTGGTCGCGGCAAGATTGTTGTTCGTAATTGTATTGTAAGGGTTGCTCACCTGCACCTCGACGCCGTAGGTGGTTCCAGAAACCGCATTCTGGGTCACGACATTCTCTGATGAGCTACCGAATGCCCCTCCATCCACGACAAGTATGCCCCTCATCCAGTTCTGAATCGTATTAACGGTAAAGGTATTTGAATCCGCCTCCTGTAATGTAATGCCACTTGAGCCTGGGGCAGATATGCCAATAACCGTATTGCCCCTGATTTCATTTTGATCTGATGCCCGCAACCCAATGCCTCCATCCGAAGCCCCGGCAACCCCCGCAAATTGGATGGAATTGGTGAGGAGCTTATTGCGCTCGGAGCTGGATAATTCCACAAGGAGATCGGCCTTAGATACGATGTTGTTATTCTCGACGACATTGTCATCGGAATTATCGAGGTGGATGATCCGGCTGTCCCGCGTAATGCCATTGAGGAACCGGTTGTTCAAGGCATTGTTGTTGTTTGATGACTTAAGGTAAAGTCCAGTGCCCTCATTCCAGTCATGGACGAGATTGTCCGTAACATTATTGTAACTTGAGCTATCCAACATTATGAAACGGATATTGTTTCCAATTCCCGTAAGGTCATTCCCATCCACGATGTCGTATTTCTCCCCCGTCAACTGGATGCCCCTCCCGCCGGCCATAGTAATGGTAATGAAATTATCCGTGAACGTGTTCCTTGAATTGCTGGCAGCGCCAAGGGAATATGCATACACGCCTTTTGCCAACCTTAGGGTGTTTTGGGTAATGAGGTTGCTCCCGGAGCGGTAGATGTTAATCCTATCGCTGTTTTCAACAAAGTTGCTCCTGAAGGTTGTACCGACGGGTGGAAAGCCGCTGCCGGTTATATTCAGCGCAACACCTATATTGGATATGCGGCAATTCTCTATTAGGATGCTTTGCGACTGGAATACCCGGATTGCCGTCCCAAGATCGACCATTGGACCGGTGATGCGGTGGTTTTCGCAGTCGAGCTGCGCATCATGGGTTTCGATGCGGATGCAGGGGGTAGTCGTGGATGATGTGGAGATGTCGTTGCATAGCCGGTAGCTGCCCGGCTCGTCAATCAAAATCCCGCAGGCACTGATGCAGGAAGGATCTGGATCCACGTAAGTCAGATTCGTGCATGAGGCGGCGCCCGCAACTGCGCCGATTTGATTGGTTACGGGATTGGCTACTGCAGGATAATTGCAAGTATATGTTGCTACGTTGCCGATTATGGGCACGGCGTCAAGGGGGCCGGTAAAGCTGCACCTCAAATTGGCGGAAATCACGCCCGCCCCGAGGTTTGAGAAAGTGGCCGTGAGCGTACTGGTGTAGGGCCCAAAACCGGTATTCGGTGCGCCGAGGATGGTGCACGATGGAGCGGGCAAATCAGTAACCTCGACACTGCAGAATGCGGCATCCGCAGCGGCATTCGCCAGGAAGGTGGTTGAAGCTGCGATCAGGGGATATTGGCAGCTCCTTGTTGCAACCCCAAGCGGTGAAATTGCTTTATTGGTGCCCGGGTCAGTCGAATTGCACTTCATCAATGCCTGACCCACCCCAGCCGGAAGGTTTGAAAACTGCGCCCGCAAGTCGCTCCAGAAAGGCCCGATGTCGCTTTCGGGATCCGCAGTAAGCGCGCACGCAGGAGAAGGCGGATAGTCAATTGTTGTGTTCGTACACGCTGCGGAACCGGCTGTTGCGGAAATGGTGTAAATTTTTGCGGGCGCAGCGACCGCATTGTAGGCGCAGTTCCGCTGGGCGATGTTGCCGACAATATTGACATTCATTCCCGCATCGGTTTCCCTGCATTTGAGGAGGGCAACGGTTACACCTGGCTCGAGATTGGAAAATGCCGCAGTAAGGGTGCTTGCATACGGCCCGATACCCGATGGGGGCTCAGCCGAGATTTCGCACGATGGCGGGAGGGAGCTTGCCCTCACTTCCGCAGTGCAGCTTGCATTGCCTGCGGTCGCATCAACCTCGTAGGTCGTGTCTTCCGGAACCGGGCCATAATTGCAGGTGCGGCTCGCGATGTTCCCCACGATAGGCGCGAGTGTGCCGGGATCTGTTCCCGAACATCTGACCAATGCCTCGGATACGCCCGGCTCAAGGTCAACGAAATCCACAACGAGCTCGCTCGAAAAGATGCCTTCCCCTGCATCCGGATCCGGAGTGATGAGGCAGCCGGGCTCAAGCGACCTTGCGATGACGGTGTTTTGGCACGTAGCTGCGCCGTTTGTTGCCGAAATATCAAAGCTTTCTGCCCCGTACACCCGAGGGTATGGGCATGCCCTGCTGGCCGAGTTGCCAGCCAATGGCACGGAAATTCCCGGATCCGAGGAATTGCACCTGAGCAGCGAGGAAGTAACCCCGGCAGGGATGTTGCTAAGCTCGGCAATAATAGTGCTATCAAAGGGGCCGGGAGCATCATCGGGATTCGCATAAACGATGCAGGAAGGCCCGGGGGGCGCAACTGCAACGGAATTGGTGCACGCAACCGGGGGAACGCCGCTGGCAGAAGCGGAAATTTCATGGATGGTTACTTCAGCGACTGCGGCATATGCGCAGGAGAGTGTTGCCGTATTGCCGACGATATCAACTTCGGTTTCGGGATCCCCTCCTTTGCATTTGAGCCGCGCCTTTGTTATTCCTGCCTCAAGGTTTGTGAAAACCGCGGTGAGCTCGGCATTGAATGGGCCCTCCATGAAATTCGCATCGCTTTCAATTGTGCAGCTTGGGGGGAGGGGCACGCATCTGCCCGTGCAGATGGGCTCGCAATCAACGCAAGTTCCATCCGGAGCGCTGCAGGTGCGCTGGCAGGTTTTTTCGCAGGTTTCCATAACGGATCCGGCCGGGCATGCGAATGTATCATTGGTCCCTCCGTTTATTATTCCGCAAGGGGTACAAATTTCACCCCCCACGGGAACGCAATTGCATAAGGAATCGTATTCAAGTCGCTGCCGGCAGGAGGCGAACGCCCCAGAGCAGTATTGCATATCCGTGCAGGGTGTGCCCATGACGCATCCTGGGATTTGGACGCTTGCGCTGGGGATGATTAGGGGGGTCGGGGTCATGGCAGAAAACGTCGCAACAGCAGTTACAATCTGCCCGCCGAGTATGGGAAGCTTAAGGCCAGTATCACTGACCAGCTCCCCGGCAGCCAATGTAACGATGATTGTAAAAATCACGGAGGCCCCGATAAGGAGCAGGTATTCGATTGAGGTTTGGGCTTCTCCGGAGCGCTTTACCATGCAAAAGAGAACGCATTACCCGTATTTAAGGTTGCTCAACCATCCTGAACCGGTCGAAGAATAGCTTGGTGGGCTTAAGTTTTTTCGTAGTTTTGTATTTCTCCCACGCAAGGTATTTCAGGTTCACGAGGTCATCAACAGCCTCGTAGATGTCGCCCTTGAAATAGTATTTTAATTCCGATTGGAGCAGCTCCTTCTTCTTGGCGATCAGGGCAAGGATTTTTTGGGCCTTCTTGCTGAACTCGATCTCCTTTGAAAGGTGGGAAACCGCCGCAAGGTAATTATCCTCCAGTTCAAGCCTAACCTGCGATCCGGAAAGCTTCGATGGGTCCTCGAAGATGCTCACCTTGAAGGGCGAACTCGAGCCCTTGAGGTCGTCTTGCAATTCTAAGACAAGCCCCTCCGCGCCATCTACCTTCACCTTGAGCGCAATTGCGACCTCCTCAAGGCTAAGTGCCCGGTTAGCCAGGAATAGCGCCGCCAGGATGGTGTTTTTCTTGGTGATTTCTACTCCCTCGCCATTTGACATAAGCAACACCAATTGGAATCCTATTTGCGGGGCCTTTACGGGCAGCACATTCTGCTCCAAAGCATACAATGCCCCTTTCCCACTGAAAGCTCTTTTTAAACCTGATTATCTATATTTGTGTAAGGATTTTAAACCTGATTATGGTTAACTATTTCCTCTTGTTAGCTGGCATTCCAACTGCTGATTTTCAAGGGAAATGATTTAACGCATAATGGCATTTTTGGTTGTTAGGCAAACAAAGTGGTAATGAACATGGATCTTTTGGTACCTCAGGAAAAATACCTTGGCGCAGGGGTGCACATCGGCACCCGCAACAAGTCCGGGGGGATGCGCGAATACATCTACAAGGTCAGGGAGGACGGATTGCACGTCCTTGACCTCAAGAAAATGGATGGCAGGATCAGGGCCGCGGCAAAGCTGCTTGTGAAATACCCGGAGGAGAAGGTATTCCTTGTAAGCAACAAGGAGAACGCAAAAATGCCCCTGGCAAAGATGGCGGAACTGACGGGCTTCACGCCACTCATCGGCAGGTTCACGCCGGGAAGGTTCACGAATCCGCGAAGGGCGGATTTCACTGAGCCCGCAATCATTTTCGTCGTCGACCCGAATGCGGACAAGCAGGCAGTGAAGGAGGTACAGGACATCAATGTCCCAGTCATCGCGATGTGCGATACCAACAACATGACCAAATACGTTGATCTCGTCGTCCCGACAAACAACAAGGGCCGCAAGGCAATAACGCTCATCGTATGGCTGCTCACCCGCGAGGTCATGAAGCTCAAGGGAAGGATCACCGGGGATTCGGATTTCCAGTTCCAGCCGGAGGATTTTGAGGCGCAATAACATGTCAAAAAACAAGAGCGAAAAGCGCAAGCGGAAGCTGGTTAAGGCAGGCAGGCTAAATAGGCGCATTCCCGTTTTTGCGATCGCAAAGACCAACCGCAAGCTTACATTCAACAGGTATAGGCGCAACTGGCGCAGCCAGAAGCTCAAATTGAAGGAAAGACCATATGGCGGACGAGCATAGCGCAAAGGAGGCCAAATTCGTGGCCTTGCAGGAAAAGAAGGCGGAAGAAGCCAAGGTAGAGGTAGCAATAGCCAAGGAGGAAAAAATTGAGGCAAAGGCAGCTGAACATCAAGTTAAAACTGAAACTCACAAGCACGAAGGGAAAAAGGAAGGTGCCGCCCCATCAAAAGCAGGGGAGAAGAAGGCAGAGCCGAAAAAGGAGGAGAAGAAGCCCGCTGAGAAGGAGGCAGCCAAGGAGGAAAAGAAGCGCGAGATTGTCCTCGAGAGGATTTACACCGTCCCGTTTTCCCAGATTTACGCAAAGCCCCAGCAGAGCCGGGGGAACATGGCAATCACGTTCCTTCGCAAATTCCTCGCGAGGCACATGAAGGGCGCGCCTGAAAAAATCAAGATTTCCCTTATTCTAAACAACACCATACGGAAACGCGGCAGCGGCAGGCCGATGAAAAAGGTAAAAATTAAGGCCACGAAGGACAAGGAAGGGGTTGTATTGGCGGAAATTGCCGCCTGATCACCAGGCGCAGCTAAATGGGAATCATCAAAACCTCATTCTACAAGAACCCCCACATAGGGCTATTCATACGCGCCAATGACAAGATCGCCCTGGTGCCAAAAAATATCCACGAGAAACTTATTCCGCAGGTAAGGGACGCCCTGCAAACCGAAATTGTGCCAATTTTCCTTTGCCAATCGCCCGTACTTGGGATTTTTTCTGCGCTTAATTCAAATGGGTGCGTGGTTTCCGCGCTTACGGAAAAGCACGAGATTAAGCCCCTCAAGGAGCTTGGGCTGAATGTTTATTTCCTAAATGAGCAGTTCGCGCCCGGGAACAACATCCTTGCAAACGACAAGGCGGCCCTGCTGAACCACAATATCCCAAGGGTTGAGCACAAAAAAATCGGCGACTGCCTGGGGGTGGAAGTTTTCTCCCAGCCGGTTGCCAACCTGAATACGGTCGGGTCCTGCAATACCGTGACCAACAAGGGGCTATTGGCATTCCACGAGCTTACGGACGTGGAACTTAAAATGTTCGAGAAGATATTCGGTGTGCGCGGGACAAGGGGCACGGTAAACCTTGGCTCGCAGGCAAACTCGTACGGCGTTGTCGCAAACTCGAAGGGCGCATTGGTCGGCGATTCCACTTCCGGAGCAGAGATGCAGAATGTCTATGAGGGGCTGTTTGGCTGATTCCAACGCGCCTATTTAAAATCAATAATACCAATAATGCTTTGGGTGAAGTCCATGCCAACCGAAGAAAAACCCGAAATCGTATGGAAGTCAAAATATAAGAGGTATGACGATGGCCGCTTCTCATTCGAAATTGAAGATCATCCAAAGGACGGGGTAATTGTTCAAGTGCACGATAGGCAGAAAAAAAAAGGGATCAGAGTAACAAAAACGAGAGTATTTATTTCCGGTGAGAACCCCCATACTTTCAGTTTCTACCCGCTGGGCGAAATGCATGTTCTTGCAGACGATGCATCAGGGGCAAGGGCTATCATTAAAGAGGCGATTGGAAAAGTGAATTTGAGAATCTTTCCAGCAGCGCGAAGGAAATGGTTGCTGAAAACTGTCGATACCGTGCTGAATTCCAACCCCCACATCATAGTTGCCCGGGATCTAAAGCAATTCGGAGGACACGTAATTATGCCCAAAGGGCATGTCTTGAGATAATTCCATAGTACCAAACAGATACACATGCCAAACGAGGAGGAGCTTAACAGGCTCGCATACGAGGCGCAGTACCTGCAGCAGCAGGCGCAGGAGATGCAGCGGCAGCTGCAGCAGGCGATTCTGGTGCTGAACAACATCGATGCAACCACAAAGACAATTGATGGGCTTACAGGCGTGAAGGAGGATACTTTTTTCCAGATCGGCTCGGATGCGTTCGTCAAGGCAAGGCCGTCCCCCGATATGGTGCTGATTGATGTTGGCGCAAACGTGCTGATCGAAAAGGAGCCGAAGGACGCAAAGGAACTTCTCAAAACACGCAAGGCGAACATGGAAAAGGCAGTAGGCGTGCTGCAGCGCAATTTGGAGAAGCTGAATGGCAGGCTTTTGGAAATTGACAGGAAGGCGGAGGAATTGCAAGGATAGGACGGGGGCTGTGGCAAGGAAAAAATGAGCAGCAACAACACCCATGCCGCCAATACAATACGTTTCTAATTCTATGGTTTTAATAAAATGGGGACAATTGGTTTAGTGATTGGCATGTTCGATTTCCTGAAGAAGAAAATAAACGATTTCGTGGGGGTGATAACGCGGAAAGAAGAGAAGATTGCCGAAGCGGAGCAGGATAGGAATGAAGGGCAAATTGAAAAAAGAACTGAGCAAATAATAGCACCTGTTGAAGATAAGCCGCAAACCCCAATAATTGCCGAACCCAAAATCACCCCTCAAATGGAGGAGGAACTGGTAAGGGAAGAAAAAGAGGAAGAACTGGCCGCATTTCCGGAAGAAAAAATCATGGAAAAGCCAATTGTAGAACCTAAATCCATGGAGATGCACATTCACGAGGAAAAAATACTTGAAATTAAGGAGGTTGAGCCAAAGAAGGAGGCGCCGTTTCTGGAAAAAATCGAGAATATCGAGCCGGAAACCCCAGAACAGATCGCCCATGAGCGCGAGAAGATTTCGGAAAAAGTCATGGTGGTTGAGATCGTCCAGGAGGCGGTTGAAGAAGACAAGGAGATCGAAGAATTGGTTGGGGAAACAGTCGAAGGCAGGGTCAAGCACGAGGCAAAGGAAGCGGAGAGGAAAATAGTGGAGGAAAAGCGCAGGGAGGATATTGCAAGGGACGTGTTTACGGGCAAGAGGGAGGAATTCCTAAGTGAGGGAAAGGAGCGGGACTTGAAGCCCAGAATGGGGATCTTTTCAAAACTCAAGGGCTTCCTTGGAGCCGATGTGCAAATTGGGGAAAGTGAAACAAAAGAGCTATTCGACCAGCTCGAAATGGCGCTTCTCGAAAGCGATGTTTCATACATGACGGCGCAGGCCCTCGTGCATGACCTGAAGGGGCGCCTTGTTGGGAAGCGCGTCAAGGCGGGCAAGATCCAAGAGGAGGTAAAAAAGGAGATCGCATTCGCCCTTGCCTCCATACTGCAAACCTCGAAGAGCGATTTCTACTCGCAAATTGAAATGGCAAAAGCCGACGGGAAACTGCCCTTCATTGTGCTATTCCTTGGGCCGAATGGGATGGGCAAAACAACTACCATCGCCAAGGTTGCGCATAACCTGAAAAAAAGGGGCCTGAGTTCCGTTATTTCCGCCAGCGACACCTTTAGGGCGGCTGCAATCGAGCAATCCATGCACCATGGCGAGAAACTCGGGATCAAGGTAATCAAGCACAAATACGGCGCGGACCCCGCGGCAGTTGCCTTCGATGCGATACACCACGCCAAGGCGCACAAAATCGATGTGGTCTTGATCGATACGGCTGGAAGGCAGGACACCAACCTGAATTTGCTCGCGGAGATGCAAAAGATTGTGAGGGTAGTGAAGCCGGATATCAAGGTCTTCATAGCCGAGGCAATTGCCGGCACCTCGCTCGTGAACCAGGTAAAGGCGTTCAACGAGAAAATGGGCCTGGATGGGATCATACTTACCAAGCTCGATTGCGACGCCAAGGGCGGAGGCAGCCTTAGCATCGCCTACGAATGCAAATTGCCGGTGTATTTTGTTGGCACTGGCCAGGGATATGACGATTTGCTTGAGTTCAATGAGAACTGGATCGTGAAGAACATCATGGCGGAATAAAAAATAACACTCAAATGGGGATTTTTCATATGATGAGGGAAAAGAGGAGATACCTCCAATTTCAGATCATTTGCGCAAGGAAATTCACGGAAGAAGATGCAAAGCACCTGCTATACGAAGCCGTTTTCCAGCTCTTGGGCGAGCAGGGTGCCTCTGAAGCGGCGCTGCAGCTTAAGGCATTCGATGGTGCGGGGCAGCGAATGCTTGTCAAATGCAGCCTGAAGTCTTACCAAAAAGTGATTGCGGCGCTCGCGATGAAAAATTCGTTCAGGGGGGAACAAATTGCATTGCACATGCAGAAAATATACGGAACCTTGGATAAAGCAAAAAATGTTTTTCATTCCATAAAACAAAAAAAATAAATCAAAATTGGGGGGTTTGGGCATCCGACCAAACTAAGGGGGCCTCCCCCTTGGGTTGGTCATCGAAAGGGTAAAAAAAGACCGGAATTACAACTGATCCATGGAAAAGGCCATTGTCGCGCTCATTCTCCTTGCTTTGGTCATTTCCAATGCGCATGCGCTCCTCACATATGTCGATGTCCAGGAATACATACCAACAGAATTCCGGTTCGTCCCAAAACCGGAAAAGCCGACACCGACTGAGAAGCCAACGGCTGCGCCCACCGCAAAGCCGACCGCAAAACCTACTGTAAGGCCAACATCCAAACCCATTGTGCTTCCTTCCCCAACAAAGGGCGCAACCCCGTATCCAACAGCTATAGCTACGGAATATCCAACTCAGAGGCCCACGGAAATTCCTACGGCAAGGCCAACCCTTGAACCTACTGCAACACCAACACCTTGGCCAAGAATTACGCCAACGCCAGAACCGGACCTTCCAAAAACCCCTACAGGAGGCTACCTTGGAAATCTGCATTGCTCGCGCTACATGACGGATCAGGAATGCGAGGACCTGAAGGGATATTTCAAATACTATGCCAGATACAACTTCCCCTCAAGCTGCGAGGGCAAGTTCAGCCCAGAATATTGGGAGGTCGTCCTTTATTGGCAGATTTACTACGAAAGCACTTTCAATCGGCATGCAAGCCCGGGGACCAGCAGCTCAAAGGGGCTCGCACAATTCACAGATGGCACTGCCCAGGAGTATCACCTTTATGATCGCTTCAACGACCGCGAGAATGTGCGGGCGCAATCGGAATACATGCGCGACATCGCAAACAAGCCCTGGATACAATGCAAAGTCGGGCTCACCTTGTCGGGCTTCCATATGGGCCCGTATGGCTCCGCAATCAGGCGGGGGGAAATTTCACGGGAGGGAGGCCAGAACAGCGCATATGAATATGCGATAGTTAGGATAATGCCAAAAGTCGAGCAGACAACAGGAATAACAGGTATTGAATGACATTTGGATGGGTCACGTACGGCGCGGGTTTCTAATTGTCAGTTATTGGAATAGAATTAGGATTTCTTGCCGTGGAGCATTATCTGCGCAAGGAGCGCTTCTAGCTGGATGCGCTCGTTTGCGCCCTCCACCATCCGAAAATCATACTCCCCGACCCGGTCGACAAGGAGCACCTTTTCCTTGTCCCCAATTTCCATCTTTGTGACCTCGCGGAATATCTGCAAGATCACTTCCTCGCCAGACATCCCGTATTTGAGCATGATCTCATCAAGCATCTTGCGGGCATCCGTGAATGAGCCCTTGAGGGCAAGATGGACCATCTTCTCCACCTCCTCGGGCCGTGCGCGGCTAGCAATCTTGTAGATTTCTTCAGCGGTAATCTTTTCTGAAACAGCGCTAGCGCCCTGCAGAGAGTTGATCAGCTTGCGGGCATCCCCTTCGGAAACATACAATAGCGCCTCCTGCGCCTTGGGCTCGATCTTAAGCCCCTCCCCAACGGATATGACATCCAGCATCTTCCCAAGGTCGGCTTCCTGCAAACGCGAGAACCTGAAAACCGCGCATCTGCTCTGGATTGGCTCGATAATTCGGGAGGAATAATTGCAGGAGAGGATGAAGCGCGTTGTCCCAGAATATTTTTCCATTGTCCGGCGAAGGGCTTGCTGGGCGTCCGCCGTCAGCGCATCCGCCTCGTCCAGGAATATGATCTTGAAGGGCACCGATGCCAGCGAAAGCGTCCGCGCAAAATCCTTGATTTTGGTGCGCACCACGTCAATTCCGCGCTCATCGGAGGCATTCAATTCCAGGAAGCACTGCCCCAGGTTTTCCCCGAAAATTTCATGCGCCATTGCGAGTGCGCAAGAGGTCTTGCCGCTTCCTGCGGGCCCTGCGAATAGCAGGTGGGGCGGGTTCCTGTTCCTCACAAATGCCTCAAGCTGCCTCACAATCACATCGTTCCCGAAAACCTGCGACAGCTTCGCTGGGCGGTATTTCTCGACCCAAGGGATGAACTCCTTCATAAATTTACCCACCATTACGAGTATAATTGGGGGTAGGAGCCAACGGCCTGCGAACCCGCCCGGATTAAATTCAACAATCCTACTGCCCGGTTTCCCTTCCCTTCCCCCTCCTCATAATCAAAAGCGCGGAAATAATTATAAATGGCAGCAGGGGCAAGGAAAGCTCCGGTACCGTGAATTGGCCCCTGAAGTCTTTCCGATCCCGGACGCACTGGTATTCGGCTGAAACAACCGAAGCGGCATTGATGATGAATGCGGTTATGTTGTATTCCTGGGGGATGGGCGTTGTAAAGGAAAGTATCCAGTAGCCGGGATTTGCGGCATCATCGCACGTGCAGCCCTCCAAATCTGCGACATCGCCGTTAACAAGCACATGGAATGAGCTAACGGCCGGGGAATTGCACCGTATCGCATCACCCGCTGCACCCACCATGGCGCCGCATGTTGCGGAGGGGGGAGAACCCATGTAAATATTCGTGGTGAGGTTGGACTGGTCGGAGGTGAATACCGACGGGCAGCTCATGAAGACGGAATCAGCCCTTGCAGGCATTGCGAAAGCTAGGAAAATGAGTGAAAAGCTGAAAACCAGCGTTCGCAGCATGCCATCCATGCTTGAAGAACGAGCGCGATGTATTTAAAGATTGTTTTAGGCGCGCTAGAGCTCCCCTACCCTGCGCTTCATCTTCTTCCGGAGCCTGCGCATCCGCTTGCGAATCCATTTCCAGCGCATGTGCCCCTTTTTTTTCCACTTTCTTGGGCGCGAGCCCATTTGCATACCACCGGTTAAACGAGATGCATCATTTTCGCCGAATAGATTTATATACGTTCCCAACCCAAAAAGTTAGCCGGAAAACCCCAAGGGAAGGAAGGGATTGCTGGCACGCTTATTTATTGAGGTGGAAACATGACCCATTCTGTCAAAGACCTAAAAATGGCGCCCGTTGGGGAAATGAAGATCGAATTCGCAGAAGAGCACATGCCCGTGCTGCTAAAGATCAGGGAGCGGTTTTCGAGGGAAAAGCCCCTTAAGGGGATAAAAATCGCAGCGTGCCTCCATGTCACCAAGGAGACCGCGGTACTGATGAGGACCCTTAAAGCAGGAGGGGCTGAGGTTTCACTTTGCGCCTCGAACCCCCTTAGCACGCAGGACGATGTTGCAGCTGCGCTTGCCAAGGAGGGCTTTTCCGTGCATGCGATTAGGGGCGTTGACAACGAAGAGTATTACAAGCACCTCAATTCCGTCTTGGACGCTGGGCCAAACATCACCCTTGATGATGGCTGCGATCTGATTTCAACAATCCATTCAAAAAGGAAGGAACTTTTGAAGAATGTTTTCGGCGGCCAGGAGGAAACGACTACAGGCGTCATACGGCTTAGGGCCATGGCACGGGATAACGAACTGAAATACCCGGTGATTGCCGTGAACGACACCCCAACAAAGCACATGTTCGACAACTATTACGGCACAGGCGCATCCACTCTTGATGGCATCATGCGCGCAACCAATATCCTGCTTGCAGGAAAGACCGTAGTGATCGCCGGGTATGGCGATTGCGGCAAGGGCGTTGCACTCCGGGCAAAGGGCATGGGCGCAAAGGTGGTTGTGACGGAAGTTGATGGTGTCGAGGGGCTGCGCGCGCATATGGATGGGCTGGCCGTCATGAAAATGAAGGATGCCGCGAGGATCGGGGATATTTTCATCACGCTCACCGGCTGCAAGGACGTCATTACCGGGGAGCATTTCCCGCTTTTAAAGAACGGTGCGATCATCTGCAATTCCGGCCATTTTGATGTGGAAATAGATGTCAAGGGGCTCCGGAAAATGGCAAAGAAGCGGGAAACCGTGCGGGCAAATCTCGAAAAGTACACTTTCTCCGATGGGAAATGGCTCTATTTGATCGGGGAGGGCCGCCTTGTGAATTTGGCCGCTGCAGAAGGGCATTCCTCCGAAGTCATGGACCTTTCCTTTTCCGACCAGGCGCTCACAAGCGAATATTTGGCAAAGAATGCGAAGAAATTGAAGCCGGGAGTGCATGAAGTCCCATCCGAAATTGACGAATGGGTGGCAAAACTGAAACTGGAAACGCTTGGCGCAGAGCTGGACATCCTCACGCCGGATCAGAAGAGATACCTCGAGAGCTGGCAGGAGGGGACCTGAACACGCGCAGGCACTATTTTCTCGCATCGCGGTAAGTGTTTCTCACGTATTCGCGTATATCTTCGTACAAATTGCCACGGACATCCCGCCTAGTGAGCATCCTCCCTTCGGTTGTGCTCAGTTCGAGGAGCACCCTGGAGGCCTGCCTTATCCTGCTCTTAGAAATTAGGGCAGGCAGCAATGTTTCGACAACGGTTGGGACACATGCATCCGCATACTCGCCATATAAATGGAACCTCACGCGTCTTTTGTCATATCCCGCACGAACAATTCTCCTTGCCATCTTCCCATAAGTGGATTTGTCCGATGCGCCGCTGAAGCCCGCGGACTTATCCTGAACAACAATCATTCTTTTTTTTCCGAGTTTCCTTTCCGCATACGACAGGAACTCTTCCCATTCTGATTTTACTGCGGATCTATCAAAATGCCACTCGGAGGGAACCCGGATGGCTAGAAAATGGTGCTGCCTCCTTGAAATCTCATCCACGCGCTTTTTCCATTTCCGCATCCTTTGCGGGCCTAGCTCCTGGTAAAAGGGATGAATAAGCACATCAAGCTCCTTGATTGGCATCATCCAATAATGAAACCCGGGGTATAAAAGCAAACTTCCGAAGAGCCAAAAGGAGCATTTATATACTTTTTTTGCTATCTATCAATGCTTATAGCTGATTTTAGGCATTTGCCGCCCATTGTACCAATATTGACAGTTAGAAGGTGGACCTAGATGGAAAACCATGGCCAAGTACCCTCAAAGGAAAGGGAATTCTCGCGCAATTTGGAAGAGCTCAAGGCAGGGGAGGCGCAGGCTGCAATAGATATTGAACGCGCTCTCAAGCGGAAACAGGGGATTATTGATCAGGCACGGGAAGAAACCCTAAAATCAATCGAGGATTCCGGGGAGGAAATCGCCGCTGCAAAGGAAAAGCGGATTGCAAAGGGCATCAAGGAGATTGAAAAGGACGTTGCAGTAATTATTGACAAGGCTAGAAAAGATGCGGAAAAGCTAGGGAAAGCCGCGGAACCCGAAAAGGCGGCCGCGAAATTGGCAACCGCATTCTTTTCCAAGTGATTACCTAAGGCAAGCGCATTTAGGCATCGGGAAGAAATCCCTCCAAAGGGAAGGGGTCATTTCCCTGAATCGTAAGCGGTTGGGAACATGCTGACATTGGAGAAAATGAAAAAAGTGCGGGTGATAGCGCCGCGCGACGACGCTAGGAAGGCGGTGCAGGCGCTGTATGATTTCGGGGCGATCCAGGTGCAGGAATGCAAGATCGCCGACCTTGATGCGCCGCTGCCCGATTTCCAGGAAATCTCCGAGATGCTGATCCGGCTGCGGGCGGAAGAAAGGCTCCTGAACCTCAAAGGCGCTGCCTCATCAAGTGAGCTCGAATTGTCTGAAATGAGGGAAAGGTTCCTTGAACTTGGGTTCCCAGCCTTGGATGAAAAAAGGGAGCGTTTGCAGGAGCTTGAGAACACGCTTGGCAGCCTTAAGGAGGAGAAGGGTTTGCTTCTGCCCTTCAGGAACCTGAATGTCGATATTTCACTGGTCAAATCGCAGCGGCTGAACCTGGTTTATTTCGAGCCAAGGCCCGGAGCGGAAATGAAAATTGAAAGCGCGCTTAGGAAGATTGGCCATGAGCTGCTCGTGGTGGAGGATGGCAAGCGCAGGTTTTGGCTGCTTGCTTATGATGCCAGGCAGCAGGAAAAGGTGCAGCCCGTTGTTGCGAGGAATGCCGCCACAATCCTTGAAATCCCAAAAATAAGAGGCAATTTCGGTTCCGAGCTTAAACGGCTGGAAACCGAAATAACTGCAACCAATTCCCAGATCCTCGAGATCACGGATTGGATCGGGGAATACAAGGGCAGGAACGGGGGCCAAATTTTAGGCCTGCTCGAATCCCTCAAGGTCGCCTCCCTAAAATCCGAGCTTACGTTCAAATTCGGGAAAACTGCCTATTTTTCAGTAGTGGAGGGCTGGATCCAGGCAAAGGATTTTGATTCATTCAGCTACAGGATTTCGGGGATGGATAGCGCGCTCATCGAAAGCGTTGCCACGGAGGAAATCCCGCCCTCAAAGCTCAAAAATCCCAAATTGATCAGGCCGTTCCAGTTCCTTATCGAATTCTTCTCATTGCCGAAAAGCTACGAGATCGACCCAACGCTCTTCATCGCAATCACATACCCCATATTCTTTGGGATGATCATGGGGGACATCGGCTATGGGATGCTTTCCCTTTTCATCGCACTTGCAATCAAGCTCAAATCGAAGAGCGAAGCGCTTCAAAAGCTTGGGGGAATGCTTGCCCTCTCGGCCCTGTCATCAATCTTCTTTGGCCTAATATTCGCGGAGTTCTTCGGGCTCGAGCACATCTTCGGGATCGAAATGCACCCGCTCATCCACAGGGCAAATGACGTAACAGAACTCATGAACATCGCCATCCTCATAGGGGTCGTGCACCTGGCGCTCGGGTACATCATAAGCATCGCCACCAATGCAATCCATGGGCATAGCAAGCATGCGATTGCCAGATTCGGCTGGCTTTTGATCGAGATATCGATGATCGCAGCGGTTGTGGGAAGCGTGGAAATCTCCCTTCTCGAGATCTTTGCTCCCCTTGCCCTAATTTACCCAATGCCATTTTCGGCATTTGGCATCCTGCTTGGCATGTTCCTTATCGCATACCTCGAAAGCCCGACCCACCTGATGGAATTGCCCTCCCTGCTTGCAAACATCCTCTCCTACCTAAGGATTGCAGCACTTGGCCTATCCGGCGTGATAATTGCGATGATAATCAACCAATTGCCGGTCGATTTCGACGGGTTCTTCGCGATGCTGACCTTGCAAAGGCCATTCGACATTGGCGCTGCGCTTTCGTTCGTGTTTTTCGCCTCCATATTTGTGCTGGGCCACATCGGCGCCCTTGTGATTGCCATCGTGGAATCGGGAATCCAGAGCCTTAGGCTTCATTACGTGGAGTTCTTCAGCAAGTTTTATGAGGGCGGCGGGCTGCCCTTTACCCCGCTTCGGGACAGGGAGAACAAAAAATAGGAAATTATGGCGCTTTAAATAAGCAATAATACGGGGTTCTTGGGTTGGTCATTTAAATATTGTGCATCAAAAGGATAGTCTGAATTCCTCTTTACGCTTCTTCTCTTGAAGAGCGAGGTGGTTGAATGGTAGAACTTGGCAGTGGAATGGTCGCAATAGGAGCGGCAATAGCGATCGGGGCCAGCGCACTTGGAACGGCCATGGCGCAAAAATCAATCGGAGCCGCAGGCATAGGGCTCATGGCGGAAAAGGATGGGCAGTTCAATAACGTCCTCATCTTCCTGGCATTGCCAGAGACCATAGTCATCCTTGGATTCGTCGTAGCGTTCCTTATGCTTAACAAGGTCTAAAGGTGCTTAAATGAGCCTGGATGGCCTCAAGCAGGAGCTTAAGCGGAAGACCGCAATTGAAGTTGCGCGGATTGAAAACGAAGGCAAAGCGGAAGCTAGACGCATAAGGGAGGATGCCCGCAAGGATGCGGAAAAGCGGGAGAAAATAGCCGAAAAGGAGGCCGACGAATTCGTAGAGCGCGAGAAGATGCGGATCCCAGCCGCAAGGCTCAAGGCGAGGCGGATCATCCAGGACGCAAAGTACGGGATGGTAGAGCGGGCGCTTGCAGAGCTGGGGGAGATCCTGGAGAAAAAAACAGCAAACAAGCGCGAATACGAAAAAATGCTCGGCGGGCTGATCGAGCAGGGGATAAGGGAGATCGGCTCAAAAGATCCGGTAATCATGGTAAGGAAGCAGGACGCAGCGTTCGGGAAAAAATTTGGAAAGGTTATGGAAATCGAATGCATGGGCGGGGCCATCATCGCCTCGGAGGATGGAAGGATGCGCATCAACAACACTTTTGAGGCGCTCATGGAAAAGGGGAAGGAAGGGCTGGAGCAGCAGGCATTCGAGCTCATGTTCGGGAAGTCAAAATAATGAGTAAAGGCAAAGGAAAGCGTTTACGTACGGAAATTGGGGTCAACGATGTTTTCCCCCAACAGCTCATTCCCAGATTAGTTCATTAACAGGTAATCAGCATGTCTCTTGAGTTCGAATATTCCACCACAAGGGCAAGGGGAATGCGCAGCAAACTGCTTAGCGAAACGCGCCTGCGCCAGCTGCTCGAGGTTAAGAGCATCCCCGAGATCATCGAGCTCCTCGAGGAGACCGATTACAGGGAAGATTTTGTGGTGCAGTCGGCAAAACACAGCGGCATGGAATTGATGATGCGCGCGCTGCATGAGAATTTCAAGCATTCGCTGCAAAAGCTTATCCGGATCAACCCCGAGGAAGGGAAAAAAGCGCTCAAGCTGCTTTTGCAGGAATATGAGATACAGAACATCAACACGATCATATCGGCAAAGGCCGGCGAAATCCCGCTTTCGGAGATGGATTTGATGGTGATTGAGCCGCAGCAGCAAAAATTCATGGAAAAATTGCAATCCGCTAAAAACGTGGCCGAAATCCTCAAAAATCTCAGGAAAACCGAATACGGGCGGGCAGTCAAAGCAGCAGGAAGCGAATTCGAAAAGACACAGGACTTCAGGTTCCTCACGCGCGCCCTGAATACACACTATTATACGAAATTGTCAAGGCTTAAGCCGAACCGGGATGACCTGCTTTGGAAATTGATCGAGCTGCGGAACGGAGTGAGGCACCTTATGGTCATACTCAGGGTGAAGAGGGCAAACCCGGGTGCGGATTCCCTCGAATACCTGCCATCAAGAGAGGACCGTTTTTTCCGGGAGCTCAACAAGATGAATGATTTCCAGAAAATATTGCAGAGAGTATCGCAGAAATATCCCCACTTGGCAGTTGCGATTGAGGAAAGTCTGAAGCGGAATTCCCTCATTCCCATAGAGATTGCCCTCGAGAAGAAATTCATCGAAGAAGTGATGAAATTGCTCAAGTTTGCCGTGCTCGATTTCGCTGCGATCCTAGGGTACCTTTACCTGAAGGAGCTAGAAGTTGCGGCGATAAGGAAGATCGCGTACGCGAAACAGTATGGGTTCACTGATGAACTGAAGGGAATGATATTCAGCTTCAATGCGGGTTGATTATTATGGACAAGATTCTGGTTTTGGGGGACCGCGACTTGGTCACAGGCTTCAAATTAGTGGGGGTAAGGGAGGGGGTTATTTGCTCCCAGGAGAATGCAGACGCAAAGCTTAGCGAATTGCTGCAAAGGAGCGATGCGGGCATAATCATATTCCAGGACGAATTCTACGGGAGCCTCACCCATAAGACGAAGAAACTGATCGAAACAGTCCCAAAGCCGGTTGTTGTGAACGTCGGAGTGAAGGCCGCCAGCAGCACGGAGAACTTGCAGGCGATGATCAAGCGGGCGATAGGTATTTCGCTGGATAAGCTTTGAGGGGGCAAAGACGCATAATCGCTGCCCGTGGGCTTTCACTTTGCGGTTAACAAAAAATACCTCTAATTTAAATATGCGAAAAAAATATGTTTAACATGCGCAAACTGCAAATCGCGTTCCTGATTTTATTCTCAATGCTGGTTGGCGGGGGGCATGCAGCGGATTCCCCCCCGATGCTGCCGGAAGGGAGCTACAACCTCCAGATGGAGGTATTCGATTCGGAATCATCAAATCCCCTAAGCGCCCATGTGATCAGCCTCCTCTTTTCCGGGGAAGGCGGGGATTTGCGCAGCGTCCAGCTCATATCCGAATCAGGGCGGATAAAGAATGCGCTCGAAGCAGGCAGCTGGAAACTGATTGCCAGCATCGATTTGCCGGCTACGCATGGAAACGACTACTTCGGGATGGCACAAATCCAGCTAGCCAAGGATGCGAACCTGACGCTTTTCATGATGCCCGTTGGCAGCGTATCGGGGCTTGTGCTCTTCGAGAACCGCACGGTTTCAGATGCAGCGCTTTTGGTCAGATGCCCGTCGGGATTCTACGACATGGGCAAATTCTATGAGAACGTGAAAAGCGACCGGTCGGGCTCGTTTGCCATGAACAGCCTCCCTGCAAAAAACTGCGAGCTGTTTGCGTATTCGAACGGCAGGTCCGGAAGCGTCAAAATAAATCTGCAGCGGGGGGAGTTCCGCAGCATCCAAATCAGCCTTAGCAATAAGGCGCAGGTAGAGGAGAGGTATGAGACCGTAATACTGCTTATTGCTGCTTTCTTCTTGGTAGCCATCGTGGTTTACAAAATTTGGCTCAGGCAAAAAGGCCAGGGGAAAAAGCAAATAAGGAGCACCCGGATTCGGAAAGCCATAAGTGCAAAGCTGCCTTCTGCAAAATCCGCCGAAACCAAGGTGAAGGTCACCCAAAAAATGGGTGCGATCATGGGCACCCTTAATGGAAACGAGCGGCGCATCCTCGAATTCATCATCAAGCAGGATGGCAGGACGCGCCAGAACAGGATTTATTACGCCCTCCTCATCCCAAAGGTGACGCTTTCACGCGCCATCTTTTCACTTGAGAGCAAGAACATCATCAAATCACACCGGATCGGAAAGGTAAAGGAAATCGAACTAACGGAATGGTTTTTGGATTGAATGATTGGCTGGAAGCTCAATTCTTAGGCTGGCAATTAATTAACACGAAATAAGGCGAATTCAGCCGTATTTTTTGAAAATAAGGCATAATAGGGCTGCTTTCCCAAAATAATAATATTAATATACCACAGATAACGAAAGTAAAGTGAATGGAACGATATCCCACCATATCGTTCCGCCCAAAATATATATATTGAAATTTTCGTAAGAGTAGTCCGCAGGCTCGTAAGCAGCCCGTTAGCCAAACAAATATCGGTTTGGCGGATTGGAAAATACACGCATGCGGAAAAAAATATAAAAAAATATTTCAAAATAAAAATATTGGAAAATATTTTTCATAAAAAAAACAATTTATTTTAATGCAGTTTGGGTGAAGCCAATGGAAAAAAGAAATGCATTTTTCGCCTTCGCGCTTTTTGCGCTCTTCCTTGCACCGCTAGCAATGGCGGATACAGCAACTACCGTTGTGACGGGCAGCGGAAGCGCCCAGGTCGGGGAAAAAACCGGCGTGAGCGAGCCTGATGCTGCGCTCCTCCCAAACCCATTCAGGTATCACAATTTCAACCTTGAGAAGGGCTGGAATCTCATTTCCATGCCAATACACTTTCCAATAGATAATTTCGGCTATGCGGAAATCCGAGGCACCGACTGCGCAAAAAAACCATTCTATTATTATGAGCCATCAACTGGCAGCTATGTGGCGGATGCGATCCTTGCCAAGGGCGAAAAGGTCATGTCCGGCAGGGGCTATTGGATAAAGGCGGATTCCAAATGCAGCTTCCAGGTGTTTGGTCAGGGGGCCGTTGATGCGGGCGATTTTTCAGGCTTTTGGCATACCGGCTGGAACCAGATCGGAGCGCCATTCAAGCCGCTTAGCTTTAGCAGCATCGCAGGCAATTGCAAGGTTGTCAGCGGGCCTTACTATTTCAACACAAACGCATACAAATGGGTGAAAAGCGACCTTTTGGAAAATTCCAAGGGCTATTTCGTCAAGGTGGCGGAGTATTGCCAGATTGGAAACCAGCCTCCAGAACCGCCGGAGCCAACAGTTTACCCAACCGCAACCGTATATCCTACAGCGACCACCATACCAAGCGGCTTCGATATCGGGATTAGGGACATCCAATTCTACCCTTGGAACCCTAAGGCAGGTCAGAGCGCAACCATCGCCGTTACACTCCATAATTACGGAAACGCCGGGGGCTATTTCACTGCATTCAACCTCGAATTGATCGGAGGCGGCGAAGGCAAGAACGTGGGAGGAGGAACTGGCGGCGCAACAAATGGCAAAATTTATGTAGGGCCGGAGCAGGAGTATACAATCAAGTACACCAACACCTTCCCAAGCGGAGGCTACTGGACAGCAACTGGCACAGTGAAGGCAGAAAATGACGTGAATCCGGCAAATAACATCCTAAGAACGAGCCTTTATGTGAAGCCGGTTGACAAGCCCGGATTTGACCTTGGGATTCAGAAAGTCGGGATTAACCCGGACACTCCCCAAACCGCATCTTCGTTCTCCCTCATCGTCGAGCTTTACAACTACGGATCATCCGGCGGCTACCTGACGGACTACGGCATTAAATTCGACGGGCCGGGCCAGGTAATCCCGTACGGGGCAAAATCATTCTATAATAGGTATATTGGCCCTGGCGAATCCATAACGCTGGAGGACCAGTTTATGGCATACAAGGAGGGGTACTACAAGATAATCATCGATACAACGCCCCTTGACGACTTCAATCCCTCAAATGACGACACCATTTCCAATGTATTTGTAAGCGATGCCTATCCAACAATAAAACCCTGCAGGCAATTTGGCGACAACAGTTACAAGAACGTGCAGGTGGGATGCAGCATTATGAGCACCTCGGGCTACGAGGTACTATTCTCCGAAGTGAGCTATTACTGGCCCAACCGTGCGATGCTGGATGTTATGAATTCCGATAGGAAGCTGATCAAGAGGGTATTCCTGGGCGACGGCGAGAGCGCAACGGTCCCTGAAGCTGCCAACCTCTACATTAGGATCGACAAAATCTACAGCGGCGGGTTCGAGAAAAGCGGCATAATCGACATTACAGTTGAATCCGGGTATGCCACGCCCACGCCAAAGCC
>DATDZF010000078.1:0-6156 GCA_035288785.1 Candidatus Norongarragalinales archaeon
GGGGAAGAATGCCTCTGATGCCATCACAGAGCCCTTGGTTTCGAATTTTGCGCGCCTTGCCTTCTCGATGCAAATGGAGCAGGAATCAACCCTGCTTTGCTGCCCGGCTCCAACCGCAATCAATTTCTCAGCGGTTGCAAACACCACCGAATTGCTCTTGATGTGGCCCATGAATTTCCACGCGAATTCGAGGGCTAGAAGCTCTTTTTCTGTTGGTTTGCGCTTTGTTGGCACCTTGAAGGCCTTCATGTTGAGTTCATTTTCCACATGGTCGGGGGTCTGCAAAAGCGCCCCGCCTGTGATCGAGACCCGGCGCTTTTCCGCGTATATGTCGCCTTCCAGGAATTTGCCCGCCTTGATCACGCGCAGGTTTTTCTTGGTTTGCAAAACGGGAAGCGCCTCCTTCTCGAAATCCGGCGCGATCACAATTTCCATGAAGTTCTTTATTATTTCTTGCGCGGTTTTGGCATCCACTTTACGGTTGAAAACAACGATCCCCCCGTATGCCGAGAGGGAATCTGCTGAAAATGCCATTTGGAACGCCTCGAGCTGGGATTTGCTCTTGCCGGCGCCCGTGGGGTTGGTGTGCTTGAAAATGATGGAGACGTTTTCCTTTTCTTCCTTGAATTGGCAGATCAGCTCTAGCGCAGCCTGAATATCCAAAATGTTATTGTAGGAAAGCTCCTTCCCGTTCAACTTTTCCAAATCCTCATATGTAAGTTGCGCATTGTAGAATTTGTAGAGCGCGGCCTTCTGGTGCGGGTTTTCGCCATAGCGCAGATCCTGGATCTTCCGGAGCTGGATCGAAGATGTTTGGGGGAATTCTCCTTCGCCTGCAAGCTGGTTGAAATAATTCGCGATGGAGATGTCGTAGGCGGCAACAAGATTGAAGGCGTCCTTGGCGAGCTGTTTTTTTGTGGCAAGGGATAGGGAGCCATTTGTTTTCATCTCTTCAATTATTCCGCCATATTGATTTGGCGATGTGGCAACAATTACATCCTCAAAATTCTTCGAGGCGGATCTAACAAGTGCAGGGCCGCCGATGTCGATGCTTTCAATTATTTCCTCAACTTTCTTGGTTTTCTTAAGAGTCTCATCGAAGGGATAGAAGTTGACGCAAACAAGGTCTATTGAGTGGGATGAGGCAACCTTTGCATGAGCCGGATCCTTTCTCCGAAACAATATGCCCCCATGCACTTTGGGGTGGAGCGTTTTGACCCGCCCATCAAGCATTTCGGGAGAGCCGGTGAAATCGGAGACCTCAACAACTGGGATTTTATTTTCTTTTAGGAGTTTTGCCGTGTTTCCGGATGCAATCAGTTCCCAGCCGGACCTATGGAGGAAGCTGGCAAAAGGCACCAGGCCTAC
This sequence comes from Candidatus Norongarragalinales archaeon, assembly GCA_035288785.1. Lineage (GTDB taxonomy): Archaea > Micrarchaeota > Micrarchaeia > Norongarragalinales > SBBD01 > JACRGC01. Next base: position 1,369 of record DATDZF010000078.1, read on the forward strand.
CTTATCTGTGACGCTCAAAAGAGCGCGTTTTTGTGCCATCTGGAAACAGCGACCCCTCTAACCGTAAAGTATATATACCCGTTTGCGTTATTAGTGTCACGACAATGTCATGACAGTTCCATAATACTGGCATGCGAGCAAGCAACCAGTTCAGCCCACCTGAACAGATACGCAAACGAGGTTTAAAAGAGTTATGGACGAGGGGAGTGAGTTCCAGAAAGTCACCGAGGAGTTCAGGAGGTTCCAGGAGCAGATCCGGGACCCGGTGTTCATAGCGACCTTGATGCATAAGCTCAGTGAGGAGAGGAGCTCAACAAACCTCCTATTCAAGGAGTTGAATGCGAAGCTGGATAGGCTGCTTTCATTGGAGGGGAAAATCAAGGAGTTGGAGGCCAAAATTGATGGGAAGGTCAGCCTGGCAGCTCCAAAGCATGCGACACGTGATGCGGTTCTTTTGCCCGAAATCGATGAGGGCATCATAGGATATGCATTGAAAAAAGGCAAGGTCTGCGCAGAGCAGGTGCAGATGAAATTCAAGTACAAGGGAAGCAACGCGGCCTCTTCGAGATTGAACAGGTTGGTTAAGGAAGGATTATTGAGGAAGGTGCAGGTAGGAAGGAAGGTTTTCTTCCTGCCGATATCATGAATGAAGGAAAAAATTGGTTTGGAGGGAAAGGATGCAGTAAAATCCGGTCTTTTTCCATCCCAATCCGAAATCAAAAAAGGAAAACATTGACACCATAGGCTTTGATCATCTAATTGAAAATGAAAAGCCGACGGTTCAACCCACATGGGGGCTCTTCGGAGCCCCCACCCCTCTTTTAGAACCCTAGCTAATGCTCTTTAGCGAAGTAGGAAATGCTCGACCCATGCGAGGCGAAATTAGATAGAAAAAATTAGTGTCTCCCAAGGGTGCTCCGTTGCGTCCTGCCAACCCTATAGGGATGCCCCAGGCTTTCTTTTGTTGGTTGGCTGCCATATGCCCGGGCAATTATCCTTCGTTTATTTGGCCCAGAAGATCCCGTAACACTTTTCACAGTCACTGAATCTAATCGTGCGTAAGGGGCCGCCTGCCTCAATGCCTCGGCAGCTACAGCTTTGATTGCTTCCCTTGCCCACTCCAGATTAATGGGGTAAAATCCGCCTTTTGTCATGCCCGGAAGGACGAATTGAAGGCTGCCGGTTTTTGGATCGATACGATAACTGTTTGAATCCGGAATGCCATGCGCTTCCCCGAATGCTCTCCAGATCCTCTCCGAAATATCCGGCGGCAGGAGGGCATCATTTTTCTGGTACCGGCTAAATGTAACATGTATCGAATCGGCAAGGCGTTCAATAGTTCCGATTGGCAACACTTCGCGTTGCTCATCCGGCCCGGTTCTTTTCGTTTGGCCCCGCACTTCCGAAAAAGGCACAGCGGTCAGGGCTACACTAAGCCCTCCGGCAAGGGCAACCTTCCCTGCACGGCCTAAATTCCGCCTCGTTTTCTGCCATCCTTCCTCTCTACGATTTCTCTCTTCAGCCATTCAAACACCTCCCTTTGTCTAAGACATATTCAATCAATAAATATATATCCGTTTTCTCCCTCAGATCTGGAGCAGCTGAATTGCCGGGAACTAAAGGCCGAAGATTCCCGCAAATAAAACCAGTCAGCAGCCCCTTAAAAAAAATAACCGGAAATGGGTAAAGGCTGCGGAATAATTTGCAAAACGCATTCAAACCGTGCAAAAATCATCCCAAAACATGCCGAAACAAAAATAGCTCCCCTCGTAAACTTGAAAAAAACAATAAAATTTTTAGAAAATACGGAAAGATTTTACGAGGGGGGAAAATATTTTTCCCAAAAAAAATCCGATTTTTTGCATTTTTTTACGAGGGGGAAAGAAAGGTTTAAATATCCATCTATTGTATGTAGTGTTGGTTTCGGATACAACATATAGTACCAAAAGAGACAACACACCCAATATTTAGTGCCCCTTACGCCATTTTTTCTAAGAACGGTGAGAGTCATGCGATGCCCCTATTGCGGCCATATGGAAACAAAGGTGCTGGATTCGCGCGATGCGGAGGACCTTGCCGTGACCAGGAGGCGCCGGGAGTGCGAGAAGTGCGAAAAGCGCTTCACCACATACGAGCGGGTGGAGTTCCTGGATTTGGTGGTCAGGAAGAAGGACGGCAAGACAGAGCCATTCGATAGGAAGAAGATCGAATCCGGGATCGTGAAGGCGTGCGAGAAGCGGCCTGTTAGCCGGGAGAAAATAGAGGAAACCGTTGATGAGATCGAACGGGACATACGCAAGAAGGAGGGCACCGAAATTTCATCCATTGAGATCGGCGAGATGGTGATTGAGAAGCTGAAGAAGCTCGACAAGGTCGCATACATCCGGTTCGCGAGCGTTTATAGGGAATTCGCGGACCTGAATGAGTTTGAAAGCGAAGTTAAGAAATTATTGAAGAAGTGAATGGGAATTCGCAATACGGGATTTTCAATAAATACATGGGATGGGGAAAACAAGGTTAGGTTTTTTTGTTTTGGGGATGTAGGAATTCGCAAGCGTTTTTCATTTTTTTTATGAGTGGTTTTTATGCGTTTTTTTTCAAGCAGGGAAGATGGGGAATTCAAGGCCAGGACGATGCGTTGCGCGGGTGATGGGGCATGCCAGGAAACAAGATCGTGTACTTCAATTTGCCAGCAGGTGGGGATCCAATGAACGGTAACGGCAATGGCCATATCGCCAAGATCAAGAAGCGGGACGGAAGGATTGTTGTTTTCCAGAAGGAAACAATAGTCAGCGCCATCTGGAAGGCCGCAAAGGCGGTTGGCGGCAAGGACAAGGCGCTTGCACTCGCGCTTGCGGATACGGTCGTGGACCAGCTCGAAAAGCAGTTCCGCAGCGGGCAGGTGCCCGGTGTCGAGGATGTGCAGGATACTGTTGAGAAGGTGCTGATTGAAGGCGGATATGCAAAGACCGCAAAGGCGTACATAATCTACCGGCAGCAGCGCGCAGAGCTTAGGGAGGAAAAGAAGCGCATCATCGAGAAGGAAGAGATCGATGAGGTCGACAAGAAGTTCGACCTTAACGCGCTCAAGGTGCTCAAGGCGCGCTACCTGCGCAAGAACGAGGAGGGAAAGCTCATAGAAACCCCAAAGCAGCTATTCACACGCATAGCGGTGCACACCACCCTTCCCAGCATAATGTATGACGAGCGGGTGTTCGACATCAACGCGCAGCAGAAGGCGCAGCCTACCGAGGAGTTCGACACCGCCTCCCATGAGTTCAAATATTCAATAGGGGAATACCAGCTCAACCGCTTCCACCTGGAAGCGCTAAAGCGCATGTTCGACAGGATGAACATGCAAAAGAGCATGCGCATGCCCTTCAGCAGGATGATGGAAATGCTTGCGTCTGGCAGCTTCTCTTCCAGGGAAAAGGAAATCGATGGGAACTACGACCTGATGGTCTCAAGGAAGTTCATGCCAAATACGCCCGCAATTGCAAATTTCGGGAACTCACTTGGGATGGGCAGCGCCTGCTTTGTCATAGGCGTTGAGGATTCCATCGAAAGCATCATGGAAGGCCTCAAGAACACCGCAATCGTATTCAAGTCCGGCGGTGGCATGGGGTACAACTTCTCGCACCTTAGGCCCGAGGGCGATTTTGTCAGCAGCACATCCGGGATCGCAAGCGGGCCAATCAGCTTCATGCGCCTCTTTGATACGATGACGGAAGTGATCAAGCAGGGCGGGATCCGCAGGGGGGCAAACATGGGCATCCTTAACTCCAACCACCCCGACATCGAGAAATTCGTGAAGGCAAAGGAGGGCAACAAGGCTCTTCGCAACTTCAACATATCCGTCCTTTTGATGGATGATTTCTGGGAATACTACGAGAAGAACGAGCCCTACCCTCTCGTCAACCCAAGGAGCGGCGAGGTCGTGCGCACCGTGAACCCGCGCCGCCTCTTTGACATGATCGTCTACCAGGCATGGGAATCAGCTGAGCCGGGGGTAATTTTCCATGACGCGGTAAACAAGTACAACCCATTCCTTGCACACCTTGGCCCGATCATCACGACCAATCCCTGCGGGGAAGTTTTACTCTACCCCTATGAATCCTGCAACCTTGGGAGCATCAACGTGTGGCATTTCGCAAAGGAGGATGAGAATGGCAAAACCTACTTCGATTGGGAGGGCCTGAAGGAGACCGCAATGGCCTGCAGCGAATTCCTCGACAATGTGATCGATGTCAGCAAGCACCCGTTGCAGCAATTTGAGGACATGACGCTTGCAACCAGGAAGATCGGGCTTGGCGTGATGGGATTTGGCGACCTGCTCTATGAGCTGCGCATCCCCTACAATTCCGAGGAAGGCAGGGCGTTTGCCGAAAAGCTCATGGAATTCATAAATTACTGGAGCAAGGTGAAAAGCATCGAGCTCGCAAGGCTTAGGGGGAGCCTGCCCTATTACAGCAAGAGCTTCTACCCGGAAGGGAAATTGCCAGTTGCGGGGCCGTACTCGCAAACCAAGGAATTCGATTGGATCAAAATTTCGCAGGATGTGAGGAAATACGGCATTCGGAACGGCTATACAACGGTGATTGCGCCAACGGGAAGCATCTCCATGATCGCAGGCTGCAGTTCCGGGATCGAGCCGGTGTATTCGCTGGTTTTCGAAAAGAACGTGAAGGTCGGATCATTCTATTACGTGGACGGCGCATTCGAGAAGGCCATGAAGGACGAGGGCTTATATGACGACAAGCTGATGGCGGAAATAAACGATAACGGCGG
>DATDZF010000079.1:0-7881 GCA_035288785.1 Candidatus Norongarragalinales archaeon
GGTTCTCGGCGTTCTTCGACAACAGCAGCCGGAAGGGGATATACCTGCGCGTAGGGGAGCAGCTTGAGCTCGAGGGCTCATCGAATTCCTCTGCCGACGGCTACCTTGTGGATTATTCCATGAGCGGAACGCCAGCACCAACCTCGGTAAAAGGCGCCAGCTACTACCTTCCCGATGTGTGCACGCCACTTAGCAGCCCCTCAAAGGCAAGATGGGCGTTCATAGAATACCCCACCATCGGCTCCACCGTGCTTTTAATCACGGTAAAAACCAACAGCATAAAACGCGCACCCGAAGCGCTGGATATCTTCTACTATGGCTATTCCGTCCTTGCAAACGGGACACTTTATTCTGACCCGACGGGGATCTCACAAGTAGAGCAGTGCAATGCAAGGACATACCCCTATTCGCTTCCGTTTGTGAAGACCGGCGGGCTGAACGAGCAATGCAATGCGCCCCCTCTCCCGGAATGCGATTCGATTGAGAATTTCTGCAGCACCGAAACCAACAGGTGCATTCCCGAGCCAAGGATAAACCCCAGCGATTTCTGCAACAGCACGGAAGTGCAAAAAGTGTTTTCCATGAAGGATGGCGGCGCGATGGTCGTCATGAAGGAGGAGGCCGGGATCGAGTTCTACACACGCAAGGGGGAAGTGTACAAGGAATGCCCGGGGGATGATACGATTGAGCAATCCGGCGACTGTGAAAAGCTCCTTGGCAACCGCTCCAGCACAACGCCACTTTGCGATTTCACGCCAAGGGTGGACCCGAACACCTATTGCGGTTCCCCGGAGGTTGCAAGGGTGGAGGTTTGCGCCGACTCTTCCGCAAAGGTAACAACCATCATAAATAAAGAGGAAAAAGCAAGCTACTTCCGCCTCGATGGGAAATTGCTGCAGCGGGATTGCCCAGCGCAGCCGGCGCCCGCCAACGAGGAATGTTACGACTTGAACAACAATTGCGATCCGGGAACTCCCATCGTTTGCGAAAAAATCTGCCCGAATGGCAATGTGAAGCAGCAGGATTATTGCAATGATGACGCGGTGCAGTATGTGAAAACCTGCCCTGCCGGCATTAAGGTCGTAAGCCTTGTTGCAGAAGAGGAAATTGCGGATTATTTTGACGTCTGCGGGGAAGTGCTGGAGGAAAACTGTCCTGCAAACCCATCTCCAGCTGATGGGGAATGTTACCAATTGAACACGGGCTGCGATGCGGCCCGCCTGCTTTGCAAGGCGCCTCCGACATTGCCAGAGCCGGACTACCGCGAATGCACCTCATTGCAGATTACAAAAACCGCCAAGGGCAACATATTGCCAAGCGCGCCGCGCGTGGTATTCAAGGTCGACCCCATATTCCCGGCGGATGGAATACCAATCAGCTTTGTTTCTGAGGACGGTTCATCCATGTTCCAGCGCATTGAATTCTACGACAAGGCCGCAAGGGTAGACCAATGCTTCAAATGGGACCAAAGGAACAACCTGCTCCTTTACGACCCCGGCCAGACAGGCTGCCCAGACAAGTACAAGCCCATTGGGAATGAAATAATCGGGGGCAATTTCACCATGAAAATATCCATCAGCCCAAATCCGGTGCCCCTTGCAATGGACATACTCGTCCTTACCGATGAGGATGTCCCGATTGACCAACGGGTGGACCTGCCTGCAATCGATGCCTCGATGATCGAATACAAGCAGCCGGATGCAACCCCATTCTCATATTATGGCTACAACGACCAAGCATATAGCCCCTTAAGGCTCGCATACGTGCTCAACAACCGGCAGCTTACCTCGCAAATGGATGATTTTGCCGGCGGCGTGTACAGCACCTCAACCAGCTACAATGAATTCGTAATCAACCTCTTGATGCGCAGCAGCAACCGCGGAGGCGCAGCCATTTTCGGATGGAACACCAACAGCAGGCCGGCCCTAACAATTGCCGCCAAGACCGGCGGGAGCGGAAGGTTCCCGATCTTGGACCTTGATCCGCAGGCGCATCGCGAAGGCAGCATCCCGGACCTCATGGGCTGGGCGCAGGATTATACCGAGGACGAGGAATACATGAGCAATGCCTTCCCTTCCGAAAGGATGGCATCCTTCATGGAAATGGTGGAGAAAACTGCCGCAAACTCCGTTTTCAGGAGGGGCGGGCTTGCACCATACTCGTATTTTGTAAGGAACCCGGGCACAACGCCTGTCAAATTCTCCATGGTAGTTGCGGAAAGGGCAAATGCGGTCTTCAATGTTTTCAACCAGGAGGGCTTCTCCATAAAGGTAAAGGATACGGCGCATGAATGCGACGCGCGCATCGGATTGTACAAGCTCAGCACGCAAACCTCGGATGGGGAAACATGGGGAGTGGACGGCTATAATTTCGTGCTGGAACCCATGAACCTAACCGAAAGCCGCAATTTCAACTGCGATGGCGTGCCCGCATGCAACCTCTTCGACCAGTTTTACGGAGCTGCGGACTATTTCCCCGAAGCGGGTGAAACTCACTGCTTTGCAACCGAATGGCCGCTTGTCCCCGATGGGAGGGAGGATTACTATACGCACGAGGGGCTTGATTTGAGGAGCTCTAGTGCCAATTTCCTTGGGGTTTTCGATGACGCGAAGGCGGAGTTGGAGAGTTACGATGCGCTGGAGGCCTTCCCGGTGTTTGCGCTGGACCTAAGGCAGGACGAAGCGCTAACACGTGCCATGATCCTCTACAGGTTCGATAATGAAACAACTGACAATGTTGAGGAGCTTGGGCCATATTCCATTGAAAGGCATCCAAAATTCTTCGTAGGCGACCTTACTGCATGCATTGATGAGGATGAGGATGGCTACGGCTTAAACGGAGTGCGCATGTGCGAGCATTCGGCAATAGATTGCAACGATGAGCCAGCTGGAGCAAGCGGAGTCCCGGGGAATGAGATCAACCCCGAAATGAGCGAGGAGCTGCACAATGGCGTTGATGATGATTGCAATCCCCTCACAAGGGATGATGGCAAGCCGGCGCTGCAGATAACCGACATTTCTTGCACCTCCACTCCAAACAAGGACTTGAACATCCGCTGGACGACAAATGTCAAGGATGTGGAAGGCAAGGGCGGGCTAAAGGAGCCAGAAGAGAGCATAATCACCTGGAGGGATAATCCCGGCGTGAGCGCTGATGGTTATACCTACAATACCACCTTCTCAAGCCTCGTTACGGGGGTCACCTACGAGATGTTCGCAAGCGCCTTCTACGGGGATGATGGCCAATCAAACGTTATCCGGAGGGCTTGCTGCAAGCCGGGTGTTGGGGCTGTTGCATGCCCCGGGCCGGTTACAATGTGCGGGGATGTGAACGGTGACCAATCCTGGGATATCATGGATTTGGTCGCATTGATAGATATTAGGGGAAGGGAAGGCACTCCTGCAAACTTTGAATCCATCGATATGAATGGCGATGGGAGCCTCAATGATGCCGATCAGGGCATCCTCATCAATTACTTGTTCGCGGGAGGGTCGTTCCCGCAGTGCAGCCAGACTGCAAGCACATGCACCATTGATGGCAGCGGCTATGCGAACAATGCCCCAAGGGATGGGAATTCCTGCCAATTCTGCAACATCTCCAATTCCCATACCGAATGGAGCGAAAGGCTGCCAACCACCCCCTGCAACAACGGTGGGTCGTGCAACAGCGACGGGCTTTGCCTCGGCGGTACGTGCTCGGCTAATAGCGACTGCTTTGGCAATCAGAACTGCAGTGCCGGAGGAAGGTGCGGAGGGGCGGCAACTGCCGATATCTGCACCAAGGATGGCACAACCTTTAGCTTGACAAAAGCGCAGGCAACCCAAATTGCGGGCGCGGCAAGCGCATGCACCCAGGTCGGCCCCCTCTCAAATAACTACTTATGCAATTCGGGCACCGGCACGTATTGGATTGATATTGACGAAACAACCCCAACCCAGGGCTGCTCGCCTGCGTGTGTTGTGGACGTGCAAACACACGTGGCGGAGTTGAACTCAAGATGCACCGGATTGCTTTTGGAATGCGATGGCAAAACCGATGGCACACCATGCACCGGAGGGACATGCCAAAATGGGGCTTGCGTTGAAGGTACCCCCACATGCACCGATTCAGATAGCCACAGCTATACTGTAAAAGGAACCACAACGGCAACAGGGCAGACACCTAAAGAAGACGTTTGCAATTCAGACAGCCAGCTTAAGGAATGGTATTGCCAGAACAATGCGCCAGTATCCGAGGATCATGATTGCGGCACTGGGAAAGTGTGCGTGCTTGGGGCATGCATCGACCAACCCGCCGGTTTGACGGCAACTGAACCGACAGATACCACAACTACCGACAATCATGCAACAATAACCTGGGATACGCCGGGGATGGCAACAACCAGCCTGGTTTTTCTATCCCTCAACGGCGGCGGTTTCATCAAGAGATACGACTCCGATGGATCGTTGAACACCCAGCATGTTGCGGTCCTTCCCGAGGAGGCGGGATTGGCACTAAGCCCCGGCCCCTATACCTATAAGATCGGCGGGTGCAAAACCAGCGGATATGACCAATATGTCGTTGCGGCCGCAACATCGGATAACATCATTGACAACCCCAGCGCAGCTGCAGATTGCTACCTGAAAACATCATCCACATACACATTCTCAATTTCGAATAATCCGCCCAGTATCCCGACAATCGTGCGGGTATTGGATGCTTCCTCTATCACAACAACGGCAGCAACCCTGAAATGGGAAACCGACATCCAGCCGGCCAGAAACAAGGTTTGCACCAGGCAAGGACCAGTAGAGTTTGGCGGTTATTCGGAACTGAGCTTTAGCGATTATGGGAAAAAGATCAGTTTCGAGATAAGAACTGCAGAGGGTGGAGGGGGTGGCGGAGGAGGGGGCTATACTCCGGCAGCTTCGCCAACGATCGAACCAACCTGCACTGTCCGCACATGCTCCGAGCAACCGGGGCAAACTCTTCAAACCTGCCGGATTACGGGCCTTATGGCGAACAGGATAGTTTATTTCAAGGTACAAAGCTGCAAGTCCGCAACGGATTCCTCAAGCTGCAGCGAGTGGAGCGCCGAGAAATTCTTTGACACATAATCCACTTGGCCAGGCCGCCAAATATCCACCAACCTGACAACACATTGGCCAGTGGTCAAGCAAGCCACTTAGCCTTCCGAAAGTATCCATTACGCTTGCATCATCGCCGGTTACTGACGCGAGCATCTTTAAATAGCCCTAACGAGTATTTTTTCCATGGCCGACGAATACTCGGAAGGGGGCGAGGGCATTCCGGACAAGATCAAGGGATTCCTTGATGGCGCTTATTCCGCTGTTAAGGAGCTCTATTCATCCACCGAGCAGAAATACTACGCGTTCGTGGATTATTTGGAGGATGAGAAGAACATCCCCGTAAAGAAATACTTCGTGGAGCCCTTTGAGAATGCGGGGATACCCACATTCCCGGTAATTTTATTGCTGATTTTGCTATTGCTGCTGCTTTTGCTATTCTTGCTTTGGCCAAGAGGCCCACCATCCCTGGAAGTGCAGGTGCTAAGTGGCTCAAAAGCTGTTGAGGGGGCGTTCATGACGCTCAACGGTACGGCAACAGGAGGAAAGGCACTGGAACTTGAGACGGATAGGAACGGCAAGGCAAAATTCAATAACCTGAAGAAAGGGGGGGCGCTTTTAGAAGTTGCGCACGACGATTACGCGTTCTTCAACAAATCCATCCAGATCAAAGGAAGGGATAAGCTAAAGGTGGAGCTGGAGCCTATTTCAGTTGAAAAGGTGGATTTCGAGATCCAGGTTTCCAGCGATTCAAATCCCCTTCCGGGAGCAAAAGTCGAGCTGACCTATTCCAAGAACAAAAAGACCCTGACTTCGGACAGCCAGGGCAGGGCATTGATCAAGCTGCCAATCAATGTCGACCTTACCGCAGTCGCATACAAGGAGGGCTACCAGAACGCGGCAAAGACCGCAAGGTCGAATGACCGGAAACTGCTGCTTCTCCTAGCAAGGAAGGCCGGTCCTGATGCCACGAACCCCGACGACAACCAGGAAAAGAAGGAGGGCGTCCTCATAATCTATACCACCGACGAGAACAACCTTCCACTCAAGGCATCGGTTGAGATTTTCAATTCGCGGGTTGGCGGGGATGCGCTTAAAAAAATCATTACGGATAGCAACGGCAAGGCCGAGGTGAAGGGATTCATAATCGGGACCCCCCTTAAGCTGGTTGCCACCTGGACGGGCTTCCAGGATGCGAAGGCAACTCTCACCTTAAGGGAGCTTTCCGAGGCGGTGCTCATTTTAAGGAAAGGCAAAACCGACAAGAAAACCTCCGAAATATTGGTCGCGGATGCGAAAACAAGAAGGCCAATAGAGGGGGCGGATGTCACGGTTTACAATTCCGATAATGAGAAAATCGCCAATGCCAAGGCGGATGCGAGCGGAAAAACCTCCTTTGAGCTGAAGGCAGCAGACTCGTTTTATGCAATTGCGGAGGCATCCGGGTACACGTTTGAAAAAGGCGCCTTCCGTGCGGGCGATCGGAAAACCATTTACCTTCGCAAGCTCGAGGTCAATGAGAAAAAATTCATGCTAACTGTGAAGGCGCTTGACGAGGACGGCCATCCGCACTCAAGGACTTCCATCAATTTCTATGATGCAAGGGGCGAGTTCGTGCCGCCGCAGACCATTTACACGGATGCTGCGGGAAATGCCAAAACGCCAATCATGCCCGGAACATATTACATCAAGGCGGCGAGGGATTCGTTGTTCGGGAAGGGGCAGATCACCATTGCGAACGGGACGGAAAATTCCGAGCTTGCAATCACAATGTATTTCCCCAGGGGGTATGTGAAGGTTGAGGCAAAGACGCTGCAATCGCTGCCGGTAAACTCGTTTTCAGTTATTGCTACCGACATGGTAAAGAATGAGGCAACCCCGAGCAGGGCATGCACCGGTAGCTGCAGTTTCTGGATCCGGGGCTTTAGGAGGTACAATTTCAGGGGAGCATCGGAGGGCTTTGGTGATACGTACTTCGATGTGACTGTCACAGATATCGACCAAAGTTCAAAGGCGCCGGGTGAGGCGCTTCCGGATGGCTCGCCCGCAAATGCAACCTTCCAAATCACCCGCACATTATGGTTCAACCCTGCAAACCCATCTGCTAGCCCCGGCGCATCCGCCAACCCATCCGCAGGGGCAACCGCATCCCCATCGCCAGGCGCAAATCCACTTAACATAAACATTGCTTTTGATGGGCTCTATTCGGAAAGCAACCCGGGAGTAAAAGTAACCCAGGTACGCAAAGGCCGCAATTACATCGCACGGTTTGCAATTGATTTTGGATTGGCCTCACGGAAGGGATTCTACTTCAGGGTCGGAAACACGCCTTCAACAAATGGGGATCCGGGCTTTCTAGAAAGCCTCTATTACTCGAGCGGAAGCGCGCCATCGCGATCTGTTGGGAGCGCCACGTATTCGGGCACTTGTTCCCTCCTCCAAATCCCAAGTTTGCAGGCAGCCCATGTGCGCGAGGCGGTATCAGATTACGGCTTTGCCGGCGTTGGGATGGTCAATTACCTGGTAAGCGTTGCAACATCAGCTTCCGGGGCTTCATACACCATCTACTACCAGGGAAGGGGCACCAATTCGCAGGGGATAATTGCCTCATCGCCAAGCGGAACAACCACCTGGGAGGCATGCGCCGGGGATGCGCAAACAGCAACGCAAACATTCCCAATTGAGGCATGCGGCACGCTGAATGCACAGTGCTGCGATGACGGGTGCAACCAGGGGCTCACCTGCAGCGGGGGAATATGCAAGGAGCCGGGGGCCGTGCCCATCAACATCTTCTCATGCGCCGCATTCAATGTCA